>NZ_AFPM01000320.1 GCF_000220565.1 Oceanicola sp. S124 | reverse complement strand
GTGTCGATCTTCACCTTGACGCCGCAGTAGGAATAGATCGCCTCGGTCACCACGGTGACGGTATCCACGCCCTCGACCTCGCGCGAGACGATGAAGGGGGCGGGCTTGAAATCGGGATAAGTTGTGCCGGCGCCCAGCCCCGAGACGAAAAGCTCGCGGCCCGGGATCATGCTGCCGTCCCAGTCCTCGGCGCCGGGCAGGAAGGGGCGCACCTCTTCCCCTGCAGCAAGGCGGCGGTCCAGCACCGTAACCGGATCGCAGCGCACGATCCTGCCGTTTTCATTGGCATATCTGTCGCAGGCCCCGGTCCTGCCCTCGGCCACGTAGCACATGACCGGGCAGGCATCGCATCTGATCTTGTCTACCGGTGCCATGGGCGACATCCTTTCAGGGTGACATTCAGGGTGGTGTCCCGATCCCCGCGCCTTGTCGAAGGTCAGGCCGTGCTGCGCGGGTTTCACGCTACGTCATTTTCGTTCGTACACAAATGGTATTGACTCGAACAGGTCGCGGGTGTCAATGCCTTTCGCAGTCGCCGATAGATTGAAAACCGGAGAGATCAGTTTCGATGCATTATGACTTCGCGGATGCCCGCGCCGCCAGCTACCGCCTTGACGAGCAGGTTGGTTTCCTGCTCCGGCGGGCCAGCCAGCGCCATCTCGCGATCTTCGCCCAGCGTCTGCCCGGGCTGACTGCGACACAGTTCGCCGCGCTGGCCAAGCTGTGCCAGCTCGGCCCGACGTCGCAGAACGCCCTGGGGCGGGCCACCGCCATGGATGCGGCGACGATCAAGGGCGTGGCGGACCGGCTGCGTGCCCGCGGTCTGGTCGAGGCCCGGCCCGACCCGGACGACCGGCGCCGCCACTACCTGAGCGTCACCGACGAGGGCCGCGCCCTCTACGAGGCCTCCGCCATCGCCGCGGTCGAGATCTCGACCGAGACCATGGCCCCGCTCTCGGCATCCGAGCGGGAAGCCCTGCTGGCACTGCTGGCAAAACTGGGCTGATCGGCCTATTGGCAGGCCCCGGGCAATGCGCGCCGGGGAGGAATTGACGAGGTGTGTGTCGGGCCTCCGCCCCGGTCTCTCTCTACGGGGGTCGGGAGGCCGTGACGGGGTCCGCCCGGAGCCAGTGGTTCCGGGCGGTTACTCTTTCGCCTGCCGGGCGCCGGAGGCTCCCGTGTGATCGGTCAGGCGCAGGCACCGGACGGATGACGACCGCCCCAAAGGGCAGGACAGCAAGACAGGATCGGTTCGGGAGCATACCCGGCCGCAACAACAAGGTCCGCGGCGCCTTCGCCCCGACGGACCCCGATTTTCAGGGGTATGCCGCGCCGCAGGGTGCGGAGGTTAAACGGTTCAGGGGCCGGGTCCGATGGATCCGGCCTCACTTCGTTTGCACAGCGCCCTCAGACGCCCAGATGTGCCCGCAGCCGCGCTTCGCCCGGCGCGATCTCGTCGCGGCCGAAGTCCTCGGCATTGCGGCCCATCTCGATCACGCTGATCCGGTCGGCAAAGCCCAGCACCGCGTCGATTCGCTGCTCGACCAGCAACACCGCCAGGCCACGGTCGCGCATCTGGACCATGACCTGCCGGATCGCCTCGATCATCGAGGGCTGCAAGCCCTCGGTCGGCTCATCCAGCAGCAGCAGCTTGGGCTTCAGGCAGAGCGCCCGCGCGGTGGCCAGCATCTGCTGTTCGCCTCCCGAGAGCGTGCCGGCGCGCTGCTGCATCCGCTCGGCAAGGCGGGGGAAAAGCTCGAGCATCTCGTCGCGGGTCTCACGGCGCGTCGCGGCATCTCTCGGGCCGGCACCAAGGCCGATCTCGATGTTCTGCGCCACCGTCAGCTCGGAGAACAGGCGCCGGCCCTGTGGCACGTAGCCCACGCCATTACCCGGAACCCGGTGTGGCGGCAGCAGCGCGAGGTCGGTATCGCCCAGCAGGATCTGCCCCGCCTGCGCCTTCACCAGACCCATGATGCACTTCATCAGCGTCGTCTTGCCCGCCCCGTTGCGCCCCATCAGGACGGTGATCTCGCCCGCCTCGGCGCTCAGGGCCACGTCGCGCAGGATCACCGCCTGGCCATAGCCCGCCGTCAGCCCGTCGATCTTCAGCATCACGCGGTCTCCGTTCCAAGATAGGCGGCCTGCACCGCCGGGTTGGCGTGGATCTCGGCCGCCGTGCCATGGGCCAGGATCTCGCCGAAGTTCAGCACGGTGATCTCGTCGGCCAGCTCCATCACCACCGACATGTTGTGTTCGATCAACAGGATCGTGGTCTCGGCCGAGAGCGCCCGGATCAGCGCCTTGAAGGCGGCGATCTCGCTTTCGGCCAGGCCCTGCGTCGGCTCGTCCAGGATCAGCAGGCGCGGTGCCGAGGCCAGGCCCATGGCGATCTCGAGCAGCCGCTGGTGGCCATAGGAGAGATCGCCCGCCACCTCGTCGGCCCGCTCGCCCAGGCCCACGCGCACGAGGGCATCGGCGACGACCGCCTCGACCTCGCCCTTGCCGCGCCCGGCCTTGCGGCGGGCAGCGAGGGCGACATTCTCGTGGCAGCTCAGGCGGCTGAAGACCGAGGTGATCTGGAAGGTATAGCCCATGCCCAGGGCCACCCGGCGATGCGCGGGCATCTCGGTCACGTTCTGCCCGTCGAACCAGATCGCCCCGTCGGTGGGGGCCAGCCGTCCGATCAGCATGGAAACGAAGGTGGTCTTGCCCGCCCCGTTCGGCCCGATCAGCGCATGAACGCGGTTCTTCCTCAGGGTGAAGTCGATGGCGTTGTTGGCGCGCAGCCCGTCAAAGCTCTTGCCCAGCCCCTCGGTCGAGAGGATCACGTCGCTTGCCTGTTTCATGGCAGGTCCTTCCACAGCCGGCGGCGGATCTCGCCCACGATGCCCTGCGGCGCAAAGAGCGTCAGCAGCACCAGCACCACGCCGGCGATCAGCATGTAGGCCTCGGTCACCTCGGTCGCGAGGTCGATCAGGTAGAACATGAAGAGCGTGCCGATGAAGGGGCCCAGCACGGTGCCCGCCCCGCCCAGAAGCACCCAGAGCAGGGCGAAAATCGAATATTGCACCCCCGCGAAGCTGCCCCCGACATAGCCGAAGAGCCCGGCATAGGCCGCCCCCGCGGCGCCCGAGATGGTGCCCGAGATGACCAGCGAGGCCAGCTTGCGCCGCCCGGTGTCATAGCCCAGCAGGCGGGCGCGTTCCTCGTTCTCGCGCAGGGCGACGAGGACCCTTCCGAAGGGATGGCGCACCAGCCAGAGCGAGAAGAGCAGCGCGGTCGAGAAGAGGATCCAGGCGACGATGTAGCGGGTGCCCTCGTCCGACAGGTCGAAGGGACCGATGGCGCGCAGCGCACCGGGGATGACGAAGCCGTCATCGCCCCGGGTGACCTCGGAGAAGTAGAGGATGATCAGGTAGGCCGCCTGGGCGAACATCAGCGTGACGATCATGAAGCTGACATCCTGGGTGCGCAGGGCCAGCAGGCCGACGACGAAGGCCAGCGCGGCGGCGCAGGCGACGCCGACGAACCAAGCAGGCAGCGCCGGAACCCCGAAGTGGTACGAGACCAGCCCCATGCCGTACATCCCGGCAGCAAAGAACATCGCATGGCCCAGCGACAGCAGGCCGGTGTAGCCGAAGGCGATGTTGTACCCGACGGCATAGACCGCCAGCACCATGACCCGGGCAAAGATCCCGTGATGATAGGCGGGCAGGATGAAATGCAGCGCGAACAGCAGGGCGACGAGGCCGAGGTGGAGGGTCAGGTCCTTGCGGCTCATCGGGTCTTCACTCCGAACAGGCCCTGCGGGCGGAAGACCAGCACCAGCGCGACGGCCAGGGTGGCGATGATCTTGGCCAGCGTCGGGGTGAAGAAGACCGAGATGATGCCGTCGGACATGCCGATGATCACGGCGGCAACCACGGTGCCGGCAAGACTGCCGAGGCCACCGATGATCACTACGATGAAGCTGAGCAGCAGCGCGTCCCCGCCCATCAGGTAATGGGCCTGCTGGATCGGCACGATCAGCACGCCCGCCAGGGCGGCCAGCGCCGCCCCGGCGCCGAAGACCAGCGCGTAGACCTTCTCGACCGGGATGCCGAAGGCGGTGGCCATGTCGCGGTCAAGCTGGGTGGCGCGCATCACAAGACCGGCGCGCGAGCGGGTCATGAAGAGGCGCAGCGCAAACAGCAGCACCACGGCGGCGACGATCACGAAGAGCTTGTAGGAGGTCGTCGACAGGCCCCAGGGATAGTACATCTGGAAGCCGTTCTCGCCGAACTCGAACCAGGGCAGCGCGATGCGCTGGTTGAAGGGGGCGACGACGGGGCGGGCGTCGGGGCCGTAGCCCATCAGGGTCGCCTGCTGGATCACGTAGAGAAGACCGATGGTGGCGACGATGACCCGCTCGGGGTCGTAGTCGAGCCGTTTCAGGATGGTGACATCGGCGGCGGCAGCAATGGCGCAGACGATCAGCGGCGCCAGCACGGCGGCGGCGATGAAGTTGACGGCGGCCCCGCCACCGAGACCGGCGAGGAACTGGGTCACCACCCAGGCCATCACGGCGCCCAGCATGTAGAATTCGCCATGCGCCACGTTGACCACGCGCATCACCCCGAAGACGAGGCTGAGGCCGCTGGCCATCAACGCCAGGACAGCCGCCAGCACGGCGCCTTCCAACATGGCCAGCAGAAGATAGGGTCCGAAGTCCATCGGTCTCTCACTTGGGAACAGTTCAGGGAACGGCCGGCCACCCGCGAGGGGCGGCACGAAGCCGGAGAGGGGCGCCCTGCCCCGCCCGCGGGGGGCGGGCCAGGGCGCGGTCCGGGGGCTGCGCCCCCGACCCCGTCCCGGCCCGCCCCGGATCGCGGAGGATCAGAAGCTCATCGACGTGTAGTCAACCTCGTCGGGGTAGATCGTCTCTTCGTAGGGGACGGTCTTGACCACCGAGAGCTTGCCGCCCTCGACCTTCGAGATGTACTGCGGCCCGAAGACCTGGTGGGTCTTGCCGTTGAACATCTTGGTGCCCTGGGGATGGGCCGGCCCGGCCTCCATCATCGACATGACCTCGACGGCCTCGACCAGCTTCTGGCGGTCGGCGGTAGACTGGTAGCCCGCCGCCTCCATGCCGGCCTTGATGATGTGCAGGGTCTCCCAGCAGCCGAACATGTGGGCCGAGGTCGAGACATCCGAGGGATCGGAGACCGAGGCGCCGTTCTCGTCCAGCCCGACCGCATCGCGATAAGCCTTCACGTAGTCGGGCGCATCGGCCTGCAGGTAGCGCGGGTTGCCTTCCCAGAAGTAGGTGCCGTCCAGGAACTCGAGTCCGGGCGAGGTCAGGTCGGTGGCCTCGAGGCTGTCGATGAAGCCGAAGATCTCGGGGCGGGAGGGACCGAAGAACTCGCCCATTTCCTTGACGAAGGTCAGCACGGCGGGGCCGATCATCACGTGGTAGATGACATCGGTATCGCGCGGGATCTGCGGGAAATACTTGGTGAAGGAGGTCTCGGTCGGCGGGATGGCGATCTTGGCCACCACTTCGCCGCCAGCCGCCTCGATGGCGGGGGCAAGGTTGTCACGGTGATCGTAGCCGAAGGCATAGTCGGGGTAGATCATGGTGACCTTCTTGCCGAGCGTGCCGGTCAGGAAGGGCGCCATGGCCGAGATCTGGCTTTTGACGTCGGTGATGCCCGGCTGCAGCGTCCAGCGGTTCAGCATCCCCGAGGCAACGTGGTGGCCTTCGGAGACCACGAAATAGGGCAGCTTCAGCTCTCCGGCGCGGGGCGCGGCACCGACGACGACATGGCTGAAGAGCGTGCCGAAGGCGACATCGCAGTCGGACTGGTTGGCGAATTTCTCCAGCACCTCGGCGGCGCGGCGGGGATCGGTGCCGTCATCCTCGGTCACCAGCTCGACCGGGCGGCCGTTGATCCCGCCCTCGGCGTTGATCTTGGCCAGGGCGGCGACGGAGGTGCGCTCGTACCAGCGGCCATAGGCAGCGCCGATGCCGGTGGCGTGCTTGCCGAAGCCGATCTTGATCGGCGCGGCGCTCTGCGCGCTGGTGTAACGGGCCCAGAGCGGCATGGTGGCGGCTGCCCCGGCGCCGGCAGCCAGCGTCTTCAGCGCGCCCCGGCGGGTCGGGCTGATCAGCCCTGTCTTGGTCTTGCTGGGTATCTCGGTCATGTCCACATTCCCTGTTGGAGACGGATTTATCCTGGATCTTATTAAGCTGACCCTAGGGTCGAAGTCTGTAGGCACACAAATGATCTGTCCAGTGCTTTGACGATTTCGTCGAAATTCCCTGTCGCCCTCCGGGGCGGCTCTGCCCAAGACGCGGGCAGCCATAGAGGGACGCATCAGGCTCCACGCGGCGAGGCCAGCAGCCAGAGGCCGAAGAGGGTGTAGAGCACCATGAACAGGGCCAGCGGTGCCTGGCTGAGCGCTGCGCGCCGGTGGCTGGCATGCAGGCGAATCGCCGCGGCGTGGCTCATCAGGATGGCCAGGACATGGCCCAGGACCACCGCCCCCGCCTGGCTGAGCCAGATCACCCGGACCGAGGCCTGTCGGTTGAAAAAGCCAGTGGTGACAGGAATTTCGGGCAGACCAAGCAGGGTCCGCAAGAGGTTCCAGAGGGACTGCCCCTCGACCAGCGCGGCGGGCAGGTAGTGGGCGATGTGATAGCCGAAGGCGATCGGCAGGATCGCCGGGGCCAGGGCGCGGAAGCTCTGCCGGAAACCGCCCGCGTCGATCAGCACCAGCCCGGCCTTGATGGACAGCCCGTAGACCGCCACCAGCAGCGGGCCGGCCAGCAGCAGGCCCGCCAGGTTCTGCCCGACGACCGCCGAGCGGCCGGTGAATTCCAGCGGGTTCATCCCGATCCAGCCCAGCCAGGCAAAGGTCTCGTTCAGCCCGTCGAAGGAGCCGAGGGCGAGGGTCAGCAGCATGAAGACCGCCAGAGACAGTGCGGGGGCGGCGCGGCGCTCCAGCTCCCAGCCGGGCAGGCCGAGGCGCCAGGCCCCGCCCTGCCGGCGCAGGGGGGCGAGGCGGGCAAAGAGGCGCATCAGCAGGGTCAGCCCCTCGCCGCGCAGCAGCCAGCGCGGGCCGAACAGCAGGCAGCCCGCCAACGTCCAGCCCCAGTATCCCAGCACCATGACCGCCAGCCGGTCCGGGTCGGTCGGGGCGATGTGCACCATGAGCACCCCGGCAAAGGCGAGGTAGCCGAGCAGCGCGGGCCAGTACCCCCAGCGGGGACGATAGCGCAGCAGGGGGCGCAGCCCGAACAGACCCGGCAGCGCGGCGGTCATCCGGAACGGGCTGAGCCAGCCCCAGAGGTCCCCAAGCACCCCCTGTCCGCTCAGCAGGAACAGCCACATCCCGCTCCAGACCAGTAACGGCAACGGGTTGCGCACCGGATCCTGAGTGCCCGCCAGCCCCTGCGAGACCGCCCAGAGCAAGAGCACCGCCGAGAGCGCCGAGGTCACCATCTGCCCGCGCCACCGCCCCGCAGAGGCGATGCGACGTGCGCCGAACATCCCGTGCGCCCGCGCCTCGGGCACGAGCGCGATCAGCAGCACGGTCAGCGCCACCGAGGCGACCCCGCCTGCGATGTAGGCATCGGTCGGCAGCAGCAGCACGAAAGCCCCTTCCGAAGCATGGGCCAGCGCCGCTTCCGGCAGGTTCACCGCCATGCCGCCCGCCACCATCCCTGCCGCGACCGCCCTGCCTCTGCCCTGTTTCACCGCGTGCCCCACTCTTGTTGCGCCCTGTCCCCACCATCCGCCGGCGGCGTGGTCACGGGCTGGGCATCCCTCGACGCAAGCTGCCCCCTCCGCGCCCGGGATGCAAAGAGGGAATTGACTTCACGCTCCGCATCGGAAATTCATTTGCACACAAATGTATCGACAGCAGGTCAACACGGGGGAGTGCCATGGAAACCGGACAGGTCATCGGCTGTGACGTAGGCGGCACCTTTACCGACCTGATCCTGATGGATCCGGCAACCGGAGAGGTGCGCATCGCCAAGGTGCCCTCGACGCTGGACGACCAGTCGCGCGGGGTGATGAACGCCGTGGCCGAGGCCGAGGCCGACCTGCCCGGCACCGCGCTGATCGTGCATGGTACCACGACAACAACCAACGCGGTGCTCGAACGCAAGCTGGCGCGGACCGGGATCATCACCACCAGGGGCTTCCGTGACGTGCTCGAGCTGGGTCGTCGCACCCGCCCGCAAGCCTATGGGATGAAAGGTGATTTCCGCCCCCTCATCCCCCGCGACCTGCGCCTTGAAGTGCCCGAGAGGATGGATGCCGAAGGCCGCGTGATCATCCCTCTGGACGAGGACGCCCTGCGCGCGGCGGCGCAGAAGCTGCTCGACCTCGGATGCACGGCGCTGGTGGTCCATTTCCTGCACGCCTACCGCAACCCCGCCCATGAGCTGCGCGCCGGAGAGATCCTGCGCGAGGTCTGGCCCAATCCCTATGTCACCCTCGGCCATGCCCTGCTGTCGGAAAGCCGCGAGTACGAACGCGGCGTGACGGCGGCGGTCAATGCCTCGGTGCAGCCGATCCTCGACCTCTATGTCCAGAACCTCGCCGGCTCGCTGGAACGCGGCGGCTATGCGGGCGAGCTCTTGGTGATGAACGGCAATGGCGGCATGGTCTCGGCCCGCCGCGTCGCCGAAGAGGCGGCCCGCACGGTCATGTCCGGCCCCGCCTCCGGCGTCATGGCCGCTGCCTTCACCGGCCGCGCCGCCGGGATCCCGGACCTGCTGACCTACGACATGGGCGGCACCTCGACCGACGTGGCGCTGATCCGCAATGCCCAGCCCGCGGTCTCCAACGAGATCGAGGTCGAATACGCCATGCCGATCCACGTGCCGATGGTCGACGTGCGCACCGTCGGCGCCGGGGGCGGTTCGATCGCGCGGGTCAATGCGGCGGGCCTGCTGGAGGTCGGCCCCGAGAGCGCCGGCGCCACCCCCGGCCCGATCTGCTACGGGCGCGGCGGGCAAGAGCCGACGATTTCGGATGCCAACCTGCTGCTTGGCCGCCTCGACCCCGCGCGGCTGAAGTCCGTCGAGGGCGGCGTCACTTTGCAAACCGTGCGGGACATCTTTGCAAAGAAGCTGGGCGACCCCCTGGGCCTGACGCCGGAACAGGCCGCCGAGGCGGTGATCCAGCTGGCCAACGTCAAGATGGCCGGGGCGATCCGCATGGTCTCGGTCTCGCTCGGGGCCGATCCGCGGGACTTCGCGCTTTTCGCCTTCGGCGGCGCGGGTCCCTTGCACGCCGCCTCGCTGGCGCGAGAACTCGGGGTGCCGACGGTGCTCACCCCGGCCCGGCCCGGCATCACCAATGCGCTCGGCTGCCTCGTCGCCGATCTGCGCCACGACTTCACCCGAACGGTCAGCCAGCCGCTCGACACACTGGACATGGACAGCCTCGCGCAGATCCTCACTGAACAGGCCGAAGAGGGCCGGGCCTTGATCGGTCGCGAGAAGGTCGAAATCACCGAGACCCGCGTCCTGCATTCCCTCGACATGCAGTTCATCGGCCAGACCCACCTGCTGCGGGTCGAGCTGGACGGCCCGCAGATCACCCGCGAGGCGCTTCAGGCCGCCTTCGAGGAGGTCTACTGGAACCGCTTCCACGTCCGCCTCGACACGATCCGCGCGGCGGTGGTCAATGCCAATACCTCGGTCATCGGCACCCGCAACGCGCTGGACCCCGCCCGCCTGATCCCCGCCGAGCAGCGCAAGGCGACCCTGCCCGAGGCCCTGCGTGCCACCCGGCCCGTGATCTTCGACGGCCAGCCCCATGAAACACCGCTCTACCAGCGCGACCTGCTGCCGGCAGACGCCAGCTTCGACGGCCCGGCCATCCTCGAGCAGATGGACACCACCATCCTCGTCCCGCCCGGCGACTGCGTCACCACCGATGCCATCGGCAACATCCTGATCCACGTGGGGGCCGCGCAATGAAGGCGCCCCTCGCGACCACGCGCCAGATCCGCCCCCGGGGCGCTGCCCCCCTGCCCTATCCGATGGCTGAAAATACTGCCGCCAGAGGCATCGCCCCCCGGGGCGATACACCACCTGCCAAGGAGACCCCCAGATGAGCATCGACCCCATCACCCTCTCGGTCATCCAGGCGGGCCTGCAACAGGTCTGCGACGAGATGGACCTCTCCTTCTCGCGCGCCGCCTTCTCGCCGGTGATCGCCGAGGCCAACGACCGCTCGGACGGGATCTATTCCGCCGAGGACGGATCGCTGATCGCCCAGGGCAACCAGGGCCTGCCGGTCTTCGTCGGCACCATGCAGCATTCGACCCGCGTGCTGGTAGAGCGGATCCGCGATGGCGTGACCCCGGCCCCGAAGCCGGGTGACATCTACATCGTCAACGACCCCTACCTGGGCGGCACCCACCTGATGGATGTGCGCTTTGCCCGGCCCTACTACCGTGACGGCGAAATCTTCTGCTGGCTCTCCAACACCGGCCACTGGCCCGACACCGGCGGCGCGGTGCCCGGCGGCTTCTCTGCCTCGGCCACCTCGGTGGAACAGGAGGGGCTGCGCCTGCCCCCGGTGCGGCTGTTCAAGGAGGGCGTGCTGGACCAGGAGATCTACCAGATCATCTGTTCGAACATCCGTGTCGCCGATCAGCGCATCGGAGACGTCCAGGCCCAGGCGGCGGCGCTGAAGGTCGGCGAGGACCGCCTGAACCAGCTGCTCGACCGCTACGGCGACGCCGTGGTCGCCGAGGCCATTTCCGAACTGCGCGCCCGGGCGGCGGCGCAGATGCGCAGCTACGTGGCGCAGATCCCCGAGGGCACCCATGCGGCCTCGGCCTGGATCGACAGCGACGGCGTGGTCGATACCCCGCTGGAGATTCGCCTCTCGGTCACCCGGACCGGCGACAGCCTGAGCTTCGATTTCACCGGTTCTTCCGCGCCCTGCACCGGGCCGATGAACTCGGTCCTCGCCACGACGCTCAGCTCGGTCTACCTGGCGATGCGGCATATCTTCCCCGAGGTGCCGATCTCGGCCGGGGCCTTCGAGCCGCTGCAGGTCACGGGCTACGAGGGCACCTTCCTAGACGCCCATTACCCGCGCCCGGTCTCGGGCTGCGCCGCCGAGGTCAGCCAGCGCATCGCCGAGGCGGTCTTTGCCGCCCTCGCCCCCGCCCTGCCCGACCGGGTGACGGCGGCACCGGCGGGCAGCTCGGGCAACTTCGCCCTTGGCGGGCACGACCCCGAAAAGGGGCGCGATTTCGTCATGTACCAGATCTCGGGCGGCGGCTACGGCGGCAATGCCGATCATGACGGGCTGTCGAACGGCTGTTCGACCATCGGCATCTCGAAGGCGCCGCCGGTCGAGATCATGGAGGCGCAGTTCCCGGTGCTCTATCACCACTACGCCCTGCACGAGGGCTCGGGCGGGGCGGGGCTGCACCGGGGCGGCTTCGGGCTGGACTACGCGGTCGAGTTGCGGCGCGGCGAGGCGCGGGCCAGCTTCGTCATGGATCACGGCCGCACCGGTCCGCTCGGCGCGCTTGGCGGCCGGGACGGCACGGTGAACAAGGTGCAGGTGATCCGCGATGGCACGGTCCATGTGCCACCCCATCTCAGCAAGGAGCAGGACATCCCCCTGGCCCCAGGCGACGTGGTGCATGTGCGCACCCCCGGCGGTGGCGGCTACGGCGATCCGATGCAACGCGACCCGGCGGCGGTGGCCGAGGATGTCCGCCTCGGGCGCTACACGGCGGAGCAGGCGGCAGAGCTCTTCGGGGTGGTCGTCACGGCCGGCGGTGTCGACCGGGCGGCAACCGGGACGCTGCGCGGCGCCTGACGGCACGGTGGGTTGGCACCCACCCTACGACCGGCGGCACCGCCTGCCCGGCGCGCGGCCCCTGCCCTGGAGTGTAGGGTGGGTGCAACCCACCTTCGGCGCGTCCGGCTCAGATCCGGCCCGGACTTCCGTCGAGCGGGGCCTTCAATGCGTCTGGGCCTCAGATCCGCCAGGGCACCACGCCCGGCGGCAACCGCCGCCCCAGCAGGTCCAGCGCCACCATCAGCCCAATGGTCGCGGCCACCGTCACGCTGGCCATGGCGGCGGCCAGCACGGTGTAGCCTCCGTCCTCGTAGTTGAAGATCGTGGTGCCGATGGTCTCGTTCCCCGTCGACCAGAGCAGGGCCGAGACGGTGATCTCGTTATAGGCGGTCAGGAAGACCAGGATCGCCCCGGATCCGGCCGCCGGGGCCACCAGCGGCAGGAAGATCCGCCACATCCGCCGCCCGAACCCCGCCCCCGAGACCCGCGCCGCATCGTCCAGCGACGGATCGAGCTGGCCATAGGCCGCCGCCACCGGCTTCAGCGCAACCGAGAAGAAGGCCGTCAGATAGGCCAGCGCGATGATCCAGAGCGTGTTGTAGAGCGACACCCCCAGCCCCGGCAGCGGCCGCAGGAAGGCCAGGATGAAGGCGATCGAGATCACCAGGCCGGGCACCGCGTAGCTGACCTCGGCCAGGGTGGCGATGCCGCCCGAGACCCGGCGCGCGCCCCGGCTGCGCGCGGTCAGGAAGTAGGCCAGCAGGCAGGCGAGCCCGGCCAGCACCAGCGCCGCGCCGCCTGCCGTCACGGTCGAGTTGAGGAAGGCGCGCAGGGTCACGCCCTGGCGCAGCAGCACCTCGGCGAAGTTGTCCCAGGTCAGGGTCGCGAGGGTCAGCTTGACTCCATAGGTCGGCACAAGCGCCGTCGCCACCAGCGAGGTCAGCGGCAGCACCAGCGTCGCCACGGCGTAGAGCACCAGCGCCGCCGTCACCCAGAGCCGCCAGCGGCCAAGCGCGATGCGCAGGCTGGCCTGGGGCGGGCCGATCACCTGGGCTCGGGCGCGCCGTTGCAGCACGCTCTGCAGCCAGATCGCCAGAACCGCCACCACCGCCAGCAGGACCGAGATCACCGCCACGTCGCGCAGCACCGAGGGGCCGAAGCTGGACAGGCGTCGCCAGATCAGCACCGGCAGGGTGGTGTAGCGCGCCGGGATCCCCAGCAGGGCCGGAATGCCGAAATTGCCGAGCGCCGAGACGAAGGCCAGCGCGAAGCCCGCCAGCAGCGAAGGCGCCAGCAGCGGCAGCAGCACCCGCGACAGCAGGCGCAGCGGGCGGGCGCCGGCGATCCGCGCGGCCTCGGACATCTCGCGCGGTAGGGCGCGCAGGGCGGCCAGCACGACAAGGAAGACCAGCGGCGCATGTTGCAGCGTCAGCAGCAGCCAGACACCGGCGGCGGAATAGAGCGGATGGGTCGCGCCGACCGGCGGCGCCAGCCCGAGCGCCTGCAGCACCGGTGAAGCGGGCCCGAGCGCCTGCACCCAGGCAATGGCCGTGACATGGGGCGGGATCATCATTGGCAGCAGCAGCACGAAGACGAACACCCCCTTGGCACGCAGGTCGCTCAGCCCGATGGCCAGCGCCATGGCCGTGCCGATCAGCAAGGCGCCAAGGGCCGAGATCATCGCGCTTTCCAGCGAGTTCCAAAGCGCCACGCGGACCGAACGGGCGGCCACCGCCTCGAGCAGCGGCGTGAGGCTGGGCAGGCCGTCCTCGGTCAGGCCGATGCGGAACAGCAGCCCGAGGGGCAGCGCGAAGAGCAGAAGGCAGAGAAGGCAAAGCGCGGCGAGCACCAGGGGCTCGCCGCGCAGCAGTCGCTTGAGGTGCAAGGGTCAGCCGCCGAAGATCGAGAGGAAGCGTTCCTTGTTCTCCATGTCGTCGGCCAGGGCGGTGGCCGGATCGAAGTCCATCAGCTTGATCGCGTCGCGCGCGGGGAAGCCCTCGGGCGCGGCGACACCGGGATGGGCGGGCAGATAGCCCATGTCGGCGGTCAGCTGCTGGCCCTTCTCGGAGATCAGGAAGTCGATGAAGGCCCTGGCCGCGTCGGGGTTCTGCGCGCTCGACAGGATCGCGGCAGGTTCCGTCACCGCCGAGACGCCCTCTTCGGGGAAGACGAAGGCGACGGGGGCGCCCTTCACCGCTTCGCGGATCGGCAGGTAGTCGACGACGAATCCATAGAGCTTCTCTCCGCCGGCGATGGCCTTGTAGACGCCGCCGTTGCCGCCCTGTGGGTTGGCCCCCTGGGCGGCGAGGCCTTCATAGAAGTCCCAGCCCAGGTCCGGGTTCGAGGTCAGCGCGGCCATGTGGATGGTCGCAGCGCCCGAGGTCAGCGGCGAGGGCATGGCCAGCATGTCCTTGGCCTCGGGCTTCAGCAGGTCCTTGTAGGAGGTCGGCTGCAGCGGCGCCTCGGTGTTGTACATGATGCCGGTGGTGATCAGCTTGGTCGAGAACCAGTAGCCCTCGGGATCCATGACGCCGGCCTCGTAGGCCGAGGTATCGGCATCGGCATAGGCCATCAGGCGGCCTTCGGCCTTCAGACCCTCCATGGTGACGCTGTCGGCGATCAGCAGCACGTCGGGCTGCGGCGCTCCGGCTTCGAATTCGGCGGCCAGCTTGGCCATGACCTTGGTGGTGCCTTCGCGGAACCATTCGACCTCGACCTCGGGGTATTCGACCTTGAAGGCATCGACGGTCTGCTGCGCATCGGCATTGGGCTGGCTGGTATAGAGCACCAGCTTGCCCGAGACATCGGCGAGCGCGGCGGTGGTGGTCAGCGAAAGGGCGGCGGCGAGAGTGAGGGCGCGTTTCATGGGCGTCATCCGATCATCTGTCTGAAACTGGACCGGCTGGGGAGTGGAGCCTTGCCGGACGGGCGGGTGGGCCACAGGGGCCTTGCGCCGGGTTAGCGTCGCCGCGTGACAGTTTTCCGACAGAGGGGTGACAGCTTTGCTGTACCGCACGGACAGCGCCCTGCCCCCGCCGGCCGATCACGACAGAGTGAGCGCGCTGATGCAGAATTGATCAGCCGCGCGCCCCGTGCAGGCTAGGCTGGCATCGCACCGACACCCATCGCAACGGAGACTGCCGTGACCCGTCTGACTGCTCGCGATTTCGCGCCGGAACTTCTGCAACTTTACGATTTCTATGCCCATGGGCAGATCACCAAGCGCGAGTTTCTCGACCGCGCGGCCCGCTACACGGTGGGCGGGGTGACGGCCCTCGCGCTCTTCGACCTGATGAAGCCGAACTATGCCCTGGCCGAGCAGGTCAGCTTCACCGATCCCGAAATCCACGCCGAATACATCTCCTATCCCTCGCCCGAGGGCCACGGAGAAGTACGCGGCTACCTCGTCCGCCCCGCCGCCGAGGGCGTGCCCCTGGCCGAGACCCGTCCGGGCGTGGTGGTGGTGCACGAGAACCGTGGGTTGAACCCCTATATCGAGGACGTGGCGCGGCGTACCGCCAAGGCGGGATTCGTCGCGCTTGCGCCTGACGGGCTGTCCTCGGTGGGCGGCTATCCGGGCAATGACGACGCCGGGCGCGACCTGCAGCGCCAGGTCGATCCGGTGAAGCTGATGAACGACTTCTTCGCCGCGGTCGAGTTCCTGATGGGCAGCGAGATGACCACGGGCCGGGTCGGGATCACCGGCTTCTGCTATGGCGGCGGCGTGGCGAATGCCGCGGCGGTGGCCTATCCGGAACTGGGCGCGGCGGTGCCCTTCTATGGCCGACAGGCGGCGCCCGAGGACGTGCCGCGCATCCAAGCCCCGATCATGCTGCACTACGCCGAGCTGGATACCCGGATCAACGAGGGCTGGCCGGCCTACGAGGCCGCGTTGCAGGCTCATGGCAAGACCTACGAGGCCTTCATCTACCCCCAGGCCAATCACGGCTTCCACAACGACTCGACCCCACGCTACGACGAGGCCGCGGCCGAACTGGCCTGGACCCGGACGGTGGACTTCTTCCGCCAGCACCTGTCCTGACGCCGCCCCGCAGGGGACGGCAACAGGCCTGCACCCGGGGCCGTGACAGGGCTTACGACAGGGGCGGGATATCTCCCGCCCTACACCCCTGGCGAGTGGCGACGCCAGGGGCGGTCAGCGGATCACCAGTCGATGAACTCGAGGAAGTCGCCGAGCGCGTATTCCCATTCGCCGAGTGCATATTCGAAGACCTCCAGCGGGATACCGCTGCGGGTCAGGATGTAGTGCTGAAGGTAGGGATCGCCCTCGTCGTCGAGATAGGCGCTGGCGACCACCGATTCCTGGTTCCAGGCGTTGATCTTCGCCGGCTCCAGCCCTTCGGTCAGGTCGAAGCCCGAGGACAACATGATCGAATCGCAGCCCGCGTTCTCGACGCAGCCATAGAAGTAGATGTTGAAGCCGGTGCCCGAGCTGGCCGAGCGGATCATCGGATCGCCGACACCGTCGGTATCCAGTTCGGCGCGGTAGCCAAGGTCCTGCAGGGCCTGGGCCATGCCCGCCGGATCGGCGGCCGAGACCAGGCCCGCTTCGGCGGTGACACCGCTGTCATTGTCGCCAGCAGCGCGCAGCGCCGAGCCGATGGCACCGCTGACAAGCCCGCCGGAGGACTTGGCGAGGACTGGCTGTGCGGTCAGGGGAAGCAGGGCCAGGCAGGCGGCAGCGAAACGAATGGCGGTCATGGAAACCCTCATATGGCTTTTGAAAATTTCCTCTCGTTTGCCCTGCCCGCCGCCATGACGCAACCGTTCAGCGCCGTTGCGCCGGCGCGCCCGGACAGGGTTTGCGAAGTTCCGCCGGTCCGGCGCCGCAGGTTCGCACCGGCCCTGAACGGCAAAGCCCCGCCCTCCGGCACGCGGAGGGCGGGGCTTTTGTCTTGAAATAACAGTCGCTTACTGGTCGAGGAAGCTACGCAGCTTGCGCGAGCGGCTCGGGTGCTTCAGCTTGCGCAGCGCCTTTGCCTCGATCTGACGGATCCGTTCGCGGGTCACGCTGAACTGCTGGCCGACCTCTTCCAGCGTGTGGTCGGTGTTCATGCCGATGCCGAAGCGCATCCGCAGAACCCGTTCCTCGCGCGGGGTCAGCGAGGCCAGAACGCGGGTCGTGGTTTCCTTCAGGTTCTCCTGAATGGCGGAATCCAGCGGCAGGATCGCGTTCTTGTCCTCGATGAAATCGCCCAGCTGGCTGTCTTCCTCGTCCCCGATCGGGGTTTCGAGGGAGATCGGCTCCTTGGCGATCTTCATCACCTTGCGGACCTTCTCGAGCGGCATCTGCAGCTTTTCGGCCAGCTCTTCCGGGGTCGGCTCACGGCCGATCTCGTGCAGCATCTGACGACCGGTGCGGACCAGCTTGTTGATCGTCTCGATCATGTGGACCGGGATACGGATCGTGCGGGCCTGGTCGGCGATCGAGCGGGTGATCGCCTGGCGGATCCACCAGGTGGCGTAGGTGCTGAACTTGTAGCCGCGGCGGTACTCGAACTTGTCGACGGCCTTCATCAGGCCGATGTTGCCTTCCTGGATCAGGTCGAGGAACTGCAGCCCGCGGTTGGTGTACTTCTTGGCGATCGAGATCACGAGACGCAGGTTCGCCTCGACCATCTCCTTCTTGGCCTGACGTGCCTCTTTCTCGCCCTTCTGGACCTGCTGGACGATGCGGCGGAACTCGCTGATGTCCAGGCCGACGTACTGACCGACCTGCGCCATGTCATTGCGCAGCTCTTCGACCTTGTCGGAGGAGCGCTCGATGAACATCTGCCAGCCGCGACCGGACTTGCCGGCCATCCGCTCCATCCAGTTCGGATCCAGCTCGTGGCCGCGATACTCGTCGATGAACTCGCGCCGGTTGATGCGCGCCTGGTCCGCCAGCTTCACCATCGAGCCGTCAATGGCCATGACACGGCGGTTGATGCCGTAGAGCTGGTCGATCAGCGCTTCGATCCGGTTGTTGTGCAGGTGAAGCTCGTTCACCAGCAGCACGATTTCCGAGCGCAGCTTCTGATAGGTCGCCTCATCCGCGGCCGAGAACGAGCCGTCCTCGTTCAGCGTGGCGCTGATGCGCTTGTCCTGGATTTCCGACAGGATCTCGAAATCGTGGGCGATGCGGTCGAGGGTTTCCAGCACGCGGGGCTTCAGCGCCGATTCCATGGCCGCGAGGGACATGTTCTGCTGATCGTCTTCGTCGTCGTCATCGTCCTTGGACAGCGGGTTGCCGTCGGCGTCCAGCTCGGGGCCGTCGTCGCGCTTGGGCTGGGCCGAGACGTTGGAGGCGTCGACCACCGGCTCGTCGCTTTCGCCGTCAAGCTGGTCGCCGAAGGTGGTTTCAAGGTCGATCACGTCGCGCAGCAGGATGTCTTCGGACAGAAGTTCGTCGCGCCAGATGGTGATCGCCTGGAAGGTCAGCGGGCTTTCGCAGAGGCCCGCGATCATCGTGTTGCGGCCGGCCTCAATGCGCTTGGCGATGGCGATCTCGCCCTCGCGGCTCAGCAGTTCGACGCTGCCCATCTCGCGCAGGTACATGCGCACCGGGTCATCGGTGCGGTCCAGCTTCTCCTGCCCGGTGCCACCCAGAGCTACTTCGCGGTTCTGGTTGGTCGTGGCAACAGCGGTGGTCTTCTGCTCTTCTTCCTCGGCCTCTTCATCCTCGATGATGTTGATGCCCATCTCGGAGAGCATGGACATGACATCCTCGATCTGCTCGGACGAGACCTGATCCGGCGGCAGGACCTGGTTCAACTGATCATAGGTGATGAAGCCACGCTCGCGGGCTTCCGCGATCATCTTTTTCACCTGTGCCTGGCTCATGTCGAGGGAGACTTCTGCCTCCTGCTCGTCCATCTGGGCGTCGTCGTTGTCCTTGGCGGCCATGGCGTAACTCCTGCGCAGTGGATGCGGCGGCTGTGAGGCTGTGATTCGATAGATCCGAATCAATACCTGCTTTCACCGATTCGCACACCCGTTTACCCTGATTTTCTTGAGGATCCCTGTCATTTCGCAAACTTGACCGTACGCTCAGCGGTTCCGGCGTGGTTTGTCGAAGCGAATCGTCTGCATCAACGCGTCCAAGGCGCTGCGCTCATCACGATTGATCGGGGCCCCGTTTTCTCCGATGTCATATTCCGCGCTGTCCTCCTGAAGTCCACGCAGGGCGTCCTGGCTGCTGCGGGCGGCATCGCCCAGGCGCCATGTGATCGCCTCGTCCTCGACATGATCCATATCCTGCGTCGCCTCGTCGATCTCGTCGCGCAAGGCCCGGACCGTCTGCAGCTTGGCGAATTCCTCGTTCAGCGTCAGGCGGGCCTGTTCCTCGTCGCCGGGGTGACGCACCGGCGGACAGAGCGCCACATGGGTCCGCCGCAGCAGTTCGTCAAGGGCTTCGCCGCCAAGAGCGGCCCGCGCGCGCTCGGGGAATTCCGCCGGGGCGTGCAGGGCATGGGCCAGAATCAGGTCGCGCAGGGCGGCGTGCATCTCGTCCCGGCAGTGCATCCGCAGCAGGTCGCCCTCGAACTGTTCGGCAACTGTCGGCGTGACCACCAGCGAGGCCAGGATCACCGCCTCGCGCAGGTATTCCGTCGCCTCGGGATTCTGCGCCGCCAGCAGACTGGCCTTGGTGCTGGGCAGCGGGATGACCGGGGCAAAGCGGTTCCGGGCAAAGCTGCCCTTGCCGCCCTTGCCGCGCTGGAAGGGCTGGGAATAGCCGTTGCCATTGCCCCCGCCCGAGCGGGCCGGGCGGAAAAGTGCGCGGGTCTTTTCCTTCAGCGCCTGATCGTAGTGGTAGCGCAGCCCCTCGTCGGGGATCTGGTGCGTCGCGATGCGCAGCGCCTTGTCCAACGCCGCCCGGCGGTCGGGGCTGTCAAAGCTCCTGCCTTCCGTCTCGCGCTGCCACAGCAATTCGACCAGCGGCAGCGCCGCCTCAAGCTGGGCCTCCATGCCGCTGCGGCCCTTGGCCTTCAGCAGCTCGTCCGGGTCCTGCCCTTCCGGCATCAGCACGAAGCGAACCGAACGCCCGACCGAGAGCTTGGGCAACGCCAGGTCCATCACCTTGCGCGCCGCACGCAGTCCCGCCTTGTCGCCGTCCAGCGCGATCAGCGGCTCGGGCGAGAGCCTCCAGAGCATTTCCAGCTGGTGTTCGGTGACAGCGGTGCCAAGCGGAGCCACGGCGCCGGTGAACCCCGCTTCGGACAGGGCGATGACATCCATGTAGCCTTCGGCCACGATCAGCGGCTGGCCCTTGCCGACCGCCTCGCGCGCGGGGCCGTGATTATACAGCGTCCGCCCCTTGTCGAAGAGCTGCGTTTCCGGCGAATTCAGGTACTTGGCACTGTCGTCGGGATCCATCGCCCGGCCACCGAAGGCGATGCAGCGCCCCCGCGTGTCGCGGATCGGGAACATGATGCGGTTGCGGAAGACGTCATAGGGCTTGCCGCCCCGGTTTGACGGCTTGGCCAGGCCACAGGCCATGATCTCGTCCGGCTTGGCGCCCTTTCCGATCAGGTGATCCCACAGCCCCTGCCAGGCATCCGGCGCGAATCCGAGGTTCCAGCGCTCGCGCGCCGCCTGGTCGAGGCCGCGCCGGTCGAGATAGGCCGAGGCATCGCGCCCCGCCCCGCCGCGCAGGCAGAGCGAGAAGAACTTCACCGCCTCTTCCATCAGGTCGGTCAGCGAGGCGCGTTTCTCGGCCTTCTGGGCCGCCTGGGGATCACGTTCGGGCAGCGGCATCCCGGCCTCGCGGGCGAGGATCTCGATGGCCTCCATGAACTCGACGTTCTCGGTCTTGCGCACGAAGGAAATGGCGTCGCCCTTCTCGTGGCAGCCGAAGCAGTAGTAGAATCCCTTGCGGTCATCGACGTGGAAAGAGGCTGTCTTTTCCTGGTGGAACGGGCACGGAGACCACATGTCGCCCTTCGAGGGAACGGATTTGCGGTTGTCCCATATGACCTTGCGCCCTGCCACCTGTGACAGGGAGATCCGGTTCCGCAATTCGTCTAGGAAGGAAGGGTCCAGCTTCATGAGCCGAATATCGGTCTTCGCCGGGGCGAAGTCCAGATGGGCCGAGGCCCCTCCCCCTTTTCCCGGGCGTCAGAACGCCACCTTCAGTGCGCCTGTCGCGCCGCGACCGTCTCCAGCGTCTCGCGCAGCGCGCGCAGCAGCGTCTCGGCCATCGAGCGGAAGACCATCAGCCGATAGCCATCCGGCGTCACGCGGGTCAGCGCACCCTGCATGTGGGCAATTTCGCTGCGTGCACTGGCGCCTTCGGGCAACGCCCGGTCACGCAGGTCCAGCGGGGTCAGCCGGGCCAGCACGGCCCGCGCCAGCGGCCCCTCCAGCAGCACCGAGGTCCAGGCGTCGGACTGGTCGGTCATCGTCGCCGTGCCAGCAAGCAGCGGAGAGGGCGGCTCTCCGATCAGCAAGTACTGGTCGCGCCCGAACCAGAGGCATTCCGCCTCACCGAAGCGGCTGCATTGGCCCGGCTCAGGCAACACAAGACCGTGGTGCTTCTTCAGCGCCTGCCTCAGCGGTGCGGCATCGCGCCCCGGCATCAGCGAGGTCAGGCGGCGCATCGCAAGCACCTCGATCCGGGTCCCCGCAAGGGTCCGGACCTCGCCCTGCGGCAGGGCATTGCGGGCAGTCAGCATCAGGTCAGCCACGGGTTCTCTCCCCCTCGGGATCCAGGAAACAGGGCTCGCAGACCTCGCAGAGGGTGACGGCCTCGCGCAGGTGATCGACCACGCGCAGCCGCTCGCCCATGCGCTCGGGGCCGCCCTTCAGGAAGGCCAGCGCAAGGGTATCGCCCAGCGTCGGCGAATAGCAGGACGAGGTCACGTAGCCCTGAGCGTTGACCCGTACCGGCTCGGCCGCCTCTTCGAAGAGGAAGGCGCCCGGCAGAATCATCTTCGAGGCGCCGAGCGGGCGTAGCCCGACCAGCCGCTCGCGGTCCTCGGCGACCAGCCCGGCCCGGGTGGCGGCGGCCTTGCCGATGAAGGACTTCGACGGCGACATCATCCGCTCCAGACCGAGGTCATAGGCGGTGGTTCGACCATGCAGTTCCGCGTGGGTCAGCAGCCCCTTCTCGATCCGCAGCACGTTCAGCGCCTCCATCCCGTAGGCGCCACCGCCACGCGCCTCGGCGCGCTCGACCAGCGTGGCGAACAGGCTTTCGCCATAGCGTGAAGGCACCGCCAGCTCATAGGCCAGCTCTCCCGAGAAGGAGATCCGGAACAGCCGCCCCTCGATACCGCCCACCGTGACCGGCATGCACCCCATGAAGGGCAGGACCGCGGTCGACAGGTCGCGGCCCAGCAGCTCCTCGAGCAGGGCACGCGACTGCGGCCCGGCAACGGCGAACTGGGCCCATTGCTCGGTCACCGAAATCAGGCGCACGTCCCAGTCGGGGCGCAGCACCTGGGCGGCGAATTCCAGGTGGCCCATTACCTCGCCCGCCGCGGCGGTGGTGGTGGTCATCACGTAGTGCTCGGGCCCGATCCGCGCGGTGGTGCCGTCGTCCATGACGTGGCCGTCCTCGCGCAGCATCAGCCCGTAGCGCACCCGCCCCTCGGCAAGGGTGGAGAACTTGTTGGCATAGACGAAATCGAGGAAACGCCCCGCGTCCGCCCCCTGCAGGTCGATCTTGCCCAGGGTCGAGACATCGGCCACCCCGACCGCCTGGCGCACATGGCCGACCTCGCGGTCGCAGCTCTGGCGCCAGACCTTTTCGCCCGGGCGGGGGAAGTAGCTGGGGCGATACCACAGGCCCGCCTCGATCATCGGCGCGGACATGGCGAGGCTTTGCGCATGGCTGGTGGTCAGCCGTTCGGGTGCAAAGCCCCTGCCCTTGCCACCGGCGCCAAGCGCCGCGATCGGCAGCGGTACGAAGGGCGGGCGATAGGTGGTGATGCCGGTGGCGGCCATGTCGCGCCCCGTCGCATCGGCCAGCACCGCCATGGCGCCCAGGTTCGAGGTCTTGCCCTGGTCCGGCGCCATGCCCTGCGTGGTGTAGCGCTTCATGTGCTCGACCGAGCGGAAGTTCTCGCTGGCGGCCAGGCGCACGTCCTTCACGGTAACA
This sequence comes from Oceanicola sp. S124, assembly GCF_000220565.1. Classification (GTDB taxonomy): domain Bacteria; phylum Pseudomonadota; class Alphaproteobacteria; order Rhodobacterales; family Rhodobacteraceae; genus Pseudooceanicola. The sequence goes on along the minus strand of NZ_AFPM01000320.1, from coordinate 21,231 downwards.
TCATTGGCCAGGTCCAGCCAGGCGCGGCCCCTGCCCGGCACGGCCCAAAGCTCGGCGATGCCGTAGCCCTGCGCCTCGGCCTGCGGCAGGTCGAGCGGCGGCGCAGTCAGGCCCAGCTCTGCCAGCGCGCACCCCGCGGCCTCGGCCCCCGAGGCCAGGCAGGCGTCGGTCGCGAAAACACCGCCCGCGGCTCCGGCGACCTGCATCCCCGGCACGGCGCCGGGCTGCGGCAGGAAGGCGGCCAGCTCGTCGTTCCAGCTCGGGCGGCCGTTGAGATGGCAGGTCAGATGCAGCGAGGGGTTCCACCCGCCCGACACCGCCAGCGCGTCGCTTTGCAGCTTCACCTCGCCCGAGGCGGTGCGCAGAGAGACCGTCTCGAGCCCCATGCGGCCCGACACGCGCGAGACCACTGCCCCGGGATGGAACGGCAGGTCGAGGGCACAGGTCGCCCCCGGGCGCGCATCGACCAGCGCCGTCACATGCACCCCCGCCGCCTGCAGGTCGCGGGCGGTGCGATGCGCGTCGTCGTTGTTGCCGAAGACCGTCACCGCATCGCCCGGCGCCACGGCGTAGCGGTTGAGATAGCTGCGCATCGCGCCCGCCATCATCACCCCGGGCCGGTCATTGTCCTGGAAGGCCACGGGCCGCTCGATCGCGCCCGCCGCCAACACAGAGGCCTTCGCCACGATGCGCCAGAAACAATCCACCGGCAGGACGCCGGGACGGTGCCTCTGGTGCCGCCCGACCCGCTCGAGCGCGCCGAAGGTGCCGTGATCATAGACGCCGGTGACCGTGGTGCGGGTCATGATCCGCACGTTTTCCATGGCCGTCAGTTCCGCAACGGTGGCGGCGACCCAGTCCATGGCAGGCGCCCCGGCGATCTCTTCAACCTCGGACAGCAGGCGCCCGCCCGGTTCTCGGTCCTCGTCGCAGAGGATCACGTCGGCCCCGGCGCGGCCTGCCTGCAGTGCCGCCATCAGCCCGGCGGGACCGGCCCCGATGACCAGCAGGTCGCAATGGGCGAAGGCCTTCTCGTTCGGATCCGGGTCGGCCTGCCCCGAGAGCGCCCCCAGCCCCGCCGCGCGGCGGATCACCGGCTCATAGAGCCATTCCCAGGCCTTCCGCGGCCACATGAAGGTCTTGTAGTAGAAGCCCGCGCCGAGGAAGTCGGCAAAGAGGTCGTTCACCTCGAGCAGGTCCCAGTCCAGAGAGGGCCAGCAGTTCTGGCTGCGCGCCTCGAGCCCGTCGAAAAGCTCCTGCATGGTGGCGCGGACATTGGGTTCGGCCCGCGCCCCGGCGCCGAGGGTGACCAGCGCATTGGGTTCTTCGGACCCCGCCGAGAACACACCGCGCGGACGGTGGTACTTGAAGCTGCGCCCGACGACCTTTTGGCCCGAGGCCAGCAGTGCCGAGGCCAGCGTGTCGCCCGGATGGCCAGACAGCACGCGCCCGTCGAAGCTGAAGCTGACCGCGCGGGAGCGATCGATCCGTCCGCCCTTGGAAAGCCTCATGCGCCCGCCCCCCGCGCCAGCCCGACCGAGAAGACTTCGTGCGTGCGCGTGTCGCGGCTCACCAGCAGCACCGCGCCGCAGCCCGCGCGGTGCGCCCAGTATTCCCGGCTTTCACCCGCCGGGTTGTCGCGCAGGTGGACATAGTCGTGCCAGGCCTCGTTCCAGTCATCGCCCTCGGGGCGGGCCAGGGCCGCTCCGCGAAAGGTGAACTCGCGCAGGTCCCGCGCACCGCAGAGGGGACATGTCATCCGCATCGGACCAACCCTTTCATCTTGCCGTAGGTCGTTCCGCCAGAGGCGAAAGGCTCAGTGAGTGACGTGCTGCGCACCGGTGCCCTCCTCGTCCATCAGGCCGACGCCATCGCGGAAGCGCTCAAGTCGGAAGCCCCTGGCACTGTCATGCGGGCGGTCCGTCGCCAGCAGGTGCGCCAGCGCATAGCCCGAGCCAGGCACCGCCTTGAAGCCGCCGTAGCACCAGCCGCAATCGAGGTAGAGCCCCTCGATATGCGTGCGGTCGATGATCGGAGAGCCGTCGGGCGTCATGTCCATGATGCCGCCCCAGCTTCGCAGCACCCGCGCCTTGCCGATCATCGGCATCAGCGTCATGCCCGCCTCCATCACGTGCTCGGCCGTGGGAAGGTTCCCGCGCTGCGCATAGGAGGGGTAGAAATCGAGGTCTCCGCCGAAGACCAACCCGCCCTTGTCGGACTGGCTGATGTAGAAATGGCCCATGCCGAAGGTCACCACGTTGTCGATGACGGGCTTCAGCCCCTCGGTGACGAAGGCCTGCAGGATGTGGCTCTCGATCGGCAGGCGCAGGCCCGCCATGGCCGCCACCTGTCCCGAGCGGCCGGCCGTGACAATCGCCACCTTGCGCGCCCTGATCATGCCGCGTGTGGTCTGCACGCCGGTCACCTTGCCGCCCGAGGTGTCGATGCCCGTCACCTCGCAGTTCTGGATCAGGTCGACGCCGCGCGTGCTGGCGCCCCGGGCAAAGCCCCAGGCCACCGCATCGTGGCGCGCCGTGCCGCCGCGCCGGTGGTAGAGGCCACCATGGATCGGGAAGCGCGCCTGATCGTAGTCGAGATAGGGCAGAAGCCGCCGCACGCCTTCGCGGTCGAGCAGTTCGGCATCGTCGCCCTGGTTGATCATCGCGTTGCCACGCCGCGCCGCCGCATCGCGCTGCCCGTCCGAGTGGAACAGGTTGATCAGCCCGCGCTGCGAATGCATCACGTTGTAGTTCAGTTCCGCCTCCAGCCCCTCCCAGAGCTTCAGGGAGTGCGAGTAGAACTCGGAATTTCCCGGCAGGACGTAATTGGCGCGCACGATGGTGGTGTTGCGCCCCACGTTGCCGCCGCCGAGGTAGCCCTTCTCCAGCACGGCGACATTGGTCAGCCCGTGCTCTTTCGCCAGGTAGAAGGCCGTCGCCAGACCGTGCCCGCCGCCGCCGATGATGACGATGTCATAGGCCGGCTTCGGCGCCGGGTCGCGCCAATGGGGGCCCCAGCCCCGGTTGCCGGTGAGTCCCTCTTTCAGGACCCGCAGCCCGGAAAACCGCATGTCGTGCTCCTTCTGTCGTCCGCCCGAGCTAAGCCTTTCGCGCCTGCTTTCGCAATCTCAGCCTCTGACCTGCTCAATTTTTCGCCACATCCAGGCCGACCGAAGGCGAGATGCCGCGTTTTTCTGCACAGCAGAAACTTCTCCAATGACAAACAATCACGCGCTTGACACAGTTCTGTCAAAAAGAGCCCGCCAAGGGGCCGACCGATAGCCGGGACAGCGGCCCAGCCCGAGGGGCACGGGGGCCGCGGACATGACGGGGGACTTTGCATGACGTGCCGCATCCTGCTCCATTCGATACGGGGCCGCACCCACAAGGTCGGTGAGGAACTGGCCTGGGAACTGGGCGCGCAGTTGCACGAGATCGACGCCGAGAACACTGACCAGACGATCTTCGGCCGGCTGCGCTCGGGCTTCTCGGCGCTGGTGGCGCGGGGGATCTCCATCGCGGTGCCGGATCAGCCCTGGGACCGCAGCGACCTGCTCATTCTCGGCGCGCCGGTCTGGAACGGCAAGGCCGCGCGCCCGATGCGTCAATGGCTGGAAGGGCGCCCCGCCCTGCCGGCGCGGGTCGCCTTCCTACTGATCTCGGACGAGACCGACTATCCCGCCGAAGCGGTCGAGGACCTGTCCAGCCTGACCGGCCGCAAGCCGGTCGCCGTGCTGCATGTCAGCGATACCGACTTCAGCGGCGGCACCTGGAAGGGACGGCTGGAGCATTTCCTCGACCAATGCGTCGTGCGCTATCGCAACTCGGCCTAGAGCCCCTTGGCACGATAGCTGGCCGCGACCCGCTCGATGGCGACAAGGAAACCCGCCATCCGCAGGTCCTCGACATCGCCGCGACCGTGCCAGAGATCACGCATCGACTGGAAGGCCGTGCGCATGGTGTCGTCCAGTCCCGAGCGCACCAGTTCCAGCTCGCCCGCGCCGCGCAGGTATTTCTCCTTGAAGCCGGGGGACAGCTGCCAGCCCACGCCGCTGTCGGCCGAAAGGCGTTCCAGCTCGTCCACCAGCAGCTGGTGGCGCGCCTCTTCCTGGCGCCGCTGCATCCGGCCAAAGCGGATATGGCTGAGGTTCTTCACCCATTCGAAGTAGGAGACCGTCACGCCGCCGGCATTGGCGTAGAGATCGGGAATGATCACCGTACCCTTCTTGCGCAGCACCTCATCGGCGCCGAAGGTGATCGGGCCGTTGGCCGCCTCGATGATCAGCGGCGCCTTGATCCGCTCGGCATTTGAAAGGTTGATCACCCCCTCGAGGGCCGCCGGGATCAGGATGTCGCAGTCCTCTTCCAGCAGCGAGGCGCCGTCTTCGACGTAAGAGGCATCGGGATAGCCCGCGACACCGCCATGGCTGGCGATCCAGTCATGCACCGCGTGGACGTTGATGCCGGCCTCGCTGAACAGCGCACCGTCGCGCTCGATCACGGCGATGATCTTCGCGCCGTCCTCTTCCTGCAGGAACTGCGCGGCGTGATAGCCCACGTTGCCCAACCCCTGCACGATCACCCGCTTGCCGTCGAGAGAGCCCGCAAGCCCTGCCGCCGCCACATCCGCCGGCTCGCGGAAGAACTCGCGCAGGGCATATTGCACGCCCCGGCCCGTCGCCTCGACCCGACCGGCAATGCCGCCGGCGTTCAGCGGCTTGCCGGTGACGCAGGCGCGGGCGTTGATGTCGGTGGTGTTCATACGTGCATATTGATCGGCCATCCAGGCCATCTCGCGCTCGCCGGTGCCCATGTCGGGGGCGGGCACGTTCTGCGACGGGTTGATCAGGTCGCGCTTGATCAGCTCGTAGGCGAAACGACGGGTGATCAGCTCGAGCTCCTGGTCGTTGTACTCGCGCGGGTCGATGCAGAGCCCGCCCTTCGAGCCGCCGAAGGGGGCCTCGACCAGGGCGCACTTGTAGGTCATCAGCGCCGCCAGGGCCTCGACCTCGTCCTGGTCCACGTTGGGGGCGTAGCGAATCCCCCCCTTCACGGGCTCCATGTGTTCCGAGTGGACCGAGCGGTAGCCGGTAAAGGTCTGGATCTGGCCCCGCAGACGCACGCCGAACCGGACCGTATAGGTCGAATTGCAGACACGTATCTTTTCCTCGAGCCCCGGCGGCAGGTCCATCAGCGCCACGGCGCGGTTGAACATCAGGTCCACGGAGCGGCGGAAGCCGGGTTCCTTGATCGGTTGCATAGCGGTCCTCCCGGGTGATGGCTGCGGGCCATGCGGGCCCGTCAGCCCCTTCGAACATGGCGCAGATTCTTAAACTGTCCATGAACTCCCCCAATGCTTAACCCTCCCCGCCGCAGGGCGAAACCCCGCGTTCCGACCCGGCCCGCCTCACCCGTCGCAACCCCGCGGCGGTCCCCCCGGCGCCACGCTGCCCCTGGGTCACGCAAGATCCGGGCATCCCATGACGAATCTGGACAGGCTCTCCCTGATCACGCCCAATTTCCGCCGCTTTCCCCGCCTAGGGATTTACGCGACCAGAAGCGCCAGCCAAGGGCCGCGAGAGCCGGCGGCGCGGGTAGGGAAAGCGATGATGAGTACGCATGGAACAGACCGCAGCCCCCGTCCGTTGACGGACCGCCTGCGCCGCAGCCTGGAGGGCTTCGCGCGCTCCGAGTCGGGTGCGATGCTGCCGCTGATCGTCTTCTTCCTGCTGATCACCCTGATTCTCGGCGGCATGGGCGTCGACTTCATGCGCCATGAGATGGAGCGCGCGAAGCTTCAGACCGTGCTGGACCGCGCGGTGCTGGCCGCCGCCAACACCCGCAACGACCTGGACCCGGAAGCGGTCGTGCGCGACTATTTCGCCAAGGCCGAGATGACCGACTACCTCAAGTCGATCTCGGTCGACGCGGGCTCGGGCTACCGAACCGTCTCGGCCTCGGCCAAGAACCCGATGAAGACCCAGTTCCTCGGCACGCTCGGCGTCCCGACGCTGGACGTCAACGTCTCGGGCACCGCCGAGGAAAGCATCGGCGACGCCGAGGTCTCGCTGGTGCTCGACATCTCGGGCTCGATGGGCAGCAACAGCCGGATCTCGAACATGCGCACCGCGGCGCAGGATTTCATCGACACGGTGATCACCGAGGACCAGACCGGCACCGTCTCGGTCTCGGTCGTGCCCTACACCAGCCAGGTCAACGCCGGCCCCGAGATCATGAGCCGCCTCAACGTGCTGACCCTGCATGGCTATGCCAACTGCATCGAGTTCGACCCGGCCGATTTCGCCACCACCGAGATCACCACCACCAAGTCCTATCAGCAGTTCGCCTATTTCTCGTCCGGTTCGGGCAATACCAGCAACCGGATCAACGATCCCGGCTGCCCCGACAAGAGCTACGAGCGGATCACGCCCTTCAGCCAGGATGCCGCGGCGCTGAAGACCCAGATCGGCAACATGCAGGCGCGTCAGAACACCTCGATCCACCTCGGCATGAAGTGGGCGGCGGGGCTTCTCGACCCCGCCTTCCAGCCGGTCATCGCCGACATGGTCGACGACGGTCTAATCGACGCCGCCTTCGACGGCCGGCCGCAGAACTGGGGCGCCGGCGCCCTGAAGGCCATCGTGCTGATGACCGATGGCGTGAACGTGCAGACCACCCGTCTGAAGAACCAGGTCTATGAAACCCCGGACATGCGCTACTTCTGGAGCCGCAACCGCCTCGGCTGGTTCGAAGGCTACATGAGCTCGAGCCTCGACAGCCAGTTCTCGGAGACCGCCTATACGGCCAGCGCCGGGGACTACTACCTTCAGCAGGTCTGCTCGGCCGCCAAGGCCAAGGGCATCATCGTCTATACCATCGGCTTCGAAGTCAGCAATCACGGCGCCGACGAGATGGAGGAATGCGCGTCCTCCCCCGCACATTTCTATCGCGTCGAGGGGATCGAGATCTCGGAGGCCTTCGACTCCATCGCCCGCCAGCTCAACGCCCTGCACCTGACCAACTGATGAGAAAGCTGCGTCATATGCTGCGACGCTTCGGCGCGGATGAGGCGGGCAACGTCACGGTGGAATTCGTGATCCTCTTCCCGATCATCATCACCATGTTCTTCTCGACCGTCGAACTGGGGATGCTGACCGTGCGCCAGACCATGCTGGAACGCGGCCTGAACCTGGCCGTGCGCGACCTGCAGATCGGGCTGACCGCGAATGTCGACCACGACACCATCAAGGAGCTGATCTGCGACAACGCCGGTCTGCTGCCCGACTGCGACAATGCACTGAAGCTCGAGATGATGCCGATCGACCTGCGCAATTACACCAGCATGTCCGACGACGTCGACTGCGTCGACCGCGCCGAAGAGGTGAACCCCGTGCGCAGCTTCACCAACGGACAGGCAAACGAGCTGATGTTGCTGCGCGCCTGCCTGAAGTTCGAACCGATCTTCCCGAACGCGGGTCTGGGGCGCAACTTCGGCAAGGACGCCAACGGCGATGCGATCATGTTCGCCGTCTCTGCCTTCGTGAACGAACCATGAGCTGGCTGAGGCGTCATATCCGCCGCTTCGCGGGCGATGAATCCGGCGTGATCACGGTCGAATTCCTGATCCTCTTCCCGCTGCTGGTCTGGGCCTACATGGCCTCTTTCGTCTTCTTCGACATGCTGCGCGCCACATCCCAGCACCAGAAGGCGTCCTTCGTCATCTCGGACATGCTCTCGCGCGAGACCGAGTACATCACGCCGACCTATATCGACAATTCGATGAAGCTCTTCGACTTCCTGATGCGGGTCGACCGGAACAATGCGCTGCGGATAAGCTCGATCGGCTACGACGAAGAGAACGAGACCTACGACGTGGTCTGGTCACAGGCGCGTGGCGGCAAGCAGGCCCTGGTCGACAGCGACATCGAGAACTGGGACGATCGGCTGCCGCTTCTGGCCGCCGGGGACGAGCTGATCCTGGTGGAAACCTGGTACGACTACAAGATCGCCTGGGGGCAGTTCGACATGAGCGACCTGAACCTGCACAGCTTCGTCTACACCCGGCCCCGCTTCGCCGCGGTCCTCAAATACAACGCGAACGGTTAATCCGCGCGTCCCTGCCGGGCGAGGTGAAGCGCCAGCGCATCCGCCATCTGCTTGGCCTCGGCCCCGCGCACCAGCCCGCCAACCCCCAGTCGCCGCCCGAACTGCCAGTAGAGGCCCGGACGGAACCGCCGGGGTCCGCGGCTTGTCAGCTTCAGCAGGAAGCCGTTCGAGGGCTTGAAGGCGAACAGGCCGCGGTCCACTCCCTCGATCTGCGCCATCTCGGCCAGCATGACGCCGTCCTCTTCGAAGAGCCCCTCGGTGGTCAGCACCAGCACCTGCTGGCTGGCCTGCAGAAGCCGCCAGCTGACAAGTGCGGCCAGCCCGGCGAGCACCAGCAGCAGAAGCCGCAGGACGAGGGGCGCGCTTTCGGGCTCGGGCGCCGGGCCAAGCGCCAGCCAGGCCAGCGACAGGGCCAGCCCGCCGGTCACCACAAGCCCCACGACGCGCCGGACGCTGCCGATGCCAAGTCTTGCCAGTTCCGTGCTCTGGGTCATTGCCCGCCCTCCCTCTGCCTTGCCTGACCGCTTCTAAGCGGCAAAGACGCGGAAGGCGAGGCCCGTCGCCATGCGCCGCCCCTTCCCTGCCCTTCGCCCGGCCACCGGCCAGCACGCGGCGGATCATCAGCCGGTCACCAGGCCGTCCTGGGCCGCCACCAGCCGACGCACCATTTCCCAGTAGATCGCCTCGATCTCGGCCAGGCTCTGGTCGCCGCTGTCGCGAAACCAGGTGGTAATCCCGGTCAGCATGGCGATGATCGCCCGCGTCGCGATGCGCGCATCCGCCATCCGCATCGCGCCATCCGCCTGCCCCGCTTCGAGGATCAGCCGCAGACGCGCCTCGTAGGCCTTCCGCTGCTCGTCCAGCAGGGCGAAGTTCGCCTCGGTCAGGTTGCGCAGTTCCATGTACGAGATGAAGACGGCCTCGGGCCGCGCCGCATGGTGACGGATGTGAAAGCGGGTGAAGCCCTCGAGCGCCGCCATCGGCTCCGCCGGCAGATCCTCGGCCGCCACCGCCTGCAGCAGCTCTGTCATATGCTCCGAGAGCAGGCTGAACAGCAGCGCCTGCTTGTCGGCAATGTGGTTGTAGAGCCCGCCGACGTGAACGCCCACCTCGGCCGCGATCTGCCGCATCGAGACGGCGGCATAGCCGTGGCGGGCGAAGAGATGCAGCGCGGCGTGGCGCATTCTCTGGGCCGTGTCGGCGGTCTGCATCGGGTCAATCACGCTCATCCTACCGTTCTAGCCTGCCCCGCCGCGCCGGCAAAGGGGGCAGTCACGGCGGGGCTTGCCAAGCCCTTCGCCCTGGGGCACTTCTGGGCCATGACCGCCCGCGCGCCCCACTTGCCGACTGCCGCAGCGCTGCTGCTGATCGCCCTGGCGGGCTGTGGCCGGCCGCCCCTGCCCGAAAGCGCCACGGCCGCCGCCGAAGGCCCCTACCCAGAGCTTGTTCCGGCCTACCGGATCCTCGCCGGCACAGCCGCAGAGCCACGCATCGGCGAGACCACCGAGGCAGATCTGGCCGCCCGTGCCGCCCTTCTGCGCCGTCGCGCCGAGGCCCTGCGCGCCCGGGAATTCGACACCTGACATCCAATCCGCCGCAGGCGCGCAGAGTCGCGTTGCATGGGGCTTCCGAAGGCGGTAGGCCCATGCAACGGAAATCCCGCGACGAAATTCGGAGTCATCCCATGAGCCTGTCCAAGCGCCCCGACCCCCAAAAAGCAGGCCCCCTGCGACTGGGGATTGCCGGCCTCGGCACCGTCGGCATCGGCGTGCTGAAGATCCTGCGCAAGGAGGCCGCGATGCTGACCGCCCGCACCGGGCGCGAGATCACCGTCACCGCCGTCTCGGCGCGCAATCGCAGCAAGGATCGCGGCGTGCCCCTGGACAGCTACGCCTGGGAAGACGACCCCGTGGTCCTGGCCGTGCGCGATGACGTGGACATCTTCGTGGAACTGATGGGCGGCTCGGACGGCCCGGCCAAGGCCGCGACCGAAGCAGCGCTGAACGCCGGCAAGGACGTGGTCACCGCCAACAAGGCGATGCTGGCGATCCACGGCCAGGAGCTGGCCGAGCTGGCCGAGGCCAAGGGCCGCGTGATCCGCTTCGAGGCCGCCGTGGCCGGGGGCATCCCCGTCGTGAAGGCCCTGACCGAGGGCCTGGCAGGCAACAACATCACCCGCGTCATGGGCGTGATGAACGGCACCTGCAACTACATCCTCACCCGGATGGAAGCCACCGGCAGCAGCTACGAGACGCTCTTCGACGAGGCCGGCAAGCTGGGCTACCTCGAGGCCGACCCGACCCTGGACGTCGGCGGCATCGACGCTGGTCACAAGCTGTCGCTGCTGGCCTCGGTGGCCTTCGGCACCCGCGTCGCCTTCGGCAAGATGGAGCTGGAGGGCATCCAGCGCATCACCCTGGAAGACATCCGCGCCGCCGCCGACATGGGCTTCAAGATCAAGCTTCTGGGCGTCAGCCAGATGACCGGCCGCGGGCTGGAACAGCGCATGGCGCCCTGCCTGGTGCCCGCGACCTCTCCGCTGGGCCAGCTTGAGGGGGGCACCAACATGGTGGTGCTGGAAGGCGATGCCGTGGGTCAAATCGTGCTGCGTGGCGCCGGTGCGGGCGAAGGCCCGACGGCCTCGGCCGTGCTGTCGGACATCTGCGACGTGGCACGCGGCTTCCGCCTGCCGGTCTTCGGCCAGCCCGCCGCGACCCTGCGCGAGACCAATGGCGCCGTTTCCAACACCCCGGCCCCCTACTACCTGCGCCTGACGCTGCAGGACAAGCCGGGCGCGCTGGCCAAGGTGGCCTCGGTGCTGGGCGAGGCCGGGGTCTCGATTCACCGGATGCGCCAGTACGACCACGAGGGCGCCGGCGCGCCGGTGCTGATCGTCACCCACAAGACCGCCCGCGCGGCGCTGGACATCGCCATCGCCGGCATGGCCGGCACCGGCGTGGTCGAGGGCCAACCGGTGGCCCTGCGCATCGAGACCGTCTGAACCTGAGGGGGCCGCGGGCCCCCTCCATTCGTGAGGCAGAGGCAAGGCCATGGATTTCCTCGACGTTTCCGCTTCCCTGACAGGCCGACGCTGGATCGGTCCGGGGGCCGAGGTCGAGCGCCAGGCCGAAGCCATCGTGCAGGAAGACCACCTGCCCGACGCCCTTGCCCGCATCCTCGCCCGCCGCGGCGTGGCCCCGGGCGAAACCGCCGCCTTCCTCGATCCCAAGCTCGGCAGCCTGCTGCCCGATCCGCGCTCGCTGCTGGACATGGAAGCCGCCGCCGCGCGCTTCCTTCTGGCCGTGAAGCAGCGCCAGCGGATCGCCATCTTCGCTGATTACGACGTCGACGGCGGCAGCTCTGCCGCACTGCTGATCGACTGGCTTCGCCGCATGGGACGCGAGGCGACGCTCTATATCCCCGACCGCATCGACGAGGGCTACGGCCCGAACGTCCCCGCCATGCAAGAGCTTGGCCGGGCCCACGACCTGATCCTCTGCGTCGACTGCGGCACCCTCAGCCACGAGCCGGTGGCGGCGGCGGGCTGCGACGTGGTGATCCTGGATCACCACCTGGGCGCAGAGACCCTGCCCGACTGCGTGGCCGTGGTGAACCCCAACCGGCAGGACGAGGACGGCGCATTGGCCCATCTCTGCGCCGCGGCCGTGGTCTTCCTGATGCTGGTCGAGGCCAACCGCCAGCTGCGCGAGGAAAAGGTGCAGGGCCCCGACCTGATGAGCCTTCTCGACCTCGTGGCCCTGGCCACCGTGGCCGATGTGGCGCCGCTGATCGGGGTCAACCGGGCGCTGGTGCGGCAGGGGCTGAAGGTGATGGCCCGGCGCGAACGCCCCGGCCTTTCGGCGCTGTCGGACGTGGCGCGGCTGACCACCGCCCCCGCCGCCTATCACCTCGGCTTCCTGCTGGGGCCGCGCGTCAACGCAGGCGGGCGGATCGGCGCCGCCGACCTTGGCGCGCAACTACTGGCAACCGACAACCCGACGGAGGCCAGGCGCCTGGCCGAGCGGCTGGACCAGCTCAACACCGAGCGCCGCGAGATCGAGGCCGAGGTCCGCGCCCATGCCATGGCGCAGGCCGAGGCCCGGGGCCTCGAGGCGCCGCTGGTCTGGGCCGCCGGCGAGGGCTGGCACCCCGGCGTCGTCGGCATTGTCGCCTCGCGCCTGAAAGAGGCCACCAACCGTCCGGCCGTGGTGATCGGCTTCGACGGCGACGAGGGCAAGGGCTCGGGTCGCTCCGTCGCGGGGGTGGACCTTGGTGCCTCGATACAGAAGCTGGCCGCCGAGGGGCTGCTTGTGAAAGGCGGCGGACACAAGATGGCGGCGGGGCTGACCGTGGCCCGGGACAAGCTGGAACCGGCCATGGCGCGGCTGGCCGAACTGCTGGACAAGCAGGGCGCGGGCGCAGCCGGTCCGGCGGACCTGCGCATCGACGCCATGCTGATGCCCGGCGCGGCCACCCCCGAGCTGGTCGAGATGCTGGAGCAGGCCGGCCCCTACGGCGCCTCGGCCCCTGCCCCACGCTTCGCCTTCCCGGCGCAGCGGATTTCCTTCGCCAAGCGGGTTGGCGAAACCCACCTGAAGATCGCCTTTTCGGACGGCATGGGCGGGCGGATCGAGGCAATCTGCTTCGGCGCTTTCGACGGCGACCTCGGCCCCGCGCTGGAAGGCCACGGCGGACGTCCCTTCCACCTGGCGGGCAAGCTCGAGATCAACGACTGGGGCGGCCGCCGCAAGGTGCAGCTGCGCCTGGAAGATGCCGCGCCCGCCTCTGAAAGCTGAGGCAATTCAGCGGGTTACGGCTCCCCTGGCAGCCTCGCAGCCCGGCCGTAAAAAAACTGCCACAAAGGCAAAGAAAACCCTTGCGGAGGATGCCCGGTTTTCATAGAAACCGCCTCACGCCAGCGTGGCCCGTTCGTCTATCGGTTAGGACGCCAGGTTTTCAACCTGGAAAGAGGGGTTCGATTCCCCTACGGGCTGCCACTTTTCCCAGATATTTGCTTGCCAGAACCCGCCCTGCAGCGGCGCTTTTGCATGTCCGGCCCCTGCACCCGGGTCCATGCAAACGGCCCGAGACAGCGCTGTCACGGGCCGTGGATGGGCTTGCGCGGGACGCCGTCAGACGCGGCGGGACTCGATGAAGGCAAAGTCGATGTCCTCGCCCAGTCCGGGACGATCCGGGACATGGACGAAGCCCTCGGCGTCCATCGGGTCGGACAGGGACTTCAGGTAATCATAGCCATCATCGTATTCGAGGAAGGGATGCAGCAGCCCCCTTTCGTACCAGCGGCAATTCTTGGTGGCAGCGACAAGCTGCAGGTTCATTGCGGTATTGCCATGCACCTCGCAGTCCATGCCGAAGGCCTCTGCCATATGCATGGTCTTCAGCGCCGGGGTGATACCCCCGACATCATTGACCCCGGTCCGCAGGATGTCGCAGGCCCCCGATTTGATCCACTCGGCGCGGTGCCAGTGCTTGCCATGGGCGGATTCGGGACCGATCACCGGGATATCCAGCTGATCGGCCAGCCAGGCGTAGGAAGACATGGACTGTTCGTCCATCGGCTCTTCGATCCAGTCGAAGCCCAGCTTCTCGAGGCCACGCCCAAGCGCCAGGGCATCGGTGCGGCTGTACCAGTGGAAGGCGTCGATCATCAGCCGGATATCGGGACCGACCGCCTCGCGCACGGCGGCACAGGCGCGCAGGTCGGCCTTCACGTCGGGGGCCCAGCTGACCGGAGGCATCCAGGTGTGCAGCTTGATGCCCTTGTAGCCGCGCGCCACCAGGGTCTCGGCGAAGCGGCCGTAGTCTTCGGGGGTGGCGAGGCCGCCGGGGATCTCGTCTCCGCACATGATGCTGCCATAGGCCAGGACCTTGTCGCGATAGCTGCCGATCAGCTTGTGGACGGGCTGGTCCAGCGACCTCCCCGCCAGGTCCCAGAGCGCGCAGTCCACCACCGCCAGCGTGCGGTCAGTCAACTGCGCCGCCGAGCCGCGCTGCCAATGCGCCAGCTCCTGCCAGAGCCTTTCGCGGTCGCGGTGATCCTGCCCGATCAGCACCTTGCGGACGAACTTGTCCAGCACATGCGGCCGCACCACTTCGGGCGGGCAGAAGGAATAGCCGGCATGGCCATCCTCGGTCCGAATGACCAGCATCGCCTGCAACACGTCATGTGGATCGCCCGGATGGGCATGGCCTGCGCTGTCGGAATGGCGGCGGGTGGTGTGGCGGAACGTGATCGCCTCGATCTCGCGGATCAGCATGGAGCCCTCCCCTGTCATGCGCCCTTTGGGTAGGCCCGGCACCGAGGGGTGTCAACAACTTGTATGACAATTTCTCAGGTGCGCCACAAAGTTGCCGGTTCCGCGGGATGAATACAGGTTCCTTTTTCTGATCACCCCTGCTAATTTGGCCGTCGCAAGCCAATTATCCGCCGCACCGCTGCCTCTCCGGGCCAAAGACATCATACAGGTTCGGCGCCAGCGGAAGCGATGCAGAACGGAGCCGAGCCAGAGATGCAGATGCCCCCGAAGAGGAAGACCCTTGTGGTCGAGGTGCTGGACAGCCTGCGGGCCCAGATCACCTCGGGTCAGTACAAGCCCGGCGACCGCCTGCCCAGCGAGGCCCGGCTGACCGAGGAGTACGGCGTCTCGCGCACCGTGGTCCGCGAGGCCGTCGCTGCCCTGCGCGCCGATGGCCTTGTCGATCCGCAACGTGGCGCCGGCGTGTTCGTGATCGAGCCCGCCCCGGCCGCCGTGGCCCCCTTCTCGGACGTGGATACCGACAGGCTGTCCTCGATGATCGAACTGCTGGAACTGCGTGCCGCGATCGAGGTCGAAGCCGCGGCCCTGGCGGCACAGAGGCGCTCTCCGGCACAGGAAGAGAAGATCATCGGCGCCCTGCGGGCGGTCAATGACGGCGCCGAGGACAGCGGCATCAACCACGAGGCCGACTTCAACCTGCACATGGCCATCGCCGAGGCAACCAACAACCCGCGCTTCGTCGAAGTGCTGCGGATGCTGGGCGCCCAGATGATCCCGCGGCACGGGCTGACCTCGAACGGCGGGGCGGTTTCGGCCGACTACCTTGCGCTGCTGAAGCAGGAGCACGAGCGCATCGTCAACGCCGTGCTCGACGGCGACGAGACCGCCGCCCGTGCTGCCATGCGCCAGCACCTGAAGGGCAGCCAGACCCGCTATCGGCGCCTGCTGCGCGGCTGAGCCGGGCGCGGCGTCTATCGTTTGACAGGCGGCTTACTGTATGACAACTACTCATATAAGTAAGACAACCGCCTGCCATCAAACGAGGACGCCATGCTTTCCGTCGAAACCCGCCACGCGATCCACCCCGAGCATGCCAAGGGCATGGATACAGAGGCGCTGCGCGCGCATTTCCTGACCGAGGGGATGTTCACCAGCGGCGAGATCCGCCTTGTCTACACCCACTACGATCGCTTCGTCCTGGGCGGCGCCGTGCCCGCAGGTGGCACCCTGGTGCTGGACAAGGTCGAGGAAACCAGGACCGCGACCTTCCTCGAGCGGCGCGAGATGGGCATCGTCAACATCGGCGAAACCGGCACCGTCTCGGCCGGAGGCGAAAGCTGGGAGATGGCGCGCGGCGACGTCCTCTACCTCGGGATGGGCGCCGGCGCGATCAGCTTCTCGGGCGAGGGCCGGTTCTACATCACCTCGGCCCCGGCCCATGCCACCTACCCCAACCGGCTGATCACCGTGGAAGATGCGGTCAAGGTCGAGATGGGCGCGTCCGAGACCTCGAACAAGCGGGTGATCAAGCAGTTCATCCACCCCACCGTGATGCAAAGCTGCCAACTGATCCTCGGCTACACCTCGCTGGTCGACGGCTCTGTCTGGAACACCATCCCGAGCCACATCCATGACCGCCGGATGGAGGCCTACCTCTACTGGGGCATGTCCGAAGAGGCCCGCGTGCTGCACCTGATGGGCGAACCGCAAGAGACGCGCCACCTGGTGGTGGCGGACGAACAGGCGGTGCTCTCGCCCTCCTGGTCGATCCACTCGGGCGCGGGGATCGGCGAATACACCTTCATCTGGGCCATGGCGGGCGACAACGTGGATTACACGGACATGGACTTCATCCAACCGAAGGATCTGAAATGAGCCGCTTTTCTCTGGAAGGAAAGAAGGCGCTGGTGACCGGTGCCAATACCGGGATCGGCCAGGCCATCGCCATCGCCCTGGGCGAGGCCGGCGCCCATGTGGTCTGCGCCGGACGTCGCAGTTGTGCCGAGACGGTAGCGCAGATCGCCTCGGCAGAAGAGATCCTACTGGACTTCGCCGACCCCATGGCGGCAACGGGCGTCTTCGCCGGCGCGGGCTACGACATCCTGGTCAACAACGCCGGCATCATCCGCCGCGCGGATTCGGTCGATTTCACGGAAGAGGACTGGGACGCGGTGATGGACGTCAACGCCAAGGCGCTGTTCTTCACCTGCCAGGCCTTCGCCCGCGCCGCCCTGTCCGATGGGCGCCCGGCGAAGATCGTCAACATCGCTTCTCTGCTGTCCTACCAGGGCGGCATCCGGGTGCCTTCCTATACGGCCTCCAAGCATGCCGTGCAGGGGATCACCAGGATCCTGGCCAACGAATGGGCGGCGAAGGGCATCAACGTCAACGCCATCGCTCCGGGCTATATCGAGACCAACAACACCGAGGCCCTGCGCAACGACCCTGACCGCTCGAAGGCGATCCTCGACCGCATCCCCGCCGGTCGCTGGGGCGCGCCGCAGGACATCGCCGATACGGCGGTCTTCCTGGCCGCGCCCGCATCCAACTACGTGCATGGCGAGACAATCGCCGTGGATGGCGGCTGGCTGGCGCGATAAGGATATCGGCCTCACGGCCGATTGCCTCCGGCGGCAGTATTTATGGCCGTCGGATAGATACATGCGGGAGCCCTCAAGCACCCAATTGCCTCTATCAGACGGCTGAAAATACTGCGGGGGGATCTCCGCAGGAGATGGGGGCAGAGCCCCCTGCCCCCTCTCAAGCTTTCAGCAGATCCATCGGCATCAGTGCCCCCGGGTGCCGCACCACCTGAGCCGCAACGGCATGGCCCTTCCGCGCGGCTTCCTCCAGCGAAGCCCCCGCAAGACGGGCCGAGAGATAACCACCGTTGAAGCTGTCGCCCGCCCCCGTGGTATCGACCGGCGTCACCGGTGCGCCGGGGGTCACCGGGGCCATGGCGCCGCGATACCAGGTCAGCATGGCGCCGCCGCCATTCTTCACCATCACTTCCGAGGCTCCGGCCTTTGCATAGCGCTCCGCCGTCGCCTGCAGGGAGATATCACCGAAATGCCCTGCCTCGTCGTCGAAGCTGGGCAGGGCGATGTCGCAGCAACCCGCAGCCTCGGTCACCGCCGCGCGCATCTCACTGCTCGAGGACCAGAGACGCGGCCGCAGGTTGGGGTCGAAGGCGACGCGGGCGCCGGCCTCGCGCGCGGTTTGCAGCGCGTCCAGCAGCACGGCGCGGCGGGCGGGCTCCAGGATCGCGAATGTGATGCCTGAGACGTAGATCATCTCGACCCCCGACAGCACTTGCCCCAGCCAATCCGGATCATCCGCCAGCAGCCGCGCTGCGGACTGGCCGCGCCAGTACGTGAAGCTGCGTTCTCCGTCGGCCAGCGAGATCATGTAGAGCCCGACACTGCGGCTGTCGTCACGACGGATGCACGAGGTGTCGATGCCTGCGCCCGTGATGAAGGTCTCCATCGCGTCGGACATGGCATCGCGTCCCAGCACCGTGGCGTAGCCCACGCCCCCGCCCAGAAGCGCCTGCATGTACCAGGCCGTATTCAGCGTATCCCCGGCGAAACCGCGCCGAAAAAGCCCCCCCTCCGCCGGAGAGAGTTCCACCATGGCTTCGCCAAGGGAGAGAAATTTCATCATTTGAATCCGTAGAGTTCCACCGGGTTGTCGACCAGCGCCAGCCTACGGGCTTCATCATCCGCGCACCAGCCCAGGGCGGTGTCCAGAAGCGCGGCATCATCGGGATAATCCTCGGTCACCCGGGCCGCGTTATGCGGCCAGTTGGTGCCCCAGACGATCCGCTCGGGCGCATGGGCGCCGATCTGGCGCGCCACCATGGCGATATCGGGGAAATCCGGGCCGCCGTCGCGGCTGCTTTCGTAGCAACCGGCGAATTTGAACCAGGCGTTGCCTTTATCCAGCAGGCGTTTGATTACTTCAACATGCGCCGCCGTGGCGCCCGAGAAGATCTTGGCGTGATGGTCGATAACCCAGCGGGATCTGAGGCTTGCAAGCCGGGGCTCAAGTTCCGGCAGGTGCGATCCGTCGAACTGCACCGCCATCATCCACCCCGCCGCATGGGCCTTGGCGTCGATCGCTTCCAGAGCTTCCAGACCCACGGCACCGCCCGGCAGGTCCATGATCCGGGCACCGACGCAGCCTGCATTCGAGAGCGTCTCGATCTCTGCCTTGGTGGTCTCGGGCGTGATCACCGCGACGCCAAGGGCAGCCTCGCCCATCTCGGCCAGACAGGCCAGCAGGCAGGCGTTATCCTTCTGATGTGCGTTGCCCTGGGTGACCACCACCCGGTCGATGCCCAGCCAACCCATGGCCTGCCGGTACATGTCGGGCGTGGGGATCGGATCGGGCGGCAGGCCGGGGCCACCGGGCAGGGCCGGGAAGCCTGGCAAATACATGTGCATCTGCGTGTCGACGGCACCTTTCGGCATTGCGGTCAGGGGCTTGGCGCCCGAGAGCTTGCGGTCGATCATGCGTCAGCCTTTCGGAGCGAAACGGGTCAGCGCGTCGCGGTCGATCTCAATCCCCAGGCCCGGGCCGTCGGGGACAGTGACGAAGCCGCCCTGATGTTCCAGCGGCGTGGTGACCACGGCCTGGCGGAAGGGGTTGTGGGTGCGGTCGAACTCCAGGATCGGGGCGACCGGGGAGTTGCGCACCGGGTCAGGCACCATGGCCGACATGAACTGCAACGCCGTGGCGATCTGCACCGCCGTGCCCCAGACATGGGGCACAACGCGGATGCCGTGGACCGAGGCCAGATCTGCTACCTTCCTGGCCTCCGACAGCCCGCCCATGCCGCAGATATCGGGCTGGATGATGTCGATCACACGCTTTTGCATCGGATCGCGGTACCCCCAACGGGTGTGCCAGGTTTCTCCGGCAGCCAGCGGGATCGGCTGGCGGGATTTCACCTCGAGATAGGCGTCGAGCTGTTCCGGCACGACGGGTTCCTCGAACCAGTCGATGCCGTATTTCGCCGCCCTGTTCCCCAGTTCCACGGCCTCGTTAACCGTATAGCCATGGTTTGCGTCGATCATCAGGCGGCGATCCGGGCCGATGGCCTCGCGGACGGCGGCGATCACGCGCAGATCCTCCTCGACCCCGAAGCCGATCTTCACCTTCATGCGGCGGAACCCGGCAGCCGCATGGCCTGCCATTTCCTCGGCGTTGTCCGCCACGCGGTCCACGCCGTCCCGTTTGAAGGAGCCCGTTGCATAGGCCTCGATCTGCTCGCGCCAGCGCCCGCCGAGTAGGACGGAGACCGGCTGTTCCAGGATCTTGCCCTTGAGATCCCAGAGCGCGATATCGATGCCCGACAGCGCCGTGATGGTCAGCCCGCGCTGGCCCTGATCGCGCAGGGCGTTGTAGCAGGTGGCCCAGATCTTCTCTGTTTCCAGGGGGTTCTGGCCGATCACATGGGGCGCATAGGCGGCGACAATCGCTGCATTTGGACCGGCCGGGCCGAGGCACTCGCCCCAGCCCGTTGTGCCGTCTTCGCAGATGACCTCGACCAGCAGGTGCTGGCGACGGTCGAAGCGCATGGTGGCGCTTTCGAACGCCGTCTCAAGCCGGTGTTCCAACAGGTGGGTGCGGATCTCCGCGACCTTCATGGGGGCCCTCACGTATTGGCGGCAATGATCTTGGCGAGGGTATCTTCCTCTGCCGGGGTCAGATCGTCCAGAGGCGGACGCACCTTGCCGGCATCGAACCCGGCCAGGCGCACGCCGGCCTTGATCGCCGAGACCGCGTAGCCCTTGCGGCGCGCGCGAAGCTCCATGAAGGGGTAGAAGAAGTCGTTCAGGATCTGCTCGCAGGTGGCCCGGTCTCCGGCGCGCAGGGCGTCGTAGAACTTGTTGGCGAGAGCCGGGACAAAGTTGAACACGGCCGAGGAATAGGTCTCGTAGCCGATGCCAAGGTAGGCTTCAGCAAAGAGTTCGGCCGTGGGCATCCCGCCAAGGTACGTCAGGCGGTTGCCGATCTTGGCGGTGATCTGGCGCATGCGCCCGATATCGCCGGAGCCGTCCTTGAAGCCGACCATGTTCGGGCAGGCATCGCAGAGGCGCGCCACCGTATCGACCTCATACTGCGCATTGTCGCGGTTGTAGATCATCACGCCGATGTCCACCGCATCGCAGACTGCCTTGACGTGGGTGAAGAGGCCCTCTTGCGGCGCGTCGATCAGGTAATGCGGGATCAGCAGGATGCCGTCGGCGCCCGCCGCCTGGGCCGATTGGGCGATCTCGATGGCCAGCTCTGTACCGTAGCCGCAGCCCGAAACGATGGCCGTGTCGCCCGAGACTTCCTTGGCGGCCGCAACCACCGGGCCGATTTCCGAAGGGGTCAGCGAAAAGAACTCGCCCGTACCGCCCGCAGCAAAGAGCACCGGGGCATCGTAGCCAGCCAGCCACTCCACATGGGCCTTGTAGCTCTCCGGGGCGAAGCGGCCCTCGGCGTCGAAATGGGTGACCGGGAAGGACAGCAGGCCG
This sequence comes from Oceanicola sp. S124, assembly GCF_000220565.1. Classification (GTDB taxonomy): domain Bacteria; phylum Pseudomonadota; class Alphaproteobacteria; order Rhodobacterales; family Rhodobacteraceae; genus Pseudooceanicola. The sequence continues at coordinate 321 of NZ_AFPM01000320.1, read as the reverse complement.
GAGCCGAGGGCGGTCTTGAGGGTATCGGGGGTCATTTCGTGGACCTTTCAAAACTTATCATACAGGTTGTATGATATATTTGCGTAACCGTCAAGGAACGGCAACTCAGATAAGATCGGCGGGCAACAGCGCTTCCGGCAGGTTCTGGTAGCAGACGGGGCGCAGGAACCGGCGAATCGACAGGGTGCCGACCGAGGTCGCGCCGAAGTTGGTCGATGCCGGGTAAGGGCCGCCGTGGACCATCGCGTCGCAGACCTCGACGCCGGTCGGGAAGCCATTGGCCAGCACCCGGCCCGCCTTGCGCTCGAGGATCGGCAAAAA
>NZ_AFPM01000321.1 GCF_000220565.1 Oceanicola sp. S124 | reverse complement strand
ATCACAGATCGACCTGGCGCGGGATATCCGGATCCTCTGACCTTCTGCTCGAGGGCAAGGGAAAGGCAGGGCCTCGCTTCGGCGGGGCCCTTTCTGTTCGGCGCCCGCCAGCCCGCGCGGTGCCTTCAGGCGCGCTGGAACGGGCCGCGATAGCGCCACAGATGCACCCCGAGGCAGAGCGCCCCGAGCCAGCAGGCGAGGGCGATCACCAGGTGGATCATCGCGCCGAGGCCCAGCACCGGGATCCCGTAGCCAAGGGCCACCAATCCGCCGCCGAGACCGGCCAGGAAGGCCAGCCATCCCAGCACCCGGATCCGCCGCAGCAGGGCCGTCGCCAGGGCCGCCCAGAACAGGGCGGCGATCAGCAGCGCCGTCAGCGGGCCCTCGCCCAGCACCGCGACTGCAAGATGCATCAGGGCCGAGACATAGAAGCAGGCGGCGGCGAGGAAGAAGCCATCGGCAAGGTTTCGGGTCATGGCGGTCTCCTTCGGGTTGCAGGGGCGACGGGGATCACCCGGGCGGCTTACTCGGGCGGATCACTCGGGTGGGCAAGGCTGGCCGGCGGCGCCCCAGGTCAGGATATCCTGCACATGGGCCTCAAGCGAATAGGGCGCGGGGTCTCGGCTGCCGCCCGGGTTCCAGCCCCAGAGCACGAAGCCCCGGTGGCCGGCGTCCTCGGTCAGGTGCTCGGCCAGGCCCACCCAGTCGCGCCCGCCGGTGCGCGCGGGATCTGAGAGCTGGGCGCAGATCTGGGCGGCGCTGCGGTCGAACCACTGGAACGCGACCGGCGGCAGGCGCCAGTCCAGCCCGGCGCGCGGCGGCGCATGGGGATCGGTGCCGAAATCGCCGTTGGTGCGGTGGCAGGTCGAGCAGAGCAGCGTCTCGGCGCCGATCCGGCTCTCGCCTGCGGTGATGTTCATCCCGTGCGGCCGCGCCTGCCCATACGAGGGGCCGGACCACATCGGCCGGTTGTCCGCCCCCACGTGGCAGTTGGCACAGCGCGGATGGCTGGCCACTTCGTAGATCCGTTCGAAGGCGGCGGCGCCCTCCTCGAGGGGGACCGAGTCGGCCTCGGGCACCTCGAAGGTGATCTGCGGCCCGGTCTCGGCAAGCGCGGGGGGCAGGGCCACGGCCAGCGGAGCCAGGGCCGCCAGCAGCAGCGCCAGCCCGACGCCGGCGCGCCGGGTGAAGGCCTGCGCGTTCGCGATTGGCGGGGCTGGCGCTTGCAAGGCGGGCGCTTGCGAGGATGGGGCTTGCGGCATGGCTGGCTCCTCAGGCGAAGGTCACGAACGTGTCGAAGGGCATTTCGCGCAACCGCTGGCCGGTGGCGGCGAAGATCGCATTGGCCAGCGCGGGGGCGGCGGGGGGCACGGGGGGTTCTCCGATGCCGCGCACCTTGGGGCCGGTCTCCAGCGTGCGCACCGCGATCGGCGGGCACTGGTGCAGCCCGCATGCCCGCATGGGCGTGGTAGTTGGGTCTGGCTC
>NZ_AFPM01000322.1 GCF_000220565.1 Oceanicola sp. S124 | reverse complement strand
CGCTGGACATCGGCCACCAGCTGCAGGTGATGGAGATCGCCGCCCGCTTCGCCCGCGACGGCGGCGGGGTGATCGCGGTGATGCACGACCTCAACCTGACGGCGATGTATGCGGGCAAGGTGGTGCTGCTGGAAAAGGGCCGCGTGCTGGGCGCCGGTGCGCCCGGAGAGGTCCTGACAGACAGGCTTCTGTCGCGGGCCTACGGCTGTGACCTGCGCCTTGGCAAGGCCCCGGAAAACGGGCTGTTCCTGCTGCCCCAATCCGCGACCGGCAAAGCCTAAGTCGCGGGAAACCAAGGGGGGTTTTCAAAACGACCCGGCAAATTCGTTTGCCTTGGGCGGGCAGCATGCTATCGAAGAGCTGTCCGGTCGGGGCTCTGCGGCCCCGCAGCACCGGCTAGCCCAGGAGATGCCCGGTTGCCCTTCCGAAACCTGCAACGCCCTCTGAAACCCTGGGAAAAGCTCTACCTGCAGCTGAATCGGACCGGAATGCGCCGGATCCTCTGGGGGCTCGCCGTCCTGGCGGTGCTGGCAATCCCGACGCTGAGCCTTCTGGACCGCAGCACCCGCTCGCAGGGCGAAGTGGCCGCCGGCGCCCTGCCCGCCGCGCTGCAGGAACTTGAACGCTCCATCGGTTATGGCGGTTTCATTCACCACTTCAAGAATGCCGTGCTGAGGCCGGATGACCCGCGCTACCTCGACCTTGCGCTGACCAGCTACGAGAACGCTCAGCGTGCGCTGCTGCGCCTTCAGCGCCTGGCGCGCGAAATCGACCGCGAGGTCGAGGTCCGCGACCTGCGCGCCTCGCTCTCGGCCTACCGGACCATGCTGGACACCGCGCGCGACGCGCAGGAACGCGGGCTGTCGATTGCCGAAGTCGATGCCCTGGTCCGCCTGCCCGATGACGCGGCAGTGCTGAACCTGGATGGCCTTCACCGCGAGGTGCGCGCCGCGATTCTGGACTGGCAGCGCCAGGAGGTTCGCGACCAGCGGCTGCGCAGCCTGATTCTGGGGGCCCTGCTGACGCTGCTGGCGGCGATCATCACCTTCTTCCAGCTGACGTCACGGTCGGCAGAGGTCGAGAGGCGCCGCCGCGCCGAAGAACTGCACGGGCGCATGAAGACGCTGGGCGAGGTAACCTCGGGGATCGCCCATGACGTCAACAACCTGCTCGCGACGATCTTCTACGCGCTCGATCTCGCCATGTCCGAAGAGCTGCCGGAAAAGACCCGCAGCTTCCTGACCAGTGCCCGCAAGGCCGTCGAGCGCGGACAGTCGCTGACCGGGCGGCTGCTGTCCTCGACCCGGCCGCGCAGGGGCGCGCCCGAGGTGCTGCAACTGTCCGACAGCTTCCTGGACATCGAGGCCCTGGCCCGCCCGCAGCTGGCCGAAAGCGGCATAACGCTGCGCGTCGACCTGCGCCAGCCGGGGCTGGCCGCGCTCTGCGACCGGGGCATGCTGGAGGATTCGCTGCTGAACCTGGTGATCAACGCCCGCGACGCCATGCGCGATGCAGGCACCGGCAGCCAGATCCGCATCTCTGCCGGGGCGATCTCGACAAGCGAGCTGAAGCGCGGCGTCTGGTCGCTGCTGACCCGAGCCTCCCTGCCCGAAACCACGGGCCTGGATCCCAAGCGCAAGTACCTGGAAATCACCGTCGCCGATGATGGTCCCGGCATGCCGCCCGAGGTGCTGGCCCGGGCGCTGGAACCCTTCTTCACCACCAAGCCCGGCAGGGCCGGGAACGGGTTGGGCCTGTCGATGGTGCATTCCTTCGCCACCGGCGCAGAGGGCGACATGCGGATCGATTCGAGCCCTGGCAAGGGCACGGTGATCCATATCGTCCTGCCGCGCGGCAAGAGCAGCGATGCCCAGCAGGCTCAGTCAGTCCCGCCCGCCCCCGCAGCGCCGTCCCGCACGCCCGCAGGGGCCGAAGGCCGAAGGGCGGACAGCCCCTCCGCCGCCCCCGATGCAGGGGCTGACCAGCCGCCCCCCGAGACCTCATCCGCCGCGGCCCCTCCCCCGGACGCCGTTCGGCCGGGGGACGGGGAAGTCGCCGTCCCCGCCACTCCGGGTGTGCGCTCTGGCACGATCTTGCTGGCCGAGGATGAAACGCCGCTGCGCACCCTGCTGACGGCAACCCTGACCAGCGCGGGCTTCCGGGTCATCGGCGCCGAGGATGGCGCCCGGGCGCTTGAACTGCTGCGCGCCGATCCTTCTGCGGTCGACCTGATCCTGACCGATATCTCGATGCCGGGCATGGATGGCTTCAGCTTCGCCCGCGCCGCCCGCGACCTGCGCGAGGACCTGCCGGTGGTCTATCTGACCGGCTATGCGGGCCATGCCGAGAGCGACCAGAACCTTTTGGTCAAGGGACCCGTTCTGCGCAAGCCCTGCCCGCCCGCCTTGCTGTTGCGCACCCTCGATGCGGCGCTCGCGCTGAACCGCTGACGCTCAGCGCGCGGCAGGAAGCAGCTTGCCGAGCGCGTCGTGAAGCTCATCCCGGGTGACGGGCTTCTGCAGCGCCATGTCGGCACCGATCGAGACGGCCTGCTCCATGAAATACTCTTTCGTCGGCCCGTCCAGCGCGCCCGAGACCACGAGGATAGGCACATCGGCGCGTGTGGCGCAGCCCTCGGGCTTCCACAGCCTGCGGATCGAGCCGATCAGCCGCAGGCCGCCATCGGGCAGGATCTTGCCATTGTCGCGGATGAAGAGGTCCGTGATGATCAGGTCATGGGCCACGGCGGCAAGGCAGTCCATCGCCTCGCGTGCGCCGGTGCAGATGCGGACGTGGTGCCCGTCCCGGACCAGGTATTCCTGGAACAGGACGGCCTGGTCGAATTCGTCTTCCATCAGCAGGATCAAAGCCATGCGCCGCGCCCGGTTAGGTGTCTGCGGCAGTGATCTTATCCCGCGGTGCCGGTGACGCAAGGGATCCCGCGCCGCCTAGCGGGCCGCACCCTGTTGCGGCATCGCCCCCCTCTGTTGCCGCCTGAGGCGCGAGCCGGCACCAGGCGTCGTATTGCGACAGAAAGACCTCTCCGCTGAGATGCGCCAGGAAGTGGCTGGCCTTCAGGCGATCCATCACCGGCCCCTTCACCTCGCTCAGGTGCAGGCGGATGCCGCGCCGGGCCAGGGTGGCATCCAGCGACTCGAGGCTTTCCAGCGCCGAGAAGTCGATCTCGTTGACCGCCGAGCACATCAGCACCACGTGGCGCACCGGCGTGCCTTCGGTCAGGCGGTTCATCACGCAGTCCTCCAGGAAGCGGGCGTTGACGAAATAAAGGCTCTCGTCCACCCGCAGGCTGAGCACCGAGGGATCGGTCGCCACCGGGTGCCGGTCGACATTGCGGAAATGATGGGTGCCCGGCACCAGGCCGACCTCGGCCACATGCGGCTTGGAGGTCTTCAGCAGGTGCAGCAGGATCGAGATCAGCACCCCGGCCGAGACCCCGGTTTCCACGCCGAAGACCAGCGTCAGGATGATGGTCACGGCCACCGCCCAGAAGTCGCCGCGCGAATAGGCCCAGGTGCGGCGCAGGATCGAGAAATCGACCAGCCCGAGGACGGCAACGATGATCGTCGCGGCCAGGGTGGCCTTAGGCAGGAAATGCACCAGCGGGGTCAGGAAGGCTGCGGCGAAGGCCAGGCCGAGCGCGGTGAAGGCCCCGGCCGCCGGGGTCGCCGCCCCCGCGTCGTCATTGACCACCGAGCGGGCAAAGCCGCCGGTGACCGGGTAGCCACCGGTGAAGGCCGCGCCGAGGTTGGCGGCCCCGAGGCCGATCAGTTCCTGGTCGGGGTCGATACGCTGGCCCTTGCGGGCGGCGAGGGTCTGGGCGACCGAGATGCTCTCGACGAAGCCGATGATCGAGATCAGCAGTGCCGGCACGAAGAGCTGGGTCAGAAGCGCGGGCGAGACATCGGGCAGGGTGAAGGGCGGCAGCGACCGGGGCACCTCGCCGACGATGGCGACCCCGCGGTCCTGCAGGCCGAGGCCCCAGGTCAGCAGGGTGGTGACGAGCACGGCAGCCACCGGGCCCGCCTTGGCGATGACATCCGACAGGCGCGGGCCGAGGCCGGCGCGGCGCAGTGCCGGCTTCAGCCCCCGGCGCACCCAGAACAGGAAGCCGACGGCGGGCACACCGATGGCCAGGGTCACGAGGTTGGCCGAACCGAGTTGCGGCAGCAGCGTTTCCATCAGCTCGATCAGCGTGTCGCCCCCCGCCTGAACGCCGAAGAGATGCCGCAGCTGGCTGGCCGCAATCAGCAGGCCCGAGGCGGTGATGAAGCCGGCGATCACCGGGTGGGACAGGAAATTGGCCAGGAAGCCCAGGCGGAACATCCCCATGACCAGCAGGATCACGCCCGACAGGAAGGCCAGCGACAGGGCGGCGGTCGCATAGCCCATGGTGCCCTGCTGGGCCACGTCCGAAATCGCCGCCGCCGTCAGCAGCGAGACCACCGCCACCGGCCCCACGGCCAGCGAGGGCGAGGTGCCGAAGACGGTATAGAGCAGGATCGGCACGATCGAGGCATAGATCCCCGCCTCGGCCGGCAGCCCCGCCAGCAAGGCATAGGCGAGCGACTGCGGGATCAGCATGATCGTCACGATCACTGCTGCCACGAGGTCATTGGACAGCTGGTCGCGGCTGTAGCGGCGTCCCCAGTCGAGGATCGGCATCGAGTGGCGAAGGCTCTGCAACATGGCTCTCAACTTTCCGTCAGGCGCGTTCAAACAGGCGGCGCGGACCGCGCCCGTCCCCCGGGGGGCTTGCGGGATGGCGGGCGGGAGATGGGACCTCCCGCCCGCCCGCCGCAGCCAGCGGGACAGGCCGGCGGCGACATCCCGGGGGCGGCAGGCTGGCGCCACCCCCGGACGGGATCTTCTTGCGGGCCGGGTCGGCACCCCCGCGGGCGCGCCCTCTGATCAGGCCCGCGCCGCAAGGAGCCCGACGGATCTGCGGCGACGCCCTCGGGAACCGGGCCGTCCCCCCCCCGGCTGCCATGCCGGGGGAGGCTTGGGGCAGTGGGAAAATGATCCCGGAGGTTCTGCCCCCGCCGGGACCAGGCCCGGCCCCTCCGGGCCACTGGCAAAAGCGGGCCACCGGTCATGGTCGGGTGACCGTCCCGGCGGTCACAGACCGTTGACGGGCACCTTGAGGAAGGTCTTGCCGTCCTCGTCCTTCGGCGGCAGCTCTCCGCCGCGCATGTTCACCTGCAGCGAGGGGATGATCAGGCGCGGCATGGCCAGCTGGGCATCGCGCTCGGTGCGGAACTTGACGAACTCCTCCTTCGTCTTGCCCGCGCCGACATGGATGTTGTGCGCCTTCTCCTCGGCCACCGTGGTTTCCCAGGCGATGTCACGGCCATTGGGGCCATAGTCGTGGCACATGAAGAGGCGTGTCTCGTCCGGCAGGGCCAGCACCTTCTGGATGCTGTCGTAGAGCTGTCCGGCATCGCCGCCGGGGAAGTCCGCCCGGGCCGAGCCGCCATCGGGCATGAACAGCGTGTCGCCGACGAAGGCCGCATTGCCCATGACATGGGTCATGCAGGCCGGCGTATGGCCGGGGGTGTGGATCGCCAGGCATTCCATGCCGCCCACCCGGTAGGTATCGCCATCGTCGAAGAGCCGGTCGAACTGGCTGCCGTCGCGCTGGAACTCGGTACCCTCGTTGAAGATCTTGCCGAAGGTTTCCTGCACCTGCGTGATGTTGCGCCCGATGCCCAGCTTGCCGCCCAGCTTGCCCTGGATATAGGGCGCGGCCGAGAGGTGGTCGGCGTGGACATGGGTCTCGATCAGCCATTCCAGCGTCAGGCCGCTGCCCTTGACGAAGCCGATCAGCTCATCCGCCGCATGGTAGCTGATCCGCCCGGCCGCATAGTCGATGTCCATCACGCTGTCGACGATGGCGCAGCTTTGCGAGTTCGGGTCCTTGACCACGTAGGAGATCGTGTTGGTGGCCTCGTCGAAGAAACCGGTGACCTCTGGGATCACCTCGGGGTGGGTCGGGTAGGTCATGGCCTCTCCTTTCCGGTATCAGGTGGCGCGCAGACGGGTCTGCATCAGGGTGCGGGTCAGCCGGGCCAGCAGCAGGCCCGCGATGAAGGCGGCGACGAACATCACGACCTCGCCGCGGCCGGTGCCGAGGGCGGGCAGCGCCCCGCCGGGGCAGAAGCCCGCGACGCCCCAGCCCAGGCCGAAGGTCAGCGAGCCCAGCACCAGCGGGCGGTCGATGCGCCGCGTGTCGGGCAGCTGGAAGCCCTGTTCGAACAGCGGCCCGGGGCGGCCCAGCACAAGGCGGTAGCCCGGCACGGCAACCAGCAGCGCGCCGCCCATGACAAAGGCCAGCGAGGGATCCCATGTGCCCGCGATGTCGAAGAAGTTCAACACTTTGGCGGGATTGGCCATGCCGGCGATCAGGATGCCGGTGCCGAACAGCAGGCCGATGAGGAAGGCGGTCAGAAGGCGCATGACTCAGGCTCCAATCAGGTGGCGCATGACGTAGACGCTGAGGAAGGCGCCGGCCATGAAAGTCAGTGTGGCGGTGATCGAGCGGCGCGAGAAGCGGGCGTTGCCACAGATCCCGTGCCCCGAGGTGCAGCCGCCGCCGAAGAAGACGCCGAAGCCGACGATGGTGCCGCCGATCAGGATCGCGGGGGTCGAAACCGGCACCTGGATCTGCGGCATCTGGCCGGTCAGCACCAGCAGCAGCGTGGGCGCGGCGACCATGCCTGCCAGCAGTGCGGCGCGCAGCAGCCAGTCGTTGCGGTCGCCGGGTCGCAGCAGTCCGGCCACGATGCCCGTGGCGCCGAAGATACGGCCATGCAGGGCCATCAGCAGGGTGGCGGCCAGCCCGACCATCATGCCCCCGAGGGCAGAGGTCAGCGGAGTGAATTCGGTGATCATCGGTGCGTCTCCCCGTCGGGAAGAGCGAAGGCAGTGCGGGTCATGGTCGCTCCGGTCATCTGAGGGCGTATCCCGGGGAGGGCCCGGGAATCATCTGACCCCTTTATGGCATGATCCCCTCGCCAGACTTGGTGACATGGTCACAAAGCGATCCGCTTTCGCCTGACCGCGGATCCGGGCCCTTGCGCGGAAAGGGAATTCCTCAGCCCGCCCCCGCCGAACGCGCCAGCCTCTCGAGGCCCGCCCGGCCGCTCAGCCGCACTTCGCCGCGCGACAGCTCGACCCAGCCGCGGCGCTGGAACTCGGCAAGGGTGCGCGAGATGACCTCGCGCGCCGTGCCCAGCTCATTGGCAAGGTGCTGGTGCGTGGCATGGACCACGTCGCCCGAGGCCAGGTCGAGCAGCCGGGCGGCCAGGCGCACATCCATGCGCTGGAAGACGATGTCGTCGATCAGGGTGAACAGGTCCGTCAGCCGTCGCGAATAGGCGCGGAAGACGAACTGGCGAAACAGCGGCGAGCGCCCGACAAGGTCGTCGAAGGTGCGGCGCGGAATGGCCACGGCGCGGATGTCGCTCTCGGCGATGCCATCGGCGGCGTAGTCCTCGAAGGCCAGCATGCAGGCAGTGGTCAACACGCAGCTGTCACCCGCATGCACCCGGTAAAGAAAGACCTCGCGGCCGGTCTCGGATTTCTGCTGCACCCGGACCGTGCCGGCCAGCAGGAGCAGCAGGTTATCCGCCGATTGCCCGGGAGAGAAGACGACGTCGCCCGCCTTCATCTCGACAATGCGAGAGCCCGCGACCAGCTCATCCTTCAGATCCTCGGGAAGCTGGTTCAGCCCCTCGAATTTCCCGATCCAATCCGTCGCCGTGACCGCCATGCCGCCCTCACCTTCGCCGTTCCCGACCTAAGTGACATTCCCGGGGCGGCATTTCCAGTCTATCCCGTCGCCCCGGCCAGCAGCGCCTCGCGTGCCTGCGCCGGGGTCTTGCCGGTCCAGCCATGGAAGGCGCGGTAGAACGAGTTCGGGTCACGGTAGGCCAGCAGGTAGGAAATCTGCTCGGTCGTCAGGTCCCCCCGGGCCAGGTAGGTCTGGGCCAACTCGACCCGGACGCGGTCCAGCTCGGTCTGGAAGGAGGTCGCCTCGGCCTTCAGCCGCCGTTGCAGTGACCGCTCGGACAGCCCCAGTCGGCTGGCGGCCCCGGCCACGGAGACCTGGCCGCCGGGCAGCATGTCCACCAGCACGTCCCGCAGGCGTTCGGCGGTCGAGGGCCCGTCCTGCCGGGCCAGGCTGGCGGCCAGACGGGCGTGCAGCTCGGCTTGCACCAGCCGCCAGAAGGCCGTGTCCTCGGAGATCAGCGGGCGCTGTGCGTCTTCTTGCGAGAAGACGACACGGCAGGCCGGGCCACGGCGCGGTGTGCAGCCGAAGTATGCCAGCAGCGGCGCGCTGAAATGTCCGGGGTCGGGCACGGCGATTTCCAGCGGGGTGATCTCCTGCCCGGTGAAGACCCGTGCCCAGGATATCAGGAAGACCGCCTCCATCGCTGCCAGGGTCGAGGGCAGTGCCAGTCCAGGCTCGCTGGAGCGGCAGACCACCGTGAGCCGCCCGCCCGACAGGCTGCTGTCCAGCCGGAACGGGCCGATCAAAGGCTTGAACAGGGCGACCCTCTCCAGCCCGACCTGGATATTGGGCGAGCAGGAAAAGGCCAGCAGCGTCGGGTTGAAGGGCCCCCGCGCCGCCTCGCGCGCGGCCAGCAACATGGCCTCGACACTGTCGGCCTCGGCCTCGAGCGCATGCCAGAGGCGGAAGTACCCCCGGATATCGACCGGCTCTTCCGGGCCCTGGAAGAATTCAGGCGTCAGCCCCGCCCGGCTGAGGACCCGCGCCTCGGAGACCTTCAGCAGCGCACAGGCCTGCCGGATGGCCACCCGGACGGGATACTTTCGGACATGGCTCATGAAATGCCCCCTTGTTCTGGCTGGGATGATGCCGCGATCTTGCCGCCGCACCTTGCCCGTACGGCCCGGGCAGCGCCATGCTTTGCAAGGAGGATGGCGGCTTCGGTGTGAAGTTTGGCGTCATCGGCGAGTGTTTCTTGCCTGTTATCTGCTAGATTGATCGGGACTGAAGGCGTGCTCCGCGACGCAGATAGGGAGGGTGAGCGATGAAGATAGAATTCTCCGTGAACGGCGCGGCGCACAGCGTCGAGGTGCCCGAAGAGATGCCTCTGCTCTGGATCCTGCGCGACAGGCTGGGGCTGACCGGCACCAAGTACGGCTGCGGCATCGCCCAGTGCGGCGCCTGCACCGTGCATCTGGACGGCCAGGCCGTGCGCGCCTGCCAAGTGCAGGCGCAAGAGCTTCAGGGCGCCGAGGTGCTGACGATCGAGGGCCTGGGCACGCCCGAGGCGCTGCACGCGGTGCAGGCCGCCTGGGTCGAGCACCAGGTGGCGCAATGCGGCTACTGCCAGTCCGGCCAGATCATGCAGGCCGCCGCCCTGCTCGACCTGACGCCCAGCCCGACGGATGCGCAGATCGACGCCGCCATGTCCGGCAACCTCTGCCGCTGCGGCACCTACCCGCGCATCCGCGCCGCGGTTCACGCCGCGGCCAGCAAGCTCGGGGGCTGATCCATGTCGCGTCTGACCCGCATCACCCGCCGCGCCTTCATCCTCGGATCCGCCACCGTCACCGGCGGGCTGGCCTTCGGGGTCTACATGCTGAACCGCACGCCCGAGAACCCGCTGGAGGCCGATCTCGGCCCCGGAGACGTCAGCTTCAACGCCTGGATCCGCATTGCCGAGGGCCGCATCACCCTGGTGGCCCCGCATACCGACCTGGGTCAGGGGATCCGCCACATGCAGGCGGCGCTGATCGCCGAGGAACTGGACATCGACCTCGACCAGCCTGAGCTGGTGATCGAGACCGGCCCGCCCGCCGCCGCCTATGCCAACCGGGCCATGGCCGAGGAGGGCCTGCCCTTCATGACCCAGGACATGACCCCAATGGCCGAGATCTCGCGCGATCTCGCCGGGCGGCTTCTGGGGGCGCTCGGGCTGCAGGGCACCGGTGGCTCGACCTCGGTGCCCGACAGCTACGACAAGCTGCGCCAGGCCGGGGCCATGGCGCGCGAGACGCTGAAGCTGGCGGCGGCGCGGCGCAGTGGCCTTGACCCGCGCGACCTGCGCACTGCAGGCGGCGCGGTGCTGCTGCCTGACGGCACGGCCCTGCCCTACGTCGATCTGGCCGCCGAGGCCGCCAGGGTCCCGCCCGTGCACGAGGTGGCCCTGCGCGATCCCTCCCGCTGGCGCCTTCTGGGCAAGCCGATGCAGCGTCTGGATATCCTGGCCAAGTCCACCGGCACGCTGGCCTATGGCATCGACCTCTCGCTGCCCGGGATGGTCCATGCCACCGTGAAGCTGAACCCGCGCCCCGGTGGCCTTTTGCAGGACCATGACGACAGCGCCGCGCTGGCCGTGCCGGGGGTCAGCCGGGTGTTGCCGGTCACCGGCGGCCTGGCCGTCATCGCCGGGGACACCTGGGCCGCCTTCCGCGGCGCCGCGGCGCTGGACTGCACCTGGGGTCCGGCCCCCTTCCCCGCCGAACAGGCCGCCCACTGGCAGGCCCTGGGCGAGGCCCTGGACGCCGCGCCCGAAAAGGTCTGGCGCGAAGAAGGCACCCTCAGCGCGACAGGCGAGGTCATGGAATACCGCGCGCCTTACCTTGCCCATGCGCCGCTGGAGCCCATCGGGGCGCTGATCCATGTCACCGAGGCGCGCTGCGACATCTGGGTGGCGCATCAGTTCCCGGGCATGGCGGTGCAGAAGCTGGCCGCGATCACAGGCCTGCCGCGCGAGGCGGTGCATCTGCACAACCAGTATGCCGGAGGCTCCTTCGGGCACCGGCTGGAGTTCGAGAACATCACCCGCGCCGCAGAGATCGGCACGGCGCTGCGCGGCACCCCGGTCAAGCTGACCTATTCGCGCGAAGAGGACATGGCCCATGACTTCCCGCGCCAGATCGCCATGGCGCGGGCGCGGGGCCGGGTTGAGGGCGGGCGCGTCGCGGCGCTGGATCTCGCCATCGCCGCGCCCTCGGTCATCGCCTCGCAGTTCTCGCGGGCGGGCTACGGCGCGGCAGGGCCGGACAGCCAGATCGTCTCGGGCGCCTGGTCGATGCCCTATGCCATCCCGGACCTGCGCGTCGCGGGCCACCGCGCGCCGGAGCTGGCCCCGGTCAGTTCGTGGCGCTCGGTCGGGGCGTCTCACGCCGGCTTCTTCGCCGAAGGCGCGCTGGACGAGCTGATCCACGCGGCAGGTGCCGACCCGCTTGAGGAACGCATCCGCCTCTGCACCTACGCCCCCGCGCGGGCCTGTCTTGAAGCGGTCGGAGAGATGT
>NZ_AFPM01000323.1 GCF_000220565.1 Oceanicola sp. S124 | reverse complement strand
GCGCGCGGCCGGCGGCCGCGCGCTATCCTGCACTCATCTGGCAACGGGCGCGACACTGCCGCGCCCTGTCGCCCTGCCCGGCCTCAGACGCCGCAGAGAGAGACCGTCAGCCCCATCTCGCGCGCCAGCTCGGCCCGGGCCAGCATGGCGCGGTCGGCCTCTTCGGCCGAGTTGGCATAGACCACCTGGATGTGGTTGGCCTTGTGCCGCGCCATCATCTGATCACGGCTGACGCCGGTCAGCACGGCGTTCATGATCGGCCATTCCGGGTTGGTGCCCTGCGAGCGGCGCTCCTGCTCTTCAGTGCTCAACGCCACGGCCCGGCCCCGGCCAAGGTCCATGTGCAGCGCGCCGTCCTGCAGGAAGATGCGCGACCAGATGATCTCGCCCGGCTTGGCATAGCCCTTCAGCGTGCCGCCGCCCGCCGGGAAGAACATCGGCGGCTGGCGCAGGCTTTCCGAGCCGGCCCAGCCCCCCGCGTGGTGCGCAGGCGGTGCCGCGCCCGAGATCTCGAAGACCCAGACGAAACCGTCCTGTCCGCCCGAGGCATCCATCCCGCCCCAGCGGAGGTCATGCAGCGTGTTCTCGACCGGCTGACCAAGGGCGGTATGCACCCGCTGGATCATCACCCCGTCGAGCGCCGCGCATTCGTCGACCTCGTTGAAATGCACGATGGCCGCGCCCTCGCGGATGACGCTGCCATCGGCGCGGGCCACAGGCGGACGCTCGGCGTTGTTCAGCATGCCTTCGACCAGGTCCGAGGCCGGCAGCAGGTCCTTCAGGCCCTGCTGGTACTGGATGCCGATCGCCTCGCAGCCGAAGCGGTCCATCAGGCGCACGGCGGCGACATACATGCGGCACTGGTCCAGCACCTGGGCCTCGGTCAGATCCGTCGCCGGGTTGTCGCCCAGGTGGAAGGTCATGCCCTTGCCGAGCATCCAGTCGTAGACCGCGCGCGCTTCGGTCTCGGGAACCTGCTTGGTCTCGAAATAGAGCGCCGATTGCGACAGCCGTTCCTTGAAGATGCCCAGCGGCATCAGCAGCTCATCCGGGATGATGGCGTTGTACATGCCCATGCAGCCCTCGTCGAAGACCCCGAGGATCGTCTTGCGGCTGCGCAGGTCCTGGGCAATCTGCTGGGCCAGCTCCGCATCCGCGCTGCCGCCGTCGTAGGGGCGCACATGCGAGGTGTCATGGGTGATGCGCCCGGTCTCAAGCCACTCCTTCAGCCCGTCGAGGAAGAAGGCATCGCTGAAATCCTCGCTCCAGAGCGAGGCGTATTCGACGCCCGCCTTGGTCAGCGAACCGTTGAGGTTCAGCAGACCCACCAGCCCCGGCCACTGGCCCGACCAGTTGGCCAGAGTCAGGATCGGGCCACGGTGGGTGGTCAACCCCGGCAGGACATGGTGCGAATATTGCCAGACCGCCTCGGCGACGATCAGCGGGGCGTCGGGGTCGAGACCGGCGAAGATATCCATACCCTCGCGCTGGCTGGCGATGAAGCCATGGCCCTCGGGCTTTTCGGGATGGCCCCGGACAAGCTCATGGCCCAGCCCGGCCAGCACGCGGGCCAGGTCTTCTTCCAAGGCCTTCTGGGTCGGCCAGCATTGCAGGTTGGCGCTTTCGCGCAGGTCGCCGCTGGCGACGAGTTGTATCCTGGTCATCGCTCTCACTCCTCCATGATCGTTCGGTAGGCCGCGTGGTCGTCCTGCATCCGCCGCATGACCCGGTACTTGCGGTCATGGAAGGCTGCGATCCGGCCGCCGCGCGGGTGGATTTCGCTGTAGCCGCCGGACATGGCGGCCATCATCGCGGGCAGGTCCGCGCCATCGCCCGCCGCCACGGCGCCCAGCATGGCCGAGCCCAGCAGGACCGGCTCGCGCCCCTCGGGCACCAGCACGCGGCAGCCCGTGGCATCGGCGTGTTCGCGCAGGTAAAGCGCATTGGCCGCCAGCCCGCCGCTCATCACCAGCGTGTCGATCTGCGCGCCCTTGGCCCGCATCGCCTCGATGATGTGACGCGAGCCATAGGCCAGCGCCTGCACCGTCGCGAGGTAGTCCAGCGCCAGGTCGTCCAGCCCGCCTTCCAGCGTCAGCCCCGAGACACCGCCCTGCCGCCATGGTTCGGCCAGAGGAGAGCGGTTGCCATGAAAATCCGGCTGGATATGGCGGTCGCGGGTCAGCAGGGCGGTTTCCTCACCCATGCCCGCCAGGTGTTCCTCGATCAGCGTGGCGACCCGGGTGCCGCGCCGCGCGGCCTTTTCCGCCAGCGGCACCGAGGCCGCGTGGCGCGCAATCACCGCATCCATCAGCGCCCCGGCGGCGGACTGGCCGCCTTCCAGCGCCCAGAACTCCGGCAGGGCGGCGCCGAAGTAGGGCCCCCAGACGCCGGGCACGAAGATCGCCTCGCGCGACAGCGCGATATGGCAGGTCGAAGTGCCGGCGATCACGGCAAGGCGGCGGTCGATGCCCGCATCGCCCTCAAGCCCCAGCCCGAGGGTGCCGAGCGCACCGGCATAGGCGTCGATGACACTGGCCGCGACGGGGGTGCCGGGGGCAAGGCCCAGCTCTTCGGCGGCCCTCTCGCTCAGCCCGCCGCAGGGAGCGCCGGGCGAGGCGAGGCTGGCGCCGATGGCAGCGTGATCGTCGCGGGACAGTTCCTCAAGCCCGATGTTGGCGAGGAAGGCATCGTCCCAGCCCTCGCCCGCGGTGCCCTTGTGCCCAAGGTAGGTCCACTTGCAGACGGTCGAGCAGAGCGAGCGGGTCAGATCCCCGGTGGCGCGATGCACCAGCCAGTCGGGCAGATCCCAGAAATGCGCCGCCTCGGCCCATTGGCCCGGCAGTTCCCGCTTCATCCAGCGCAGCTTGGGCAGCTCCATCTCGGGCGAGATCCGCCCGCCCACATGGGCCAGCGGCGCGCCACCGATAGCGTTGATCTCTTCCGCGTCGCCGAGGGCGCGGTGATCCATCCACAGCATCACGTCCTGCCCCGGGGCGCCCTCGGGGTCGACGCTGACCGGTCCAAGGCGCGCATCCGACACCACCAGCGAACAGGTCGCATCGAAGCCCAGTCCGCGGATCGCGCTGGCCTCAAGCCCCGAGGCCTTGAGCGCCGCACGAACCGAGGCGCAGACGGCGGCCCAGATTTCGGCCGAGGCCTGTTGCGCGTGATGGGCGCGCGGGCGGTAGGTCCGGATGGCGCAGCTGCCGGCGCCAAGCAGGTCTCCGGATGCGTTGAAGACACCGGCGCGGGCGCTGCCCGTGCCGACGTCGATGCCGATATAGCTCATGTTTCTCTCCCTCAGCCTGCCGAAAGGCGCAGGTCATGCCGACCCGGCGCCAGGGCAAGGTGTTCCTTCCCGTCGCACCGCCATCCTGGCGGCAAGGTGACCTTCGCCGTCACGCCCGGTGGCAGGCTGACCTGCCAGCCGAGCGTATCGCCCTCGAACCGCCAGGCGCTTTCGACGGGCCCGGTGGCCGCGTCATAGCGCGCGCTGACATGGCCGATCCGCCGGTCGAAGACCGGGCGCATGCGCAGGCGCAGGTAGCCTGGCGCCGCCTCGTCCCAATCGATCCCGGCCAGCCGCGCCCAGATCCATTCCCCGATGGCGCCGTAGGTGTAGTGGTTGAACGAGTTCATCGCGGTCGACTGGAAACCCCGTTCCGGCGTCCAGCCGTCCCAGCGTTCCCAGATCGAGGTCGCCCCCTGCCGGATCGAGAACCCCCACGAGGGGTAGCTTTCCTTCAGCAGCAGATCGACAGCACGTTCCGGCCCCAGCCAGTCGCAGATCACCGGCGCCAGGTGGCGCACGCCCAGGAAGCCGGTCTGCAGGTGGCCGCCTGCCTCCTGCAGCAGAGCATCCAGCCGCGCAGCGGCCTGCGGGCGCTGATCCTCGGGCAGCAGGTCGAAATCCAGCGCCAGTAGGTAGGCCGTCTGGGTGTCGCCGGTCAGACGCTGACCATCCCAGAAGCGCGCGAGGAAACCTGCGCGCAAGCGCGTCGCAAGGGCCTGCCATCGAGTGGCATTCTCGCCGATCTCGGCTGCCATGCGGGCCATCAGATCGGCAAGACGGATCCAGTAGGCGGTGTTCAGCAGCGGCCGGTCGGTCGCGGGACCGATCGACAGCCAGTCGCCGTAATTGTTGTGGACCGAGTGCTCGCGGATGCCGTCCGGGTTCTCGCGCTCGATATAATCCATCCAGGCGACCAGCGGGGCCCACATGCGCTGCATAAGCGCCCGGTCGCCGTAGCGCATCAGGTGGTCCCAGCACAGGATCACCGGCGCATCGCCCCATGCGGGCGCGCCGGGTTGCGGGGTCAGGCGGTAGGGGTTGAGCGGCTTGGTCGGCGCCACGTCGGGGAAGACCCCCTCCGGCGACTGGCCGTCGACCATGTCCTCCAGCCACTTGGCGGTGAAGGCCGAGACATCCATGAAATACCCGGCGGTCTTCCAGAAGACCTGGGCATCGGCGGACCAGCCGTAGCGCTCATCCCGCTGCGGGCAATCGGTGGGCACGGCCAGGAAGTTGCCGCGCTGGCTCCAGAAGATGTTCGAGAGCAGCTGGTTGACCATTGCGTGGCCGGTCTCGATCCGGCCCGTGCGCGGCAGGTCGGTCTGGATCGCCACCGATTGCACGCGGATCTTCGCGCCGGGGTCGCTGCTGCGCAACCCGAGGTACTGGTAGCCGTGGAAGGTGAAGCGGGGGGCAAAGACCTCCTCCCCGCCGCCACGACAGATGTAGATATCCTCGCTGACCGCGAAACGCAGGTTGGCGGTATAGAGCGCGCCGGTCTCGTCCAGCCGCTCTCCGTGGCGCAGGCGGATCTCGGTGCCCTCGGGGGCCTCGACGGTCAGGCGGATGTAGCCGGCAAGGTTCTGACCAAAGTCGAAGATCCGCTCGCCATCCGGGGCGGCGCTTTCGGCGACGGCGTCCAGCCACGCGACCTCTCGAGCCTGCGGGGCGCGGGCGGCATCAAGCTGCGGGGCGCGCGGATCGGGCGTGAAGACCTCGACCGGCTGCCAGTTGACCTCGGTGAACCCGGGTGCCGACCAGCCGGGCATTTCCAGGCGG
Source organism: Oceanicola sp. S124 (assembly GCF_000220565.1). GTDB lineage: Bacteria > Pseudomonadota > Alphaproteobacteria > Rhodobacterales > Rhodobacteraceae > Pseudooceanicola. Next base: position 42,929 of record NZ_AFPM01000323.1, on the reverse strand, counting down.
GCGTCGTACATCTCGCCTGCGAGGAAGTCCGAATAGCAGATTGGGCCCTGCCGGGTGGTCCAGCTGTCGTCCGAAGTGACCTTCTCGAGCCGCCCGTCGGCATACTCGAGGTGCAGTTGCAGCTTCAGCGCAGGCCGTCCGCCGTAGTGATTGCCCGCACGGCGCTGGTTGTGCCCGATCCGGCCCGAGTACCAGCCCTCGCCCAGGATCACGCCCAGCACGTTCTCGCCCGGAACGAGCGCCCCGGTCACGTCCAGAACGTCGTATTCGGCGCGCTGGTGGTAGTCGGTCCAGCCAGGTGCCATGACCGCATCACCGATGCGTGTGCCGTTGACCTCAAGCTCATAAAGGCCGAGGGCCGCGACATAGGCAAAGGCGCGCACCGGCGCTTCGGGCAGCGACAGCGGTCGGCGCAGGTAGTCGGCGGGGCGGGCCTGGAAACGGTTGTCGTAATTGGAATCCTGGGGAACCTCGCGCCCGGCGGGCAGGACGAAATAGCGGGCGATCCAGTCGGCTTGCCAATCGTCCGGCGCGAGGCCCGTCAGGATCGGCGCCGGGGCCGCGCGGGTGATCGCGCCATCGACCGAGGTCATCTCGACGCTCCACCAGAGGCGGGCATCGCGCGGCAGGTCGGGGCCGGTATAGGCAAGGCTGCGGGCGTCGGGCGCAAGCGCGCCGCTATCCCAGACCTCCGCCGAGCCATTGGCCAGCGCCTTCGCGTCGGTGCCCAGCAACAGACGCTGAGAGATGACCTCCCCCACCCCTTCGGCGCCCCATGCGAAACGGGGCGTGCCGTTCAGGCCCGCGGGCGCGGCCAGCAGGTTGCAGCGCAGGGACACGGCGTGCGGCGCGCCCGTGTTGGCGGGGGGCTGATCCGGGGCGAGGCCAGACGGTCCGGTCATTTCAAAGTTCCAGGGCGCGTTCGCGGGCGTTGGCGATATGGCGGTCCATGGCGGCGGGCGCGGCCACGGGATCGCGGGCCAGCAGCGCCTCGATCACCGCGATATGGTCGGCAAAGGCCGCCGGCAGGGTGATCGAGCTGAGCTTGATGCGGTCCAGCTTGATCAGCCGGATGCGGATCGAGTTGATGTCATAGGCCGCCTTGATCAGCTCGTTGCCGGTCTCGCGGATCAGCAGCATGTGAAAGCCGGTGTCGACCTCCTGCCCGCGCTGCAGGATCTCTTCCGAGGGGTTCTCGCGCACCGCCTCGATGATCTCGCGATGCAGGTCCAGCTGAGTGCGCAGCACCTCGTCGGGCATGGTGCGCAGCGCGTTCAGCACCGCTTCGCGCTCCAGTGCGGCACGCATCTGGAAGGCGTCGCGGATCATCGGAAGGTCGATGGCCGGGATCTGGATGCCCCGCTGCGGCAGGACATGGATCAGCCCCTCGGATTCCAGCCGCGGCAGCAGCTCGCGCAGGGCGCCGATGGAGAGGTGCATCAGCTCGACCAGCTCGCGCTGGCTGACCAGCTGGCCGGGGCGCAGGCGCCCGTCCAGCAGCGCGTCCTGGAACTGGTGATAGGCCGATTGCCGGACCGTTCCGTCGTGCCGTTTCGATGCGCCGCCGCGACCTGCTGCCATGATGCCTCTCCTCCCGGGTCTTTCCGCCTGACTCAGGCGGTCTTTTCGGCACCTGCAAAGCCCAACTCAAGGGCAAGCCTGCCCTGAAGAGCCGCGTCCAGCGGTGCCAGCGGGGGCATCGTACGCAGGAATGTTTCATCATCATAGCGGATCGCCAGCAGAGCCTTCAGCGCCGCCAGCCCGCCGTTGCCGTCCACCGCCTCGATGCGATGCGCGGCGCGGGCCTCGAAGGCTGCGTCCACGCCACCGGCGCAGAGCGTCACGCTGTCGGCAGGGAAGAGGTTCACCAGCCCACCGATCATGCCCGCGCCGCCTGCGGCGACCATGCGGCTCAGGATGCGGTCATCGCCGGTGAAGATCGACAGCTCGGGGAAGGCCTCGATCAGCGCCTTGCCGCCTTCGAGGTTGCCGGTCGAATCCTTGATGCCGATGACCCGTCCGCCCGCGACATCGCAGACCGCGCGCACCAGCGAAGGCGTGAAGGTAACGCCCGAGAAGAACGGAAAGTTGTAGAGCACGATATCTAGGTCCGGCGCGCCGGCCTTCTCGATCACAGCCGCGAAGAAAGCGGCCACGGCCGCCTCGGACGAAGGCGCATAGTAGAAGGGCGGGATGATCAGCGCGGCGCGGCAACCCAGCGCGGCATAGGCACGATAGAGGGTCGCCGCATCATCGACCGAGGCCGCGACGACGCCCGGCACATGGCGCGACATGTCGGCGCCCGCCGCCTTCATCTGCTGCAGCGCCGCGATCTTCTGGGCTGCCGAGAACGAGGCCCCCTCTCCGGTCGTGCCGAAGCACGACACGAAGGCACAACCGGCGTCCAGCAGCGCGGCGCAATGGCCCGACAGCTTCACCGAATCGACCTCCAACGCCTGCGTTACCGGGGTGACGGTCGCCCCCACCACTCCTTTGAAGTCCGTGCCGCTGCGCATCCTGCTTTCCCTGATCCAATCGGACGAATCGCCTGAAACAGGCCTGATTGCGTCACTGATATAACAACTGATACAATCAGTGTTTACTTGCGGGCCCGACCTTTGTAAAGTCCCGCTGATCCGCCGCCGTAGAGGAGCTTGACTGCGGTCGGAATGGCGGGGAAATTCCATCCAGGGAGGACACTTAATGAAATTGACATGCACTCTTGGCGCTCTGGCGCTGACCACCGCGCTCGCGGCCCCGGCGCTGGCCCAGGACGCGATCGAGATCAAGTACACCACGGCTTCGGTGCCCAGCGACCTGCACACCCGCGCCATGCAGGTGTTCAAGGATGAGCTGGAAGCAAAGGTCCCGGGCCGTTTCGACGTGCAGCTCTATGACTCGGGCTCGCTGTTCGGCCAGGGCGCGGACCTCGACGCCCTGCAGCGCGGCAACGCGGAAATGACCTACCTGTCGTTCCAGCTGATCGCCGATGCGATCCCGGAATTCAGCCTGCTGACCGCCGGTTACCTGTTCCAGAACCCCGATCACTACCGCGCCTTCCTCGCCTCGGACATCGGCGCCGAGTTCAAGGCGAAGGTCAGCGACGAAATGGACGTCCAGCTGCTGGACACCTGCTATCTTGGCACCCGACAGCTGAACCTGCGCAAGGCACGCGACGTGCAGACCCCGGCGGACCTGGACGGCGTGAAGCTTCGCATGCCCGGCTCTGACGCCTGGCTGTTCCTCGGCTCGGCCCTTGGCGCCGCACCGACGCCCCTGCCTTTCGGCGAGGTCTACCTGGCACTGCAGACCGGCACTATCGACGCCCAGGACAACCCCCTGCCCACCGTCGAGGCCGCCAAGTTCTACGAGGTGACCGAGCAGATCGTGCTGACCAACCACCTGGTCGACGGCATCAACATCGCCATCAGCAACGAGACCTGGGATCAGCTCTCGGATGACGAGAAGTCCGCCGTGACCGAGGCCGCCGTGGCCTCCTGCGACTGGAACAACGCCGAGCGCGTGGCCAACGAGGACCGCCTGGTCGACTTCTTCAAGTCCGAGGGCCTGCAGGTGACCGAGCCCGACCTGGCCGCCTTCCGCGAGCACGTGCAGGGCGCCTACTTCAACTCCGAGCGCGCCGAAGCCTGGCCCGAAGGCTGGGTCGAGCAGATCAACGCAATGGCCAAGTGATCGGCCGTGACTGACCAGTCTGTCCCCGACAGCCGTGTCGAACAGATCGGCCACCTGCTTTCGCGGGTGGCCGATGCCGTCGGCGTGGTAATGTTCCTGATCGCCTTCTCGGGCTTCATCGTCCAGGTCTTCTTCCGCTACGTGGTCGGCACGCCGCTGATCTGGACGGAAGAGGTGGTGATGATCGCCTTCATCTGGACCGTGTTCTGGGCCGTCGCCTTTTGCGTGCCGATCCGCGAACATGTGACCTTCGACGTGGTCTACGACGTGGTCTCGCCCAGGACCCGCCGCATCATGGCGCTCGGGGTCACCGTCATCGCGCTAATCGCCTTCGGGCTGCTGATCCTGCCGACGCTGGACTACCTCGACTTCCTCACCCGCAAGAAAAGCCCGGTGCTGCGCCTGCCGATGCACTGGATCTACGGCTGCTACATCCTCTTCGTGGTCGGTTTCTCGGTGAAGCTTCTGGCCCGCCTGCTGCGCCTTCTGGGTCCGAACTGGCGCGGCGCTCTCTGACCTGAAAGAACTTCCATGGAATTTTTCGCGGATAATGCGCTTCTGCTGATGATCTTCCTGCTCATCGGCATCACCGTCGCGGGGCTGCCCATGGGCATCGCGATGATCGTCTCGAGCATCTTCTACCTGCTGATGGCCGGGCGCGACATCGGCCTGGCCGCCGAGAACGTGCTGAACGGGGTCTTCGGCAATTTCGTCGCCCTGGCCGTACCTCTGTTCATCTTCGCCGCCAACATCATGAACGCAGGCAAGGTCTCGGACCGGCTGCTGAGCTTCGCGCTGGCCCTCGTGGGCCGGGTGCCGGGCGGTCTTGCGCAGGTCAATATCCTGACCTCGCTGATCTTCTCGGGCATGTCCGGCTCGGCCATCTCGGATGCGGCGGGCGTGGGTAAGGTGATCACCGACATGATGACCAAGGACGGCCGCTATCCGCGCGGCTTCGCCGGCGCCATCACCGCGACCTCTGCCGTGGTCGGGCCGATCTTCCCGCCCTCGATCCCCATGGTCTTCTACGCGCTGATCTCCTCGACCTCCGTCGGCGCGCTGTTCCTCGGCGGCGTGGTCCCGGCACTGATCCTGGTCGTGGTGCTGGGCGTGGCCGTGATGGTCATGGCCAGGCTGCGCGGCTTCCCGGTTGAAGAGGCCATCCCGTGGCGCGCCTTCCCCCTGATCTTCCTGCGCGCCCTGCCCGCCCTGCTGATGCCGGTGATCTTGCTGGGCGGCATCTACTCGGGTGTCTTCACGCCGACCGAGGCCGCGGCCGTCTCGGCCTTCTACGCCCTGCTGCTGGCGGTCTTCGCCTATCGCGTCATGGGATGGCGCAGCTTCTTCGACGTGGTGGTCTCGACCATGAAGACCACCGCCGTCGTCACCATCGTGCTCTGCGGCGCCTTCATCTTCAACTACGTCATCACGGTCGAGCGCGTGCCCGCGGCGGTCTTCGCCGTCTTCGACGGCATGGACCTCAACATGCTGCACTTCCTGCTGCTGTTGAACCTGCTCTACCTGCTGATGGGCTGCTTCCTGGATGTCTCGACCATCATGCTGGTGGTGACACCGCTGTTCATCCCGACCGCCGCAGCACTCGGGGTCGACCTGACGCACCTCGGCGTGGTGCTGGTCTTCAACATGATGATCGGGCTGATCACACCGCCCTACGGCATCCTGCTGTTCATCATCAAGGCGCTGACGGGCATCCCGGTCGCAGAGATGATCCGCGAGGTCTGGATCTTCCTCGCCATCCTGATCTCAATCCTGCTGTTGCTGACCTTCGTGCCGGATATCGTCCTGTGGCTGCCACGCGCCGCCGGCATGCTCTGAGCCGTCCAAGGGGGCCGCACCATCCGGCCCCCTTTCGGCTGCCCTAATGTAGCGCGACACGCAATTTTGCAGTGCGCGACACTGAAAGTTGCAGCAGATGACTTTCGTTTCAATGGCGGTTTCAAGGTCGCGCGTTATGGGCGCCTTCACTCCTAGACAATCGGTTCAAAAGGCTTCGTGGACACTCACCCGCGCGACCTCGATGCCTGTGGCGTCCTCTCCGTCCAGCCGGACCGTGAAGGAGGTGCCCCCGTCCGGCAGTACCAGAGGGAACCGCAGCTTAGTGCTGTTGGCCGATGTTCACTCGCTCAACCCTGTCGGACGCGACCCGATACCGTAGCAAGCGATAGCCTCACCCATGGCCAAACCGATTTCGTCATACCCGGCAGCGGTGTAGTGGAACGTGTCGCTCATCAATCCCCTGCCAGCAAAGTACTTCGCGCCGCTGTGCGCCATGAGTACATCTCCAGCAATCGCAAGGTTCGCCTGCGCCTGCCTTATCGTCGCATATCCGGTTGTGTCCCCGGTGCTTTTTGTGCCCGTCTGGGTCATTACCAGTTTGAACCGTTCCCCCATGCCCGTGTGTGCCTGCATCCGGGAAAGAAGGTCGAGAAATCCGTTCTCATAGTCGGTAGCGCTCATGCTATTGTCGCCATCTGTCTCGCCTTGGACGATTGCACCAATGCATCCGACGACATTCAGTTCTAGCATTTCAATCTCAGTCAGCGTGTTGGTGAACCGCGACTTTGCGTTGTTCCAAACCGTCTGCCCGTCGCCCCAATTGCTGACAATGCCGGTGCCGCCGACGGCAGTGTTGATGAAGATCACGCCTATACGCCCATTCGTGGCCGACAGGACCGCATAGCAAAGCGCGGACCCAAGCGACCCTTCGGTCGTGCCATCATTCCCTGTCGGCTCCTCTACATCGACAAGGCCGGTGCCGGCCTTGAACATATACCCGCGACCAGAGGGGACGGTGTAGGCAGTGGCGTCCTCGGCTCGGCCCGCCATGTTGGACTGCCCGACACCCCAAACGATGATGAAGCCGGTCGTATCGTCCCAGTCAGCTCCGCCCGAAGCTTCCAGCGTTTCAACGCGCTCCTCGATAGATGGGACATCCAGTGCCTCGATCACGCCAATGCGACGATCAAGGTCGAGAAGATATCCATCAGGGCCGCCTGTGATCAGGCCAAGGCGAACAAGGAAACGATAAGAGGGCCGGACGTTGGCGTCTGTGAATGTCGCTTTATCGCCTGTTGCGTAGTGGTATCCACCGAAGTCGCTGGTCCGCCCGTCGCCGTCGTAAACCATGGTCCCGACAGAGCCATAGAAACCGAAATGCTCACCTGCGGCGATGTCCAGGGGCTCATCTAGATAGATAGTCTGAACCCCCGAGCCCGGCACGGTCACCGTGACCTCGTTCGTCTGGGTGTAGGTGCTGCCGCTCAAAGAGAAGCTGCGCAGGCTAACGGTTCCAGCTGCGCGCGCGTAGAGCGTGAAATACTGCACACGAACGGCCTGTTCGAACGCCGCGGGGAAGACAAACGTCCGGTCCGGCATGTCGTCATCGCTGCCTGTATCGCTCAAGTCGTCAAGTGTGCCCCAGTCCCATGCACCAGCGCGCTGCTCGTACTCTGCACTGTCCATTTTCTTGCCGAGAGCGACTGCGAGGCTGCTGCGGATTGAAGCCGGCGGCATGACGGAAAGCCGCGCGTTGATGTGGTCTCCGGCGACGCCGGTCCCCGCCCCGAACGTGCCCGACGCTATGGAACCTATGCTCTTGTACGGCGTCCCAGGACTGTACGATTGCTCAAGCTTGACATCTGCCGTGCCGCTCTTGACGGCGAAATAGTGCCCCGCGCTTTCAATGTCCGGTACGCCCTCAACATCCAGAAGAGAAATGGTGTTCACTCCATCCACGACGTCCAGGGTGATTGTGCTGTCGACAAGCGTGTAGGCATCTCCGCTGTCTGTCCCGTCCGGTGCTGCGACAAAGGCCAAGATGATGGTCCCTGCGCCGGAGGCACCGATTACCAATTCAGCCGGTGTGCCGATGTCCAGTTCATCCGCCAGAACATAGTAGTTCCCGCCAACCACCGTGCTACCCGTGAACATGGAGCCGCCGAAGTCTTGGAAGTCGCCAGTGATTTGCGTGAAAAAATCGAGACTAGTCTTCGAGCTCAGCCCCGTGTCGTACGGCCCATCCCAGCTCGACCCGTTCCATTCGTAGATCTGCTGAGCATCCTGCTGGAAAGCGCGCTCTCCGGACGACGGAGACAGCGCCAAGCGCGCGGTTTCGTCGGCAGGGAAATACGTGATGTTCGCGCTGATCGCGGCCTGATCTGCCGAAGCTTCAGCGATTGTTCTCGCCTCTTCTGCGCTTTCCAACACTGAGATCGCTTCCAACTTCAGCTGGGTCGTCTCCTCGACCGTGGCCGGGTCGATCAGCTTTCCGGTCAGATCGGCATAGGCGTGGAAGGCCTTGATCGCGTAGATCATCGCGATGTTGCGCGGGCGTGTCTCGTCGCCAACACGGGCTTCGGGGCTGTCTCCACTGTCGAAGGAGACCGTCTGAACGCCGGCGCCGGAACCTTCATGCCGTGAGGTTTCACTCGTCGACGAGGTGGTGAAAGCGCCTCCGGAAATCCCCGTGTTGTTCGTGCGGTTGACGAAGGACCCGGTGATGCGCTGCATCTGATCCAGCTGCGACGACCCGAGATCGCGATCGACATCGACACCGCGTGCATTGTCCCAGCCTCGGATGAACTCGCCGCGCGTGTCAGGCAGCAAGGGATCGCCACTGCCGTCGGTGCCCCAGAGCGACCCGCCATCAATGAGGAGCTGGCGCAGATCCGGATAGTCTGAGGTGACAGCCTGGCCTTCCATCGCCAAGAAGGTCGAAGGCATGCTGTCGACGGGAAAGATCGCCACGGCGCCGATCGGGAACACTGCCCCGCCGATATAATCCTTGATGAGCTGCGCGTCCGAAACTGCCTCTTCAGCGTCAGTGACCGCCTGATCGACCTGGTCTTCGTGCTCGGAGAACTTCGCCGCCATGGCGCCGGTTTCTGCGAGTTGCGCGGCAAGGTGCTCCGTCAAGATCCTCCTGACGCCTCCCTCACGGTTCCCAACGAGATCGTCGATCAGTTCTGTCGTGGGGATTTGACCGGTGGTCAGTCCGTCATCAGCCATCAATGCGCTCCTAGATGGTGATCAGGAACGGGCCACTGACGGGGCCGGGCAGACCGTCCTCGTTCTGTGGCTCGATCCAGATGAAATGCGCCCCCTGTGCAAGGCAGGCGTCGGTTTCGAGGTAGGCGGAAAGGTTGTCCAATGCCCCGTTGAAGTCGGCAGATGCCAGGAAGGACAGCGTGTCGTTGCCGGTCGTTGCCTGGATCCGGTCAGCGAACTGGCCGTCGGCGCCAGCGGGACTGCCTGCCCGGACAGAGCCGCCGGTCAGGCGTGGCGTGACGGTGCCGGCGGTGCGACCCGAGACGTCATGGCTGATCCGATACCACTTGCCGGCGGTGGTTTCGAAGGCCTGCGAGACGGTGTCTGCTGCACCGGCCGTGTGCTGCGCAACGCCTCCGGAGATCGCCCAGTTGGCGTCGGCCGTCCAACTCGCGGCGGTATCCATATTGCCGCCGGTGACCAGTTCCTCCCGCGTAGTGTCGCCAAGGGTGATGGAGTAGCTCTGTAGCGGCGTGACCGCGATCCGTGCGCCAGCCGCATCGGTCTCCCGATCGAGCGTGGCGCTTTGCGACCGGTAGACCTGCAAGCCCGTCGTGGCCGTGTCGGTGCCGGTGGCCACCTGGATCAGGGCCCCGCCCAGGAGGGTGGTGATGTCGATCGCGTCGTCGTCAAGTGCAGCGGGGATATCCGCATCAGCTTCTCCGACCACGACTACGACGGTCCCGGTCCAGGGGCCGATCTGACCGGTGGAGGAGATCCCTCGTGCCTGCAGCTCGATCGTGTTGCCCGCAGAATAGCTCGTGAGGGTTCCGCCGCCGGTGGCCACAGCCACGGTCACCTCGGTCCATTCACCCGAGGACGTCAGCCGGTGCCAGATCTCGTACTCGGCCGTGGCGACGGCGCCGCTGCCGGGCTCCAGGAGGTATTCGACCAGGTTGGCGCTGCCGGTCCCCGAGATTCCCGTCGCCACGGAGACGAAACGGGGCGCCGACGGCTGCAGGAGGTTCTCATCGATCTCGGCCCCGACGCGCCCGGACCATGCCGGCACGGTATCGGCATCGAGGAGTTCGTCGATGATCGTGGCCTCGTCCAGCATGTAGAGGATCGAGTGCCCGTCCTCGGTGGCTTCGACCCGGTTCACGATGGCCGGGAAGCTCTCGACGCCGGCGATACCGAAATGAACCAGGTCCCCTGCGGTCGGCATGCTGTCCTCGCCCTGGACATAGATGACCGACCGGGCGTTCTCGTCGGTGCGGACAGTCCGCACCACGGATTGCCCGATGGTGTCTTCCTCGTCGGCAAAGACGCGGAATCGGATGGCATAGCTTTCCCCGGCTTGCATCGAGATCCGCTCATCCAGTTCGACCAGGCGCCCGACGATGCTCTTCACCCGGGCGGCCCGTTGGAACTTGTCCAGGACGTCGTGGCTGACCATGACCTTGTCGCCACGGGTCGCGGTTCGAAGGTGACCGGTCTGGGTCGCCTGGTAGACGTCGGGGCGGTAGATCGCCTCGTACATGCGCCGGCGGGCTTCGATCCAGATCTCGTCGGGGTCGGTCTTGCCCGGCAGCTCCAGGCCCTCGGTGGTGAGGATCTCTCCCTCGTAGCCCGGCCAGCGGATGATGCGCTCGGCCGGCTTGAAGTCATTGGTCGCATCCAGGAACTTGACCTTGAAAGCGTGGGGCGGCGTGAAATACGTCCGGGTGCAGCGGAAGTCCCAGCTGTTGCGCGGGCTGATGTGATCCACGACCAGATCCTGAGCGCGGTCGATCGTCACCCCCCATTTGACCCCGTCGTGGCGCGGCGTCGCCCGCCCGGCTGCCGCGATCTCGGTCAGCACCTCGCGCAGGGGCGTCTGCACCTTGTCTTGCACGCGGTCATATTTCAGGTTCTTGAGCCTGCAGAAGTTGTGCCATTCCTCCAACTGCTGCAGGTCGATCCCGGCGTCTGCAACGGCCCTCTGCTGCGCCGGGCTCTGCAAGGCGTAGCGATAGAGGGACGCCGGGTTCGAGGTCGCCCGCTCGATCCAGGTGCCGGTCGCGCTGTCATAGTCGAGGCAAATCCGCTGGACGAAGGCCGAGCAGTTGTCGAGCGCCCCGGAAAGCTGGTGAGTGGCCTTGATGCGCGCCGAGATGAGCGCCAGGGGCCGGGGGTAGTTCAGCGGATACTCCGGGCGAAGGGTATGGAGCGCTGCCCATGTGCAGCGGCGCTGGCGCTGGCTGTCGGTCGTCTCATCGGTCAGCATGATGAGGCGCACTTGCCAGCGCCCCCGGCTCGGGAAGGTCCAGGTGTGCTGCCGATAGAAACTCTCCAGCTTCTGGCCGCGGATTTCGAGGGTCTCCACTTCCTGCCATTCCTCGGCTTCCGCCAGGCGATGTTCGATCCGAACGGCGACCTCCTCAGTCCGCTTCTTCCCCTCATCGTTGAAGCGCACCAGGCCGGAGGGGAAAGACAGGATCACCGACGCGCCGGCGGCATCTGCACCCGTGGTGCGCACCACGGGCGTTTCGATCGAGGGATCATCCTCGATGATCTCGCCCAGCTCATCGCGGGGAAGCGGCCGGGTCAGCTCGACCGAGATTGCCTCTTCGGCGACCTGCTGGGGGTACAGGCTCAGCGGCAGGTCGCCAGCGAGACCGGCCCGGGTCTCGGTCTCGACGTTGGTGAACTCGCTGATGGAGGTCTCACCGATCCTGATGTCCGAAATCCCGACCTGACCTTCGCCGAAGTTGAAGGCGGTCCGGATGTACTGCCAGTCGCCCACGATCTCGGAGTAGCTGAGCGCGGCGAAGGGCGGAGCATAGCGGATCTGGCCCAGCACCATGGGCACCGCGCCGTCTGGATCGAGGGTGTTTCTGAAGCCGCTGATCGCGTAGCGGTTTTCCGCGTCCCGATCGTCGGGTTTCACGGGCGGAATGAGAGCGTTGATCAGGAGGTTGCCGACTACCGTGATCCCGGCGGTGATAAGGGCCGAAGAGATTGCGAAGGTGCTCGACCCGATCGCCCCGATGGCCCAGTACTGCCCCGCCGCGACGGCCGCGATCGCGACCACAACGCTGAGGATCGAGCGCAAGGCGCTCTTGTCCGAGATCACCCGAATGACGACGTGGACGCCCGGACGTGGGCGGACACGCGCCCAGTGCTCCGGCAGGATGACCTCGGAGGCCTGTGGGGTCACGAGAGCAACCCGGCACTGCCGGAGGTCTTCCTCGGGCAGCATCGGTAGCGTCACCCTCACGATCTCTGCGAGGCTCATGCCGGCGGGAAGCTCACGCGCGATGCGTCGGGCCTGAGGGTCGAAGTGCGGGAGTGCCAGCACCGGGGTCTGGAGATCCTTCATCGGGCGGCCTCCGAGACGATTTGAACAGGCCGTTCAAAGTGCCTGTAATGCCCCGTCAAACGGTGCTTCCAGGCACCGCTGGTGTAGTCGGCGAGCTTGGCGGCATCCTCGCCCTCCATGTGGATCATCAGGCCGTGGCGAACGACGATGCCGATATGCGAGCTGAGGCGCCCGCGGCGGAACACAGCGATGTCAAAGGCGATGGCCGGCCCTTCCGTCGGAAGCCAGAGCGGCGAGTTCAATGCCCCGTCGACCAGGGCAGAGATCTCGCCAAGCTCCTCGGCCGAGCCATAGCCGAGGTAGTCCGGCAGGCTGATGCCGAGCTCTTCCTGGTAGATGACGCAGGCCAGCCCCCAGCAATCGGCACCAGAGCGGCCACGCCCGAACTCCTGCCAGGGCAGACCGATGAAGCGGTTCGACCAGCTCATAGGAACAACCCCGGGAAGCTTTCGCGCGTCATGCGGCCGGACGGGAAAGGCTCGGCTTCGATCTCGTCGCGGCTGATCGACAAGACGATCTCGCCGGCATCGATGTCGGCCGAGACGATCTGCAGGTCCAGGTACTCGGCCTCGATGACGTCTGGGCTGTCGGCGAGGACAACGGCCATGTTGACCGATGGCGGGGTCGAGATGCTGCGCACGAGGCTCACCATGTCACTGTCGAGGTTCTCCAGGACCAGGGTCGAGCTCGCCGGCGCATCCTCCAGATCGGACGGCAGCAGGGTCGAGGCGACGATCCAGAGCCAGGGCTCGGTCGCAGGATCGGCGCCGCGCCAGGTCGAGCGCGTACCCATGAGATAGGGGTCTTCGCTCAGCTTCTCGGTCGGATCCGTGGAAAGCCGGATCACCTCATCCAGATCTGGATGCGTGATCTCGAACAACACGACCTCGATCTCCTGCGAGGTCACGCTGTCCTGCGCCTGGCGGGCGTTGAGGCTGACACGTCTCATGGCATCACCACGATGTTGAAGGATTTCCGGAACTCGATGCCCAGGACAGTCTCGCGTGGGGGCTGATCTCCCCAGGCGCAGAGCCAGCTGCCTGACATGAGCAGAGGGGCGCCGCTCTCGTCATAGAGCTGGGCGCCAGAGGGGTCTTTCAGCGGCCAGCCTTCAGTCGTCGGATCGGGCATCCTGAACAGGCGGGAACCGTCGAGGCAGTCCTCGACATAGAAGGTATCGAAGACCTCGCGTTGGCTCCTGGTGAGCAGCACCGAGAGCGTCACCATGGTCGCCGCGCTGGAGAAACGGCGCCCATAGGCGGGCGGGCCGGCTTCGCTCTGGCGGCGACGGCGGGCGTCCTGACGCTGCCTCTGGAACGATGTGCGCTCCGGGCGCGGCAGAGAGGTGGGCCAGGTCATGATCATCCCCGGTTCCTCGTCGTCGGTCGCAGGCCGAACTCATTCTGCATGGTCCGGCGCAGCGGGTTGCCACGCTGAGCGACTGCAGCTGCGGCCTGCCGGCCGACGGTCATGACCAGCTGCGGCTGACCTTTGCTGTCGGGCTGGACATCGACGTCGACGTCGTCGGTGCCGAAATTGTTGATGATCGGTGCGGGCATGACGAGGCGGGGAGACCCGCTCGCGGCGCCTGCACCTCCGACCAACCCACCTTGCGCAAAGGCCGGAAGGCCTCCGGCGTTCAGCGATTCAAGCAGGTGGCGGTTCTGGCGCGTGGCGCGGGCGTTCATGACGTATTCGCCTGCCGATGCCCACATGAGCACATCATCGGACTTGGCCCCGCCGGGACCATGGACATATCCGCCTTCTGCGCGGGCCTGAAGCCCGCCTGTCAGGCCAGAGAAGAGCGTGCCCAGCAAGCCACCACCCGAGCTGGTCCCGAACATCCCAGCCAGCGGACCCTCGCCCAGGAGGGCGGCCTTGAGCACAGCCTGGCCGATCATGTCGGCTACACTCGCAAAGGTGTCGGCGAGCGACTGCCCGCGGAAGACCAAGCCATCGATCGCGTCATATGCCGTCTGCGCATAAAACTCTTGCTGCTGTGTCAGCGAGGTCAGGGCGTCGTTCTCTTCGATCCTGGTGCGGATCAGGGCTTCCACCTCTGCGCGCTCAGTTTCGGTGGCCGACGCCAGGGTTTCTCGGTTGCGGATCATCTCCTTCTGGACGGGGTCAGTCTCGCGCAGAAGGTCGAGCTGCAGCTGCTCCTGCTCGATGAGCTTGCGAACCGCATCGGTTTCAGCGCCGCTGCTCCTGGTCTTCTTCAGGCGCTCCGAGCGCTGTTGATTGAGCTCGGCCTCCTGGGCCATGAGGTTGCCGTAGGCGACGGCTTCAGCATCGAGCGCGGCCAGTTCGGCTCCGGTGGCACCTTCGCGACGCACGCCCTGCGTTTGCTGCATCTGCCGGACACCGAGCTGCCGGGCAAGCTCAACGGGTTCATTGGCCAGGTCGAGACGGAGCTGCGCCTCCTCGACGGAGCGAACTCCCTGGGCCGAGAGCGAGGCGGAGGCCTCGAAGGCGCGGACCAGCTCGTCGGCAAGCCGGGACGCTTCGGACCGGGCGGCCGAGATCGCCGAGGCCATGCCGGCGTTCGCCAGACCCTCGGCATTTGCCTTGCCTTCGGCCAACTGCGCGGCCGCCTGACGTGCCAGGTCTTCGGCGCGGGTGAGGCCGTCAGCCACGTCCTGATCGATCGTCGCACCGCTTTCCTTCAGGGCGGCCTGCATCCGGGCAATCTGGTCGGCAACTGCCCCAAGGTCGCCAGCGGAGAGCGCTTCGCTGATCGACGCGCGAATCTCCGCGATCTCACGCGCAAAGTCCGGGGAAATCGAGAGGTCTTGGGCGAGAGCGCCAATGTTGCCCAAGTCACCCTCTAGAGCAGCAATCTCATTTCGATAGATCCCAGCCTGTTTCTCAAGGTCGCCTGTGAACTGGTTTGCGAAACTCATCGTGGCGATCTCGGCCTCGATGTCGCGCAGGTTTTTCCGTGCCAGCTCCAGCTGCTCAGCATTGGCTTGGCTGCCGGCGCCGGCCAGGGCCGCGCCCACGGCCCCGGCAATCCGCTCGATCTCCGTGTCGAACTTTTCGCCCGTCGCATCATCCAGGACGATCGAAACCTTGGCGACGGCCGCGCGGCGTTCGATGTCGAAGAGGCGTTCCGACAGGGCCAGCACCTGGTCGGAGATCTCGCCGTACTTGGCCCGCATGTCTTCCAGGCCGCCCATGCTGGCAAAGGCCGCTGCCTGCTCTGCCCGACCGATTGCAGCGGCCGCCTCGTCCACCTTCTCGGCGAAAGTCAGGGTTTTCTCTTCCGCGTCTTCGACCTTGAACGCCCATTGCACCAGCGCAGCGCCGCCGGCGATGACGCCGAGTGTGACGAGGTTTACGGGGCTCAGCAGGGACAGGAAGGCCGTGCCCAGAGCACGGACAGCACCACGCGCCCCCATCGGACCGATGACCTGGGTGATCTGCGTACCCTGCTGGATCGCAAGCTGAAACGGGTTCTGGCCAGCCGCGAGCATGACGCCAAGGTCGTTGAACTGTGCCGTGAGGTTGCTGATGCTGCCAGCGGCCATGGGGGCGCTGCGGTTCATGCCCATGAACCTGGCGTTTATCTGGTCGACCTGCGCCTGCATCTGCGCCATCTGGGCGACGGCCTTGGCCTCGGAGCTGGTCAGCACCTCGACCTGGGCCGAGGCCTTTGCGAGCTCCGCATTCAGCGCTGCGATCTCGGCATCCGTGGCGGTGCCCTTCTTCCCGAGCGACTGCACTGAGAGGCCGGCCTTGTCGGCACTTGCCGAGAGCTTCTGCAGCTCCGCCTGGGCCGCCTTTCCATCGGCCCGGATCAGGATGGAGAGTGCCGTTGTCATTTCCGGTCCTCGTTCAGCGCTTCCAGCGCTCCGCTTTCAATCAGCCTCAGGTCCGACCAGACCGAAGGCGGTGGCACGTCGCCCGAGAGACGAAGACCAGCCTCGGCCGAGGCGTAGTCGAGCCCGACGGTCACCATGCCGGACATCCCGATCGCGACCCGCCATTGCGTGCAGATCGCCAGGAAGGTCTGGAGGGCTGGCAGATGCGCGGACCAAATCTCGAAGATATCTTTGGCAGGCTTCAGGACCTCCAGATCGATGCCCCAGAGATCCGCGTCTTCCTCTGCGTCCTCAGCGCTTTCCTGGCCGAGCCGGCCCTCCGCCCAGGCCCGCCCGACCGCCCTTAGTTTCCCGCCTTGGCCTTGGTCAGCGCCGACATGTAGGTACGCAGCAGAGCGAGCCGCACGTAGGGGAGGCCCAGCAGCTGGTCGCGCAGGTCTATCGACCAGGCGACAGCCTGGCCGTCATCGTCTTGGATGTCGCTGGCCCCGAGCCAGACCTGGCGCAGGAATTCCTTCAGCCCGTCCTTCGTCGACACGTCATAGCCATCGACATCGTCGTCCGGCAGCACCTTGAAGCGGGCCTTGAAGGTCTCCTCACGGTGGCCGTCATCCTGGGGGACCATCACGACGACAGGGTGGGTGAACTCGGGGGCGGCATTGATCTTGAACATGAGGGCTCCGTGGGATCAGGTGAGGGTCAGGGTCCACTGGTCGTTGCCGGTGACAGGCAGCGGGACGAGGCGCAGCGGCCATTCCTTGATGTTCTGGCTGTTCTCCAGCCCCTGCGGGCGTTGCATCTGGGCACCGGGCACGTTCAGCGCGGCGATGCTGCCGGCGGTCACACCATGCACCAGGTCGACTTCCACGGCGGTCTGGGCGGCGGCCAGGGCGAAGGGGTTGAAGCTCGTCAGGGCCAGCGCCTCGACCACCGTCTCGATCGTCTCCGACCGGTCGGTGATCAGCACGCCTTCGGATCCGATCAGGAAACGGGTCTCGACGCTGTTGCCCAGGTTCATCCGGAAACTGCGCGCCACGAAGTCCGTACCGTTCATCTGGAAGGTCGGCGTGTTCGTCGAGGTCGCCAGCAGGGGCTTCTTGTAGGCGTCCAGCGCAACCGTCGGCCGGGTCTGTTCGGAGGGCTGGGTGAAGAGCCCGGTGAACTCGAAAGCGAGATAGGGAATGCCCTGGGCATCGAGCTGGATCGTGCAGTTGCCACGCGTGCCGAGAAGGACGTAGCGGGTCGAGCCGATCAGGAGGTGGATCGTAATACTTTCGTGGTCATCGCTCACCGGGTTGTAGGTGACGGATACCCCGGCCTCGATCGTCTCGGCCACTGCACAGGCGCGCAGGAGCGGACCCCAGGCCGGTGCTGTGCCGGCGGCACCGGAGGGGGCCATCTCGACGTTGAAGTTCAGCGTGGCGTGAAGCTCGGCCGGCATCGTGCCGGAGGCGCCCAGCCAGGGCGTTTCGAGGTCGCGGTCGACGTCCGAACCTTCCATCGGCGTCAGGCGAACGTCATTCGCCAGGACCGCGTTTAGCGCGCCGGTCGGCGCCGGGTCGGTCCCGTAGGTGTCCTCAATCTTCGCGAGCAGGATCTTCGACTTCCACTTGATGGGCATCTATCAGCCCTCCTTCTTCGTCGCGGTCTTGCGCGAGGTGGTCTTCTTCGTGGTCCCTTCCTTGGTCGGGGCCACCTCCTGCTTGAGGCTGCCGGCCTCATCGCGGCTGTAGCTGCCACCGGACTGGGGGAGCGGCTTCTTGGTCATGTCGGGATCCTCAACTGGTCGGTGATCGTGAAATCGAGCTGGTAGACGAGCGCGCCGGCCCGGATGCTGACGAGGGCACCGCGCCGGAGCTGAAAGGTTCCGATCTCGTCATCGGGTTCCCATCCGGCGATTGCCGAAATGACCGACCGGATCAGGGGATCGACTCTGGACAGCGCGCGGGCGCCGGTCTGGTCATGGCCGCGGATCGTGAGGACCACGGCCACGGCCTCGGTGAACAGCTGGGTAAACATCCCGGTCGCCGCCTGGGCCTGTCCGCCTGTCAGTCCCAGGGGAAGGACATGGGCGGCGGGCGTCACCTGGGGCAGCGCGTTGCGCTCCATGAGGCTGGTGAAGCTGGCAGCGCCCTCGACCCGCCCTTCGAGCGTCGAGACCTCTGCCTTCAGCCGGTCGATCACAAGGTCGAGCATCAGATGAAGCCCTTCATGTTTGCCTCGGTGAAGGGCCGTTCGCGATCGGTGATACGTGCGCCGGTGGTGTCGGAGGCCTCGGGCTCGACGCCTTCAGCCGGAATCCGGATTGCGCCCTTGGAAATCCCTTCCAGGGAGCGTCGGGCCATCTTGTAGTCCTCGGCGATCTTCGGATCCGGCGCATAGCGGTGCAGCTTGTAGATCGCGATGGTCAGCGCCAGGTCCGCGATCAGCGGCGGCACCTCGGCCAGGGGCAGCACGTAGCGGGGACGCAGGAAGCCATCGATCTCCGCATCGGTATCGGCCAGGGCCCGATCGACCACATCCACGTCAACTTCCCCGGTCGGCACGGTGGCGCGATCGGTAAGGCTGACGAGCATCTCGCTGCCGAAACGGTCGGTGAGCTGGTCGAGGGTGGCGTAGGTCATGGTCGTGCGGGTCCTGGCTGCGAGGGTCCCGGCGGCGATCGCCCGCCGCCGGGCAGGCCCCCGAAGGAGCTGGGCTGTCGTCTCTCACGGCTCGGAGCCCATCCCGGCCGCTGCCCGCCGGCCTCCCGCCGGGGATCAGTCGCCCTGGGGCTTGCCCAGCTCGACGACCGTCAGGGCCGGTTCGGAGAGCAGCGCGGTGTAGGCGTCGTCGCTGAGGTCCTTGACCGGGATGGTGACCTGTTGGGGGCCGAAGCGGCGGCCTGCACGACGGAAGCCGCGCGCCGGGCCGGAGATGACCAGAACATGCGGGATTTCGGTGGCGGGGGCCGTCTGGACCTCCGCCAGTACCGGGCCCTCATCCGAAACCACTTGCTCCGTGGACCCCACGGGGTTTTCCTGGTCGGACGTCCCCGGTGCGGTATTGGCGGCGGCCTCGGCCGCCTCGACCCGTTCCTTCAGGCTCTCATCGCCGATGTTGCCGGCGAACTTCACGCCGGCAGCCTTGGCACGCTCTTCGAGATCGATGCGTTCTGCGCTCTTGTCGGTCACTTTGCTCTCCTGTCAGCTTACAAAAGGGGCCGGCCGGACCGGCCCCTCGGTAAACTGACCGCTTCGTCTGCGGCGTCAGGCCAGCCAGGGCACGACGAGCAGTTCGGCGGTGCCCTTCCACTCGTTGGTCTCGCCACCGGTCCCCAGCTCGGAATTCAGGATCTTCCGGCCGGCGCTTTCCAGCGACGGGGGCACGACCAGCAGGTTCGGCATCAGGCCCAGGGGACGGCCATAGTCCCCCTTCATGCCACTGAGCGCCGCCCGTGCCGTGCCATAGGCAGCGGCATTCAGGGTCTGCTTGGAGCCGTAGGCCATCTGCCAGAAGCCGAAGCCCGCGTTGAAACGCGCGTCGGCGCCGTAGACGAATTCCTTGTTGTTGAAGACGTTGTCGTCGGTGACCTTGTCCTTGGCGACGAACTCGAAGTCCTTGCGCTTCTGCAGGATCACCGGCTTCAGTGCCCGGTTGGTGCAGAGCAGGAACCAGGGCGTGCCAGCGCCACCGCCGGTGTTGCTGACCGAGGTTTCTTCGCCTGCCTCGTCGAGCACCGTGTGGTCGGTGTCGAAGAAGTAGTTGCCGTCATAGCATTCGGTCGTGAAACCGGCCTTCAGCAGCTCGTAGACCAGGCTGTCCTTCTTCGAGCCGGTCGACTGGCCCATTTCGGTGAACAGCGGGCCGTAGATGCCGAGGTTGTCGGTCTCGATGTCGTCGCGGTCGACGCCGATGGTCAGTTCCCAGGGCTTTTCCTTGATGGCGTAGTCGTGCTGCGCGAGGTTCTGAACGGCGCGCGGGCCGATCCATTCGCGGACATTCGGCATCTTGCCGAGCCAGCCGTACTTCTGCTCCTTCTGGGTCGAGGTCACCTCGGTGGCGACCCGGTCCCACATGGTGGAGGCCTGGGACAGGCCGCCCTGGAAGGAGGTCTTGAAGCCGACGCGCAGGCTGTCGAGATTTGCGGCGTTGATAAGCATGGTGGGGTCCTCGTCAGGCTGCGGCTGCGGCAGCGGCGGTGGCTGCGGCCTTGGTCAGGGCTTCATCCAGGCGGATCCAGACGCCCTGGGCGTCGACGTCCTCGATGATGCCGGCGGGCGAGCGGGAAGCGGTGCCGTCGGTCTTGGCCACGGTCTGGTCATCGACCGCGTAGGCCAGCTCGCCGATGTCGGCGATGGTGACCTCGTCCGCTGCGGCAGAGTTGGCAAAGCGGAAGCAGCCGGGGCGGTAGGCCACGGACAGGTCGCCGGCCGAGCCAACGCCATTGTCGACCTGGGCCTCCGAGCGGCCGACGCCGACCAGGCCGGTCGCGGTCTGCCCGGCAACCAGGTAACCGGCGGCGTTCCGCATCAGCAGGGCTCCGGCGTAGGCCTTGACCGAGGCCGCCAGCGGGCCGTGGCGGGTGTCACCCTCGTAGCGAGGCGTGTTGCGATCTGCGGTAAGGGGGGCCATCAGACGGTCTCCTTGGCGGCCGCTTCGGCCTTCAGGGTTTCAGCGTAGAGCTTGGGATCGACGCCGATCAGGCGCGCGGCGGCGGCCTGGTCGTTGCTCAGCGCGACCTCACCATCGGCGCGGGGCACGGGCGGCGTCACGGTGGTGGTGCTGCGGTCGAGTTTCGGAAGGCCGTTGATCAGCTTCTGGCAGCGATCGGGGCTTTCCATATGCAGGGTCACGTAGTCCTCGCGGCTGGCCTTGACGCCGGCACGCAGGTCACGGATTGCCCCGTCAACGAAATCCTCGGCCGCCTTGCGGGCGTTGCCTTCGCGCAGGGCCTTCACCTCGGCCTGCAGCGTTGCCAGCGCTTCGGTCTGTTCGCCGCCGGCCGACTTCAGCCCCTTGGCCGTCGCGACCAGCGTGGCGACGGTCAGCTCGCCGCTGAGGCCCATGGCCGTGCCGATGCTGGACAGCATCTCTTCGCCTTCACCGACTTTCTCCAGGCGGGCGCCGAGGGCTTTCATGATCTCGTCCTCGGAAGCGTCTTCCGAGAGGCCGAGCAGTTTCGCGACCTTCGCTGCGAACATGTGGTTGGTCTCCGTGCTGTTGAGCGCGAGAAGCTCGCGCAGGGCGGGGTCATTGGTCAGGGCGGCACGCGCGATCGCGGACACCTTGCCGGTCTTCTTGTCGTAGGAGAGGACGGGGGAGATGCCCCAGTAAGCGCGATCTGCCAGGAGCGTCTTGCCACTCTCCGTCCAGTCGACACGCCCCCAGATCCCATCGTCGCGCTCCTCCATCTCGGTGATGAAGCCGCGCGCCGGGGCGGACATGCCAAGCTTCGCGGCAGTGTCCGTCGAGTGGTTTTCGTCGATGTGGATCTTGCGGCGGGTCGAGAAGCTGGTCTCGATCACCGCCTTGGCGTCCTGGTAGTGCCAGGGGCCGCGACCGTCACGAGCCTGCACCTCCCCCTTCGGGAGGAGCTGGATCCACTCCGGAACCGTCGCCCCTTCGGCAGGACGCGGCAGTTCGATGGCGGCAAGGGTGGCGGTGGCGTTTTCCATGCCAGCATCATCGCGATGCGCCAGATACGAAAACACCCGCAAGGGATTGCGGGTGCGACAGGATCATGTTGGCTATGCCCTCATGAGTAGAGCAATCCGGGCGAGCGTTCCAGCATCATCGAGACCCCGTGTTAAAGGGGCCGTTACTGGCCCTTGTCTGCGACCCGCCTGAGCCATTCTTCGACGGTTTCTGAGATCATCTCGCGGTCATCATCCGAGATGCCCAGGAAGGGCCGGGCCGGGATGTCGCCCCAGGGGATCGAGAAGAAATAGCTTCGGCCCTTGGTGTTCTTGCCCATCCTGGCACCGAAGGCACCGGCCTCGGCACCGAACTGCATGACTGCGGCCTGGATCGCATTCGAGGCGATCTCGACATAGTCGGCGCCGTGCGAGGTATGGATCTGGCTTCGCATCACACCGCTGGTGTTCAGCGGGTTGCCGTAGGACTGTTCTGTTTTGGCGTAGCGGTCGATCGTCGTTTGCGAGCGCGGAGCAAACGGCGTCCCGTCCGGCTGCAGCCCGGCTTGCACGCGATCCTGCGTCGATGCGAGCCATGCCTCACCGATCTCTCCCATGACCAGGGACATGTCGGTCAAGGCGGCCGCGAGCCCATCCAGGAGAGCTCGAACTTCGGCATCCTGGAGTTCAACCTGGATCATGGGCAGATCGAGCTCTGGCGGCGGGGGCCAGCGTCGAGGCGACGGCCGTCATGGCGCTGCAGTGAAGAGCGATCAGAAAGCATCGAGCGCGCCTCTCATGTCAGGATGCGGCCCGCTGGGCGCCAGTTCTCGCACACGAAGCAGCAGAAGGTCGCCCTCGGCTTCGCGGACAAGACGGCTTTCCAGGACCTCATATCGCAAACCCCGGCGCAGCATGATCCATGCCCCTTCGCCCGGCCCGGAGACACGCCGCCCGCTGAGGCCTTCGATGATCAGGCGCACCGGTCCCAAGGGAACGCGGTGTCGCTGCAATTCAGCGCTGAGGTATCCACTCAGGTTCAGGATGTCGCCGGCAGCCAGTTGCCGGAGGTCGATCTGATGCCCGAGCTCGACCAGGTTGAGATCGCGATAGGCGGTCCCCTTGTACCTGGGCAGTCGGGACAAGGCCTGGTCCAGCGTCCTGGCAACCGTGTCCAGCTCGCTGTCCAAGGCTTCCGCGCCGGCGGTGCGCTGGCGGAGGTAGTCGTCAAGCTGCTCGCGAAACTCACCACTCCGCTTGTAGGAGGCGACGACGCTCTTCTGTGCCTCGCTCAAGCTCGGTGCTTGCCAGGCCTTCGCAGTGGTAAGGATCTCGGTGCCGAAAGCCCCGTCCAGATGTGCCATGATCCGGTTCAGGATCTCGGCCATGGCATCTCCAGATCGGCCCTGGTCATCCGCGAACTGGCGCGCATGGGCCTGAAGCGGCTGCGGAAGAAGATCCGCCTTTGCCTTTGCGACATCGGTGATTCTGGCCGCGACTGTTCGTCCCGGCGCGTAGCCCCAGCCCTTGTCGATGCCGCTTGGGGCGCCCGTTCTGGGATCCCGTGCCTGCCATCCATCCGGCAACTGTTTGCCCGGCTTGCCCCCAACTCGCCGCGCTCCCTGTTCCGACCGCGCACCGAAGACACGGCAGCTGCAGCCCCAACCGTTCGGGGGATAGTGGGTGAGCCAGAATTCATGATCCGGCGCCAGGACGAGCCCATCCCATGCCAGGTGCTGAGGGCGAGGCTCCATCGACCCGCCATGCCGATAGACCCAGAAGGCATAACCTCCCTCGACGAGCTGCGCATGCCGGCCGGCCATGTAGCTGGTGCGCAGGTTGGTCTGGTAGATGACGCGCGTTCGCCAGGCCTCGCCTTTGGCAGTGCCCTCACCAGTCCAGCCATGCCAGCCGTGCGTCTCGACGATCGACCGAAAGTCCTGTCGGAACTCCTCCAGCGTGGTGCCCTGGGCAACAGCCTTCTCGACCGCTTTGGAGAGGTCATCCAGCAGGTCAGCCTTCATGGCGCCAGCCACCATGAACGAGGTGTTGTGCGCATCCTGCCAGACATCATCCCAAGACGCGGTCGGGACGAGGTTGCCCATGCGCAGCTTGTAGGCCGCGACCTGTTCGTCGAACGGTTTTCGGAAGGAAGCGCCAAGAGGGTCAGCCAATGCTTTCCTCCTCGACAGCTGCCCGGCCGGCGCCATGGGCAGCGGCAAGCGCCTTGGCCATCACCTGGGCCAGGGCGCTTTCATCCAACTCGGGGAACCCGGCCTGCAACATCGCCTGGAACTCCGGGAGCGAATTTGCGGCCTGCAGCATGGCTTCGATCTGCGCCAGCATGGCTTCCATGCCATCCCCAGCTTCGCGAGCGAGTCGGTCGGTCATCGGGTCTACGGGATTGGGACTTCCAGAGAGCGCCGCTGAGCGCGGTTCGGCCTGTAGGGTGGCCGTTCCCCGTTCCGAAGCGGGAAGGCCCTTTAATGGGTATTTAACGGCGCTCCCTGATGCATCCTCGTCCGTGAGCGGGTCGGCCTGCGGCGCTGACGACGCCGTGGGCGCCAGAATGTCGTCTCCTGCCTCGGGATCGGAAAGGCCGAACTTGCTGCGCACCTCCGCCTGCCGGACCTTCAGCCCGACCTGCACCAGCGGGGCGAGCGCAGTCGAGAATGCGGCCAAATCTTCCTGTTCTGCCCGCGCAATCACAAGGCGCGGATAGGCCGACTGGGGGCCGTATTCGAGATCGACCCAGGGACGGATCAGGTCGCGGTTGAGGATCGCCGCCAGCGCCCGCGCATCGGCCCGCTCGATATCTTCCTGGACCTCCCGGTGTTCCTTGCCGGAGCCGAGACCGCCGGTCACGGCATCCGTGGTCGCAGTCTGGCCGAGGACGGCCTTGGAGATCTGCTTATCGAGCCAGTCGGCGCGCTTCTCGTAATGCTCAGTCGAAGAGCCGAGCGACTTGGCCTCGATGAAGTCGATCGACATGCTGTCGGGAATGATCGCCGCGCAATCACCCGCGATATTGGCAACGGCCCGGAAGATCGTCTCCTTGTCGCGATCCGACGCGCCGGCGCCGTACTTGCCGATCCGCAGTGGCTGGCCGTAGGTCTGGGTGAAGATCGCCCAGTCCCGCTGGGTGTAAGCCTTGAACATCCAGCCCCAGGTCGCGACCCTGGCAAGACCGGAACGCAGCGACAGGCCGCTCTTCGCCTTGATCTGCGCGAAGATGAACTTGAAGGCCGGCAACGCAACCTCTTGCCCGTGATCATCGAGCATCAGCGGCGTTGCCAGGTCGTGGCGGGCAAACCGGAACCAGCGAGGATCCCGCCATTCCAGCCGTGCCGGACGCCATTGCCCTTCGGAGGTTTCCCAGATGATTTCGGTGAAGGAGTAGCCCTTTCCGATCGTGTCCAGGATGTCGAAGACCTCTTCGGTCAGCTCGTCGCGCTTCAGCCAGTCCCGGATCATCTGGGCGATGTCCTGGTCGCGCGGATCGTCGCTCGCCGCTTCGACAGTGATGTCGATCTGGCTCACCGACCGGCGCCGGGTTCCCAAGACCCCGAGATAGTGAGGGTCGCGCTCTTCGATCGTTTCCGCGAGTTCCAGGTAGCGCACGGGATCGCCCTGGTCAGCTTCGCGCAGGATGGCCGCGAGGCGAAGCGGGTTCAGCCCGTCGGCCGGGTATCCGGTGATCGGCGAGCGGACACCGCCAAGTGACGGCGCCGCGACCTCTTCCGTCAGCTGTTGTCGCCGCACAGGGCGCCCCCACCGATCAAGCACGCGGGATTGCTGTTCCATCAGACCATTCCTTTCATGGTGGCACCAAGCGGGCCAGACCACCAGGCGCGCTGACCATCGTGCTGATCGGCTTCATCGGCCGTTTCCGCAAAGCTGCGTTCCGATCGCTGGCCTGCATGGCTGCCGCCGGCGCCGCGATAGCCGTACTCGACCCACCGCATCCGGCTCGCGAAATGCGCCAGAGCCAGGGCGATCGCGTAGTCGCCGTGTCGCTTCTTGCCTTTCTCGCCTTCGCGGGTCGCCGGCACGCGGGGCGTTCCACGAACCAGCTTGATCACGCGCAGGTCAGAGAGGTGTTCCGCATCCGGCGCAAGGGCGATCTGGTCATCCTCGAAGGCGGCCTTCAGCGGCGGCATGTGCAGGCGGTACCAGTCCTCGCTGAACTTGATCGCCCAGACCAGGCCGCCGTCCTCCTCGTTCTCCCGGAGCCCGAATTCGCGGCCCATGTCCTCTGCAACCGTCCAGCCCATGCCCGTTGCGTCGAAGGCAGCGCCAACCAGGCGCGGCCGGACGTGGCGCAGGATCGTGCGCACGACGGTCTTCTGCTCGTCGCCCGGCACGTTGCGCATTTCGACCGACAGGGTCTCGCGCCGCTTCAGGCGCTGTTCAATGGCCAGCAGCGACGCGACAGAAAGGTCGGAGACCCGCGCGAAGTCGAAGCCGAAGGCAAAGAGGGGATCGAGGTCGATCGCCTCCAGGGTGCGTTCCAGCTTCTCCATGAACGGGCTGAAGAGGGCGAGGCGGTCGAGCTCGGCGAGCTGCAGGTAGTTGCCCGGCAGTTCGAGGCGCAGGACCTCCAGATCGGTTTCCGTCATCCGCGCTTCGACCAGGGGAGCCGAAAGCCAGGCGCCAGAGCCCATGGACGGGATGCAGAAGAGTTCCTCGTCGGCGCCGTCACCGTAGAAGTCGATGATGTCCTGCCGCCAGGTGGCTTCGCCCTCTGGCGTCCAGTCCTTGCTGCCGACCAGACAGATCCGCTGATATAGGCCGTCTCGCAGCGCTTCGTCGAAGTCGATCCGCATGTGCTTGTAGGGCACGCGCTCGGCCAGAATGTCCTGGATCTGCTGGTTGAAGACGTTCTCGGTGCCGTCGTGGGTCGAGCAGACCACGACCTGACCGCCCCACATCAGAAACGCCAGGGCAGCCTTCAGGAGCTCCGCCAGGCTGTCGACGAAGGCGGCTTCGTCGATGATCACGACACCCTGCTTCCCGCGCAGACCGCGCGGCGCCGAGCTGAGGGCGATGATCTCGAAGCCGGAGGCAAAGGCGATGCGGAAGGCCTTGATCGACCGATCGCCGTCCTTGTCACTGTCGGGGAAGAGGAACTCCTCTTGCGCCTGCGCTGCCGTCGAGAAGGCGCGTGCCCACATGGCACATGCGTCGATGAACTCGCGGGTCATCTCCTGGCTGTAGGAGATGTACATCACGTCCATTCCGCCAGCCGCCTTCTCGCGCCCGGCCCGCAGCACCGCATAGGCCGCCAGGCCCCAGGTTAGGCCGATGCGACGGCTCTTCTCGATGAAGAGAACATGGGTCGAGACGCTGTCGAGCAGCGAGACGGCGCGTGCCTGGTAGGGCAGCAGCACCTTCGGCAGACCGACCTGTTCGATGACATCCGGCAGGGCTTCCGTCGCCTCACGCCGCTGGCGTTCCCACTCATCGCGGGTGATCGGCGCGGTCATGCCGAAACCCCAAGAATCTCCGCCTTGATCGCCTCGGCCGTCGCCGCTGTCATACCTGCGCTTCGAGCGTGTTTCTCGACCGTAGCCGCGGCCTGTTCCCTGGCCTGACGTTCCACGCGGGTCCGCTCTTCCTCCATCAGCTTCTGGCGGATGCCGGACGAGCTCATGACATCCTTCAGCATCTTGCCCAGGAAGTGCAGCTCGCGCGGATCGATCTCGTCGCCCTCCTTGACCATCTGCGCCTGCATGACTTTGAAGGCGAGCGTGGTGACCATCTGGAAGAGTACGTTGTGACGCTTGGCCTCCTCTTCCAGCCCGTTGTCATTCATCCAGCCCGCGGCCCAGGAGCTGGCCTGCTCTTGCGCCTTCACGAAGTGTTCGTACTCCTGGCCGAAGGCATGCACGGCACTCTTGCCAATGCGAAGCTCCTGGCCCTCAGCCTCCAGGCGTTCGTTCAGTGCATCGGTCAGCGCGACATAGTCGCCGAAGCCGCGAGACCGCAGCTCCTCCTGAAGCCAGGCCTTCAACTCGGCCGGCAGAAGATCAACTTTGCGAGGAGGTGGCATGGTTACCTCCGGGCGCTCGGGCGCTGGATATCGGGATGGACTGCGCGGCCACGGGCGATCTCGACGCCTCGCGCGGTCGCTTCGACGACGAGGAAATCGCCGGCATCATCGAAGCTGACGAAACCGTTCTCACGCAGCCAGGCCAGCTCGGTCACGACCTGGTCTCGGCTGGACGTGACGCCGACACCGTCCAGGACATCGGTCAGGATCGAGGCATTGGAGGTATAGTCCATGCAGGCTTCGAGGTGCCGCAGGATGGCCAGACGGCGATGCTTGCGGAGGGTGGCGAGGTAGGTGGTCACTGGGCGGTTCCTCTCAGGTGGTCCTCGTGCCGGCTGACAATGCGTTCGGTACGCGCCTGGCTCTCGGCCATTGCGACGAGCGTCGACGACATGGCCTTCATGTCGCCGGCCATCTCGCTGAGATGCAGCTCAAGTCGGTGCATGTCGTCCTTGCCGGGCATCGCCTTCACGTCCTGCTCCAGGGCCTGAAGGCGCAGATCGTGGCGATCCATGCGTTTCGAGCCCTCCTGAAGCCGGCGATCGACATCCTTCCGCCGGCCGGCGAACCAGGCAAAGATCACGGCTCCGAGCGAGGCAAGCGTGCTGAGTATCGCAAGGCCGCGGTACAGCGTGTCCAGATCCACCGTCATGCACCGGCCCCGGTGTCATAGCCACAGCCCGCAATCAGACCGGCGATCAGCTGATCGCCGGTAATGACGGAGGGGTCATGCGGGCTCTCGGCAAGCGCGGCCGCATGGCGTTTCGCAGGGGCCAGCAGACCTGCGCAGAGGCCGTCACCGCTCGGGCGGACGGGCGCCGGTGCCGAACTGCTGCAGGCGCTCACGAGCAGCATCAGGCTCAGGCTCATCACGAGTCGCATCGTCGATCCTTTCACGGGTTGCGAGGTTGTCGGCATCGGCCTGTCTGGCGGTCTCGGTTTCGATCTCCTCTCGGGTCGAGCGCTTCAGCCAGCCGACTGCTGTCAGCAGGGCGACGAGCAGCGAGGCGGCGCCGCCGAACCATTTCCAGAGAAGCCGCATCAGGAGGCCTCCTTTGCAGGCGTCGGTGCTGCCGGTCCCACCAGCCGCTGCCAGAGGCGCCGGAGGAACGAGCGGGCCCTGGGAAGGCCCGGATCGGACGAGAACAGGGCCAGGCGATAGTTCGGCGCACGGCGTTCCCACCAGGCCCAGAGCCCGAAGGCCAGGGGCGCCAGCACCATGATCTTGTCGACGACCTCGCCTTCCGAACTGCCAAGCCCGAGGCGCTGCAGGGGCTGCCAGATATCGATGCCGAAGAGATTGCAGAGCACCGTCGCCGCCAGGAGCAGCGAGGCGTAGAAGCTGCGGGCGTGCCAGGCGGGTAGCGCCGGGAGGGTCATATTCTTGGCCATGAGATGCTCCTTCAGCTGACGGTCACGGGGGCCGCATAGCGTGCAACGATCCAGCCCTCGCGGCCGCCGTACTGGACGAGCAGCCATTCGCGACCGCCGAACATGCCCCGGCGCAGAACCGGGACGGGCGTGCCGTCCGGGATCGCGGCGAGCACGTTGGGATTGAAGGAGGGCCAGCGGCGCATGTTGAGGTTGTCGCCGCGGGTCTCGACTTCGACGTAGCTGTAGGGCGCCTCGGGCTCGGAGGCGTCTTCTGCGGCGATGTCGGCGGGATCGTCACGGCCGAGGACCTTGGCGCGGATGTGCTCCAGCGGGAACAGCGGGTTGGTGTCGACCTTGCGGCCGGGCGAGATATACCAGTGGGTGGTGATGTCCCGCAATGTCGGGATCCCGGCGAAGAGAGCCGGCAGCAGCTCCAGCAGCGCCTCGATCTGCTCTTCGGTGTAGGCCATCCAGAGGCCGGCCCCATGCTCGGGCGTCGTGACTTCTTCGATCTCGCCGACGGTGCCCCCCTCGGCGTCGAAAAGTCCGCCCCACCACGTCCGTGCGAAGCCGTCTTTCGTCCGCGTCATGCGGCCCGGGTTCACTATCTCGATGCCGACGGAAAAGTTGTTGCAGCCATCGCGCCCCTGGAAGGTGGATTTCCCGGCGTGCCAGGCGGCCCGGTTGGTTTGCACCTGCTGGGTGATTGTCCCGTCCCGCTCCAGCACGAAATGCACCGACACCTTGGCGTCGTTGTCGGCCAGGTAGTTGGCGGCATTGAGGGGGTCGAGGCGGCTGGCGGTGTCGTGCAACACGACGATTTCCGGGGTGATGACACCCCCCATCCACTTCGCCTGCTTGAAGCGGAGACCATCAAGTTTGTGGTTCGTGATTTGCATCAGTGTCACCGTCCCTTTCGGGATCAAGGTGACGGCTGACGCCAATCCGAAACACCCGCAAGGGCTTGCGGGCGTCAGAAGCCGGGCAGTCTGGGCTGGCTGGAGGAGGTTTCACCGGCTGCGCGATAGCGCTTCAGGTAGGCGCGCACCGTGACGTCACTGACGTGCAACTTGCGGGCAATTTCAGCTACTGGCAAGCCTTGAGCGCGATAGACCGCCGCAACCCACGGTTTGGCGGTCGGAATGCGGCGCGGAAGATGCGCCGCCGCCTCGGCCAGTTCAGCCGCTTTCTCATGGCCCACGAGGCCGACAAGGCGCGAGCGGCTTTTCGGAGTGGGGGTCAGGTAGAGGTCAGCGCCGCCAAAGGTCATCAGGAACTCGGTCGCAACGACCGGACCGAGGACGCGGACGAAAGGTTCGATGTGGGCAGGCGCCTTTGGATAGCTATCCATCAACCGCGCCCTCCGCCGGTCGCGGTGCGTAGGAACGATGCAGTACCGTCACGACATTTCCACCGCGCAGCACATAGCGGAAGCCATTGAAGAGGACCGAGGAAGCCCCGAACCGGACCCCACGTTCGGTCCTGCGAGCGATCTCGGTCCGGACGGCGTCGATGTCCAAGCCCTCGACACGTTCCAGGTGGCGAACAATGGCATGGTCGGTGACATGTGGGAGCATGGGCTTTTCATGCATTGTGCTCCCCCTTCAGCTGGATCCCATCGCGTCGGCACCAGGCTTTAAGCGCGTCAATCACGTCGGCGATCTGCGCCCAGTCGGTCATCATGTCGATGTCCATCGGGACCGCGCCCCATTTGCCCTCAAACTGCGAGCGGGTGAAGGCATTGAGCCCGGCCGGGCCAGCGACACGGACCGAGCCATTCTCATGAAGGAGCCGCCAGAGGACGTGGGCGAACCGGACGTCGGCCCGCTTGGCCTTTGGACGGCGCTTTGCATCGGATTTCACGACCCGCTTAAAACCCCGTGTTTCGAGAGCCTTGATGACCTGTTTCAGTTCGTCCTCGGTCATCTCCGAAAGGGAAGCCTTACCCGTTGCCCCCAGCTGAAGATCGCGGCGGGTGTCGTCATCGAGGCCGAGCTCGCGACAGCCGGCAAAGATGGTGCGTTGCAGGGTGCGGGACATCAGAACAGCCCGCTCAACAGCCAGGCCCAGATCAGGAACCCGCCAAGGACACCGGGCAAGATCCACCAGCCAGCGGGCCAGGCGCGCGGCAGGCTGCCCTGTTCGGCCCGATCGGTGTCGCCCCGCATGTCCGCCCGGATCGCCTCGATCGAGCGGTCCTGAAGCTGGCGCAGGTTGACCCTGTACCGGCGCGGCGGGTGGGCCTCGACGATGAACTCCATCGCCGAGCGGTTGATCGTCATGGAAACCTCGATCCGGGGTTCGCCCGGGGCCGAGACCTCTTCGAGATATTCCAGGACCTGATAGTCGGTGCTCTGCACCTCGACCAGGTCGACATCCACGAAATGCGTGATCAGCCGGGCATCCATCGGATCAGGCCTTCGCCAGGTCGATGGTGATGGCCTCCCAGGCCGCATCGGGGGCACTGCGGTGGTAGCAGCGCACGTAGGTCTTCGAGCCGACGACGCGCATGGCATCCCGGATTGCCTGCATGGCGCGCTGCCAGCGCGAATCCGAGATGTCGAGGCGCAGCAGCATGAAGATCTCGGTGCGGTTGATCTGGCCCTCCTTGTCGGTGTTGAAGGCCCGCGTCACGATCGTGCGGATTTCGTCTCGCGCGTCGGCCGCCCACTCGTTCAGGCACTCGTCGATCAGCTCCTTTGCGACCTGCAGCTGCGGCCCGAAGTCGATGCGATCGGCAACGGCCACCTGCACCTTGTAGAGGCCGTCGTGGCTCATGAAGGTCTTGTTGCCCTTCTTGCCACCTTTGGTCGCCTCGTACTCCTGGGCCAGGATGGCCTCGAAGTCGCCGAGATCGTCGAAGGTGTGCTCCTTGAAGCGGGAGACCTGGGCAGAGAGCTCCAGCGCGTGGCCGGCGATCTTGCGCACCGTCTCATCCTCCAGGAGGTCTTCGGGGCGGATCATCGACACGGGCACGAGCGAGCCCTTGGCGTCCGCCATGTAGGGGACGCCGTTGATCTGCTGGCGCCCGTCGGGGATCTGCTTCTCAGCCATTGTCTTGCTCCTTTCTGGTGCGCTGCGTGAGCGCGATGAAATTCGAGGGGGTGAAGCGGAGGTTGGCGAACTCGGGATCGTCGATCGTCCGGTCCGTCGGCACTGTCGGAAAGCCGAGCGCAGCCAGGGTCAGTGCCATGGCCTCGATCTCGGCATAGGTCACATAGCTGGCGCCGCGGGGGCCGTGCCGGTCGAGCTTGCCCAGGGCATGGCCCGCCTGCGTCAACATGAGAGATGTCGAGATACGCTCAGCCATTGGACACCTCGTCGTCCAGGATCGCATCGACGAGGTCATCCTGGATGACATGCTCCAGCAGGCGTGTCGCCAGCTCACCTGCAGTAATGCCGCGGGTGCCGGCCTCAGATTGCAACCGCCGAAGGACCTTGGTCGATACGACGACACGACCGACTCGTGGCTCCGTCTGCCGTTGGCCGAAATGGGGGATGTGGTGTCCTTCCCGACGGGCGCGGGAGATGTAGTTGTAGACGGTCTCCCGCGACAGCCCGAGCCTGTCGGCGATCCTGGCAGGCTGATGACGAGCCTGTGCCAGAGAGATGATGCTCTCATACGTCGTCATCCTTGCCTCCCTTATGGATCTGGCAGCCATTGCAGGCCCGGAACATGCGCACGCGCTGGCTGTTCTCGGTCGAGAACTTGCGGGCCTTGGTGCGCCACTCCTGGCAGACCTGCGGGGACACCTCCCCGAGCGCCGGACAGGTGATCGAGAGATCCTCGTAGGCGCCGCGCACGGCAGTCTCGACCGCCTTCAGGTCGCCGGGGTACTTGCGGCGCAGGACCAGGCTGACCACGGTCGCGGAATAGCCAAGCTGGCGGGCGACCTTGTTCTGGCTGGTGTTGGCGCACTCGCGGGCCAGCGTCATGACCCAGTCCGGCAGGTCGTCGCCCCAGGCGTCCTGGGCGGTATTTAGTTGGGTAGTCATGCGGCGCCCCGCGGCTCAAAAACCTCGTGGGTGTTGGGATCGTAGATGCGCTTGACCCGCTGGATTTTCGGCGGCAGCGGCCCGGTATTGCGGACCAGCTGGTACTTGGCGAGCCGCCCCTTCACGGGCTCGGCCTTCCGTAGCACCTTCAGGTATCCGCACTTGAGCAGCATCGAGACATAGGTCTTCGCGGTCTCTTTCGTCACCTGCACCGACAGGGTGGTGGCGTGGGCGGCGATGTCCTCGTGGGTGAACTCACGCAGCATGTAAATGCTGCGCCACATGTTCTCAGCTCCGGCGCCCTGGGTGACAGGTGTGCCATCCTTGCGGACGCGCGGGGCATGATGCCCGCCATCCTTGACCAGGTCATAGGTCGGTTGTTCCGGGTGATCGTGCTTCACGACGTAGCCGGCGGCGATGAGCCCCGCCAGGTAGTCGGAGATCGTCTTGCGATTGGCCAGGGAACGAGCATGCAGCAAGGCGATGGTGAACCCTTCCGCGTTAGCCTGGATTGCCTCCCAGATATCCTGACGGGACGGCTTGCGCTCATGGACCTGCGGTCGGCCGGTGGGCGAAATCGACATCAGCGGTTCCCCCGAGGGGCTGGTGCATCGCCGGTGTAGAAGCCGATTTGCGCAACATCTGCCATCGCGATGGCATCCTTGTCCTTCAGGGCCGCATGCTCGCGGATCTGGCCGAGGATCACGACGATCCGCCGGGCCCGGCCGCCAGCTGCACGCAGGATCTCCGCCAGCACCTCTTCCTCGATATCGATACCGGGGCACTTCATCCGGGCCAGCATCTGGACTTCACGCAGGTCGGCGGGCTGGGCCGCGACCCAGTCGAGCATGCGGTTGTGGGTCCGCTCCAGCTTTGCCAGGTTCTGCGGCAGACGCTCCTCTCCGATCAGGATGATCGTGCCCTTGCTGTCCTCGTAGAGCTCACGGATGAGCTCGATCATCTTGGCCTTCATCAGGTAGTCGGCCTCGTCGATCAGCAGGGGACGGCCGCTGACGGCCAACTGGCGGGAGATCTGCTCGGACATCTCGGGGATGGTGCGGCGCGGCTCGATCCCCATGTTGGTCAGGATCGCCCGGAACAGCGTCTTGCGCGTCCAGCTCTCGCGCATCTCGACCCAGTAGGCATTGGTCTCATTAGCGTTCCAGGTGGCGGCGGTGGTCTTGCCGTAGCCGGACGGGCCATAGAAGCACGCCATGCCCGGCAGATCCGGGTCGCGGTCGTTCACGCGCTGGATCAGCTGGTTGAGCAGCATGACGTTGCGCAGCGGCGCGACGCCATGGCTGAAGCTTCCTGCTCGATCGATTTTCATCGTCATCTCTCCTCGTTAAAGGCCTGTTGATCGGCCGGTTCAGCGGATGCTTTCCGCTCCGAATTTCTCGAACATCGTTAGGTTGGACCGGTACTCGGCCGTCTCGGCGTAGCGGCGGTACCAGGCGGCTTCTTCACGGCCGATCAGCTCGCCAGCCGCCGAGCGCTCCTCGATTGCCCTGGCCCGGAAGAAGCGATCTCGCGCGGTCTCCTGCGGCTCTGCAGTGGGTTTCCTGGTGCCGAAGTTGGCATTGAACTCCAGCAGCTGGGCATCCAGCTCGGGTGATGTCTCCGGCGCTGGCACGGGCTTCGCGATCAGGGCGCCCCGCTTGCGATCCTCCAGCCGCCGGATTTCCTCGCGGTTCGCCAGCTTGACGACCTTTGCCTCGACGGGGGCCGTGGCGAGCTTCGGCAGGCTGTCGAGCGCGGCGGCGAGACCGCCGACGGACACAGGGCGCAGGTCCTTGGCGGCCTGCCGCTGCGCCTTGATGTTCCTGCGGCGTTCCCGTGCGGCGGCCTCGGCCGAGGCTAGGTCGAAGAACTCGGATTTCTCCTGGCACTCCGCAAAGCCAAGGAACTCGCCTGCCAGGCTGTAGATATGCGCACCGGCATGTAGGTCTTCCGGGTTGAAACGCGCGACAACCTCCTGGCCCGCCATTTCGTTCATCCAGTCTGACCAATAGGCATTCTTGTGCAGCGTCAGGCGACCATGGGTGCCATGCAGCTTGCAGACCTTCTGGGCCATCAGGCACAGGCGGAGCTGTTCCTCGGTCGCTTTGCGGATCGGTGCCCGTGCATAGCTCTCGGCAAAGGTCTGGTCGAAACTCCGGCCCTGCGCGGTGTCGCTGAGACGGCCAAGGCGAGCGTTGTGCTCGGCGATGCCCTCCGCGACGACTGCCAGGAAGGCCTCCAGCTCGATCGCACGGCTCATATAGTTTTCGGGCTTGGCGTCCGGCCGATGGCCAACATAGGCCCCGGCGAACCGCGGGTCCTTGGCGACGTCACTGGCAAGGTCACGGAAGGCCCGTTCGATGGGTTTGGCCTGACCATGCCCCGGCGTGGCCCAGTGGATTTCCACGCCCAGCATCGCCAGGACACCCAGCGGTTCATCTTCGCGGACCTTGAACCGGAAGCGCGTGGGAGCGCCGCCGGTCAGCCACTTGTTTGCGAACTCGCGGCCGTTGTCGAAGAGGCAATGCTTGGGAATGCCCCAGGTCTCAAGCAATTCCTTGAAGGCCGACATCACCGCGACCTTGTTCGGGTCGACATCGACGCGCCAGGCGAGGATCTTGCCAGAATAGAGGTCCTGGAACGCCACGATCTGCGGGCGGATCGGCTTCTCGTAGCCGGGCCAGGTGACGAAGACGTCGATCTTGTGGCAGTCGGCGTTGACCCCTTCAAGCGCGGACAGGCTGGAACGGTCGCGGATCTGCGGTGGGAAGCACTTCATCAGTCCGCGCTCGCCTTGGCGCATATAGACTTGGCTCACGAGCGGCACGGTGCGGTCAAGCCAGCGCTTCGCGGTGCGCTCGGTCAACATCGCGGCGCCATGCGCCTTGCAGAGCTTCTCCGCCAGGCGATAGCTGCTGCTGAAACTGGGGCCTTCCAGCCGAAGATAGTCGGCTTTCAGCCAGTCATAGAACCTCTGGTCCGCCTCAGCCTTCTGCCCCGTGGTTTTTCCTGTCCGGTGACGCGGCGCGAGGTAGGGAAGCCAGTCGGCCACATCGACGCCTTCGACCATGCCGAACCAGTTCCAGATGGTGCGTTCGCTCTTGTCGATGCGGTTGGAGACCATGGAAACGGCCAGGTACTTGGTCGTGGCGACGGTAAGGCTCTCGACCTCCTTGAGGACCCGCAGACGATCCTGGGCGACCTTCTTGGTGGCTTCTGGCAGCCCGTCGAACCAGGCCCAGGCCTCACCCCGTTCCATATCCTGACTGTCGTCAGCTGCGGCCGTGCCGCTTTCGGCGAGCAGATGACGCTGCGCCCGCGACGGGAACAGGCGCCAGTGGTATTCCCAGCCGCCACCGCGACCGGACCGACGCCGGGCAAAGTCCGGCTGCTCGCGCCACCCCATCGACTTTGCCAGGGCTTCCACGCCCTGCCTTGTCGCGGGCATATCCGGAAGCGCGGCCTCGCCGATCTCGTTGGCTGTCCACCATTCCTTTGCGACCACGAAATCCTTCATGCCTGGACCGCCTCCGGCTTCGGCATCAGGGCGGAGACGTCGCCGCCGCATTCGTCGAGGAAGCGCCGCCGGGCCGTGGCGGGCGCGCGCTTCCAGGCATCCATGAGATCCAGGAAGGCCTTCTCGGTCGGATCGACCGGGGCCGGGACGGCGCCGGTGCTGGCCTTGATCTCCGCCATGGCCTTGCCTGCGGACTTGGCGCGGCCTTCAGCCAGGGCATCGACAACGGCGTAACGGTCGGTCGGACCGAGGGTGCCGATCACCTGCAGATCTGTGAGAGCGACGGGCCTGGGCGCGCGGCGCAGGCGAGACACCTCGTCGCCCGCTAGGCGCTCTCCGGCAGCCACCATGCGGCGCACATGGCGCTCGGTGATCCCGAACTTGTCGGCGGTGGCCTTGGCGAAAGATGCGACGGACACGATGTCCGCCGCATTCCAGCGTTTGTCTGCAAGGACGGCACCGGTCGCATGTTTTGCCTCCGGGTGCAGTTTCTCGTAGACGCGCTTGCGCGCGGCCAGGAAGACGGCCGTGTCCAGAGCGGTCAGCTCGGCACCGGCCAGATTGTCGTCGATCTCCATTAGCCGGGCGAAGTCGTCGTTGCACCGCCAGCAGGTCACCTTGATCGTTTGCCAGCCGAGTTCCCGCGCGGAGGTCAGGCGATGCAGACCCGCCAGGAGGCGCGTCTTGCCGTTCTTCATCCGACGGACGTGGATCGGATCCTTCATCACGCCCAACTCGCCGATCGAGGCGATGATCGCCTGCACGCCTGCCTCGCTGACAGGGCGCAAGCGGTCCACGACTTCGATTTCGTCGATGGGAAGTTCGGTGATGGTAGTCAGGATGTCAGCCATTCTCGGCAGGGCCTTTCGTCATCGTGTAGTAGAAGCGGACAGCGCCATTGACGCGCCGCCGGTCGCAATGGATCTGCGCGCCGTGGCTGCGCAGCTCGGAGATGCAGGCGTTCACCGCCATGACCTTTGCCTTTCTCACGATCTCCCGCGTCGAGTGCGGCTTGCCGTCAGCCAGGAGCTGACGAACGCGCACCAGACGAGGAGAGGAGAGCGAGGCCGCGTGCATGTCAGTGCGCGGCCTCAGCTTCGAAGGCAGCCGAGGCGTCCCTGCGAGTGGCGCGGAAACGGTGCCCCCATCCCTTGTGGCCGGCGATGCGGCAGACCCGCCTGACAGGTTCGTCGATGGCGACCGCTGCTTCAGCGATCGTGCAGTCCCAGCCGTTGCCCTGGCAGTGCTGCCAGAGGCGGAAAGCAACTGCTTCAGATGCCGGGTTGAAACGCTTGGTCATGAGAAGAGGACCCCCATAAACAGCCCCATGAAGAGGATGATGAACAGGCAGATCGCGCCGATCAGGTCCCCGACCCAGCTGTCGTCGATCCAGCGAGAAGCGATGCAAATCCGGCGCCAGGCCGCGCGCAGTGGTGGCAGCACGCGCGGCCCGGCGGGCTCCCGCTTCGCAACGCCCTGGGACACGGGCGAGGGAGGATCGAAGCGGAGGGTTTCGAGGGAGCGGTGATGATGGCCCCCGATCGGCAAGCTCTGGCAGCGGTGCATTTCCGCTTTCTCGCTGCCAGAGCCGCCCCTACCATCCAACGGGTGGGACGCGGGATGGAGGGATTCGATGAATTCGGTGCGAGAGGCCTCACCACTGTTCGGAGGGACAGCCCTTACATTGATCCGGACATCCGATCTGCGCGCGGAGCTATTCCTGCTTGCGATATCCTGCGGGTCGACAGAATGGCCTGTCCCCGCACCGGACGAGGCGGAGTGGCGGGAGATCATTGAAAACCTCCTTCCAGATGAGCTTTTGACACTCGGGAACCAGGACTGGCTTCGACGGCATTCGAGGCGGCACCGGGGTGCGCTTGGGATGCGGGCGAGTTTCCTTTGCGATGCGATCGACGATCTGCCGGAGGAAGCAGGCCGCGAATGGCGGCTGGCACCTCACGACCAGCGGCAGCGAATGCTTCACATATTGCTTGAAGATCGCCTTCCACCGGTTTGGGAGCGACCCAGTGGATCGTCCCATCCTGCGCAATCTCGATAGGGTGTGACGCCCCAGAGCTCGCTGTGGCAATTCGGTTGACCAGGTCAAACTCGAAGACAGCCATCACGCCACCTCCTTCCGGTTGGGCGCGGGGCGCGGGATGTCGGACGGCCAGGCGAGATCGGCCGGCCAGATCGAGCTGAAGTAGTTCTGGGCACGCCACGCTGTCGTCGGACGAACACCGGTCTGTTGACCTTTCCGGAGACGCTCCAGGGCGCCCATCACGGTCCAGCGCACACGATTAGCATTGTCATTCCAGCCATCGAGCGGGCCGATGTAGTCAGGCGCATTCTGGCCATCCAGGATGATGCCGGTGTGGGCTGCGTAGATGCGATCCAGACGGCGGACGATCAGCGCGTTTGCTTCTGCACGCGGGTCCAAGCTGGTGTGCTTGTCGCTGATTTCGAGGGCTGGATCATAGGGCAGCTCTGCCAACTCCGGGCAGATGAACAGCGCAATTTTCCGACGAAGGTCCATCATGCCGCCACCCGCTTGCGAGGGGTGGGGCGTGCAACTTCCGATGGCCAGGCCAGATCCGAGGGCCAGTTGTCGGAGAACCACGCGATTACGCGATCTGCGGTGCGAAGCGTGCATCCACCGCCATTCTTCAAGCGATCGAAGAATTTTCCATCGCGAACAGCATACGACCCTACCGTCGAAAGGGTCCGACCCGTGTGAGCGCAGTATGCTTCCGCCTGCATGATGATGGTGCCTGTGTTCATCCCGACCCTCCAACTGGGTTTCTCCCGAATCTTATGACTGGGTTTTTCCCGATTGTCAAAGGTTCGTTTTTCGGGCACCGTCCCGAACGATGGAAGACTTTGGGAAAACCTTCGCGGATGCAGTCGCTCAGCAGCTTCAGGCGCTGAACAAGAATGCCTTTGCAGTCGAGAAGGAGGGGGGGCTTCCGGTCGACGCGATTCGTTCAGTCGTGCGTGATGACGAGAAGAGAGCAGTACCCAGGATCACCAGAGCCAAAGAGATCTGCGACCTACTGGGGCTTGAGTTCTACATCGGCCCACCCAGAGATACCGGACCGGTCAAGCAGATCGTGCTAGATGGCGGGGACTATGCCCACATCCCAGTTCACTCAGCTACGCTGTCTGCAGGTGGCGGGGCAATCAATGGCGATGAACCGGTCGTCGACCATCTCGCATTTAAGCGCGCCTGGCTGAGCCGGATCGGGATTTCACCGTCGAATGCCGTCTTGGCCCGCGTTGCTCAGGGCGAGCTTGGCGAGAGCATGATGCCGACGATCTATCCGGGCGATATGGTTCTCATCGACACTGCGAAGCGGGAGATCCCACAGCGGTCACCGAACTATCGGTCCAAGAAGAGCCCGATTTACGCCTTCACAACGGACGATGGTGCGCGCGTGAAGCGCATCGCTCAGCTTGAAGACGCGATCATCCTGGTCTCGGATAATCCCGATGTCCAGCCTGAGTTTATCAAGCGCGATCGCTGGTCAGAGGTGAACGTGATCGGGAAGGTGGTCTGGTGGGGGCACACGGCCGAGGAGTGAAGTATCCGCCTAGGCTATCGGACACCCAAATTGCACTGGGCACCCGCATCACCATCAAGTTCTACCTGCGTCGTTAGCATTCGCTGCCCGAACAGAGCAAAAGAGGTCTTGTAGGTTGCCCAATCTCCGACCGTCCCTCCATCGCGCACCTCGATGGCTTGCCCGCAGATAACCAGCGTTCCTCTCCCAACCAGGTAGGCATACTGTTCTTGGTAGCGAAAGGTCTTCAGTCCATTTGCCACGCGCAGAACTTCCTGAGCCACGTTAAGCTGTTCAGGCGAGGGAATCTTCCGGAGTTCCTTCGCAGTCTCGATCAGATGCTCTTCAACGACCGCGTGGTCCGCGCTGATGCCATTCGCCTCGGCATAGGCCCGCCAAAGGTCATCCTCGCTCGCGACTTCCCAGCCATTCGCGACGGCCTCCTGGGCAAGCCGCTGGATCCGGTAGTCCGGCTGGCTCTCCTCGGCCAGGACAGGGGAGGAGAGCAGGAGAAGTGCCAGGGAGAAGGGGATCAGTTTCACGATTTGCTGTCCTCGGCATCTGGGGCGAGTGGTGGTCGATGTGAAAACCGTACATCACATCTTGGTGCTGCAGAATCCCAAACTTCTCAAGCGTCAGCCCCTAAGCTGCCACATGCGATAGGAAATGGAGAACATATCATGTCCGCCTCTCGATCAGGCGGTTGCCAAGCTGCCATAGAGTGACCAGAATCCCAGCTGTCAGTGAATGCGAGCAGAGAAATCCTATGGGCGAGAACACGAAGATCGAGTGGGCCACCCACACCTTCAATCCCTGGTGGGGCTGCGTGAAAGTCTCGGAGGCATGCAAGCACTGCTATGCTGAAGCATGGGCCAAGCGTGTCGGTCAGCCCGTATGGGGACCGAAGAGCGACCGGCGATTCTTCGGAGAGCAGCATTGGAGCGCGCCCCTCGGCTGGAACAGGAAGGCTGCATCGGCCTCGGAGCGGCCGCGCGTGTTCTGCGCTTCAATGGCAGATGTCTTCGAAGACCGCGATGAGCTCGAGCCTTGGCGCCGAAAACTGTGGGCTCTGATCGAGGAGACACCGCACCTCGACTGGCTTCTTCTGACAAAGCGGCCGTCGAATGTACCTCGACTTGCTGGATGGTCTCGCGACTGGCCAGGAAATGTCTGGCTGGGCACCACTGTTGAACTTCAGAAGCGTGCAGATGAGCTGTTGCCATATCTGGCCGCGATCCCTGCCAAGGTGAGGTTCATTTCTGCAGAACCGCTATTGGGGCCTCTTGACCTTGAGCCGTATCTTGGATCGTCGATCGATTGGCTGATTACTGGAGGAGAAAGCGGACCTAAAGCCCGTCCAGCATCTCCGACCTGGTTTAGGTCTTTGCTTACCCAATGCATGGAAAATGACGTAGCATTCCATTTTAAACAATGGGGCGATTGGGCTCCTGGAAATGGAATCAACCTGCCACAGCGCAAAGTGCTGCGTGAACAGGTTGCCGCGGACGGAACCCGGATGGTCCGTGTCGGCAAGAAGGTGGCAGGCAGAGATCTGGACGGTGCAGAGTGGGATCAACTGCCAAAGGCGCGCGCGATCTAGGGGCAGATCAGGGTAGCCTGTTTGGAGAGACGGAGGTGTTTTCGACCGCCCCATCGTCTCCCTTCATCGTGCATGATGTGAAGTCCCGACAACGGCCTATCGATCATGTTCCTGCCCAATCCAATCTCAAGAGCATGCTGATCGCGGAGTACATCAAGCGGTTCCAATTGATCACGAAAGGCGGTCTCTACATCGACGGATTTGCCGCGCCGCAAAGTCGCTTGCATGAGGAAGCTTGGACAGCCCGACGGGTCCTGGAAGTCGCGCCGCCGAGATTGAGCAAGTTCTGGCTCTGTGACCTGGACCCAAAGGGCTGCGAGCAACTACGCGAACTTAAGCGCCTGCATGACCGTCATCCGAAGTTTCGGCGTGTCTGGGTCTTGGAGGGCGACTTTAATCAGCGTGTTGATGAGATCTTGAAAGGCGGCCGCATTAGCCGAAATGCGCCAGTGTTCGCGCTTCTGGATCAGCGAAACATGGAATGCAAATGGAGGACAGTGCAGGCGA
Organism: Oceanicola sp. S124; assembly: GCF_000220565.1. Taxonomy (GTDB): domain Bacteria; phylum Pseudomonadota; class Alphaproteobacteria; order Rhodobacterales; family Rhodobacteraceae; genus Pseudooceanicola. The sequence continues at coordinate 823 of NZ_AFPM01000323.1, read as the reverse complement.
TAGCTGCAAGGAAAGGTGCGAAGTACAAAATCGAGATGATGTACTTTGTTGGCACCGCCTGGCTGCTCCGCGCTGTGAAGACCAGATCCACGGCAGAGTCGCTCCGAGACATGGAGCAATGGTGGGGCGGCCCCGGGTGGCAACGCCTGATGGAGATCAACCAGCAGGAGGCTGCGGTCAAACTGATCGCGCGGAGGTTCACCGAGGAACTTGGCTATCGGACCGCCTTGGTCTACCCAGTTCCTCTGCTTGTCGATGGAGAGCGCACGGCCTTCCACCTGGTCCATGCGAGTGATCACCCTGAGGCTCCGAGATTGATGGATGAAGCCTTCCGCAGCGTGATCGGACAGCTAGCATCACAGCCGTCCCACTTGAGCGATCAAGGTGAGCTAGAGGTTTGACTTGGTGCTCTGATGGGGCGAAATCAGTTGCATGTTCGCGGCTAGGCGTTCTTCAGCGCCGTTCGCCTAAGCTACTGCCTTTGTGAGATTATTTCCAACATGCAAGAGCGACCAGGAACTTGCGCAATGATTTGCATGTTCCGCGCCTGCTGCCTCGGCCTCAAATGCGCTTCATCGCGTGCAAATCGCCCATGTAAATTAGGTATTTAAGGCTCTTCCAGCGCACTGCAGATCCCGGTGTCTCATCTTCCTGCCATCAGGCTTTCCGGCGCCCGTTTCAGCGTCACTGCAGGACATCACCGCGCCTCTCCTGGTAGGGGGCTCCGTTCTCTATAGTCCTTATCTTTCAATGTGATCCTGCTTCTTCCGGCTTGGTTCGTGGTCTTCCGGTATCACTGAAGAAAGGTGTGTCCAATTACACC
>NZ_AFPM01000324.1 GCF_000220565.1 Oceanicola sp. S124 | reverse complement strand
GGCGGGGACCCTTTCACCATCAGGCCCACCACCCCAAAGCTGTCTCTTTTCCGCGTCATGCCCTTGCTGGTTCAAAGGTGGGCAGATAACCTCCCGCCGAACAGCAAAATCCATTGCAGGCCCAAACACATGTCTCAGTCTGAGCTGTCCAACCTCATCTGGTCCGTCGCCGACATCCTTCGTGGCGACTACCGCCAGTCTGAATACGGACGCGTCATCCTTGCCTTCACGGTCCTGCGCCGTCTCGATTGTGTCCTTGCGCCGACGAAAGCCGCTGTTCTGAAGGAGAAGGACGAGAAGACCGCCATCGGCCTCAACGCCGATCCGTTCATGCGGAAAGCCTCAGGGGCCAGCTTCTACAACGCCTCAACCCTCGACTTCACCAAGATCATCGGCGATCAGGATAACATCGACGTCAACCTGATGAGCTACATCGAGGCCTTCTCACCCGAGGTCCGAGACATCTTCGACAGGTTCAACTTCGCCGAGATCGTGGACAGGCTGGTCAAGAACAAGCTGCTCTACATGGTCACCGAACGCTTTGCCGGGTTCGACCTGCATCCGCAGCGCGTAACCAACAGCCAGATGGGCCTCGTGTTCGAGGAACTGATCCGCAAGTTCGCCGAAGCCTCCAACGACACCGCCGGGGAACACTTCACGCCGCGCGAGGTGATCCGGCTCATGGTCAACCTGCTCTTCGTGGAAGACGACGACATCCTGTCGAAGGCGGGCATCGTGCGCACGATCTACGACCCGACCGCAGGAACCGGCGGGATGCTGTCAGTCGCCGATGAATATCTGATGGAACACAACCCCAACGCCGCTCTCACAATGTATGGGCAAGAACTGAACGACATGTCCTACGCGATTTGCAAGGCCGACATGCTGATCAAAGGGCAGGACGTTCGCAACATTAAGGCGGGCAACACGTTGTCCGACGACGGCCACACCGACGCCAAGTTCGACTACATGCTGTCCAACCCGCCCTTCGGCGTCGAGTGGAAGAAGGTGCAGAAGGAGGTCCAGAAGGAACACAAGGAGAAGGGCTTCAACGGACGCTTCGGCCCCGGCCTGCCGCGCGTGTCGGATGGATCGCTGTTGTTCCTCATGCACCTGCTGTCCAAGATGCGGCCCGCCAAGGACGGCGGCTCGCGCTTCGGGATCGTGCTGAACGGCTCGCCTCTCTTCACCGGCGGCGCGGGATCGGGCGAAAGCGAGATCCGGCGGCATGTCCTGGAAAGCGATCTGGTCGAGGCCATCATCGGCCTGCCCACCGACCTCTTCTACAACACCGGCATTGCCACCTATGTCTGGATCATCTCCAACAAAAAGCCCGCGCACCGCAAGGGCAAGGTCCAGCTGATCGATGCGTCCGGCCTTTGGCAAAAGATGCGCAAGTCGCTAGGATCGAAGCGGCGCGAGATCAGCGACGAGGGGATCGACATCGTCACCCGGCTCTTCGGAGAATGCATCCCGGCGCAGCTGGCAACGCTTTTCGATGCGGCGGGCAAGGAGACCGGGCGCGAGGTGGTCGAGGAGGGCCAGCCCGCGCCGCAGGCCCCCGAGGGTGGCAGCGTGAAGCTGCGGCCCCTGTCGATGCTGCTGCCGAACAAGGCCTTCGGCTTCCGCCAGATCACCGTGGAACGCCCCCTGCGCGACGAGGCCGGAGAGATCGTGCTTGGCCAGCGTGGCAAAGCCAAGGGCCAGCCGCAGCCCGACAGTGCCCTGCGCGATACCGAGATCGTGCCACTGACCGAGGATGTGGAGGCGTATTTCCGGCGCGAGGTGATCCCCCACGCCCCCGATGCCTGGATCGACCACGAGAAGACGAAGACGGGCTACGAGATCCCCTTCAACCGGCACTTCTATGTGTTCGAGCCGCCGCGTGACTTGGAGGAGATCGACGCGGATCTGTCCGAGGTCACGCGCAACATCCAGCGAATGCTGGTGGAGTTGGCAGGATGAGGGGGTATCCCGACTACAAGGAAAGCGGCGTCTCGCGGATTGGCCAGATCCCTTCGCACTGGAGGACGGGCGGGCTGAAAAACATCTTTCGGATCGTCGGCGGGTCAACCCCGCAATCAGGCGAGGCGACCTACTGGGACGGCGAAATCAACTGGGTGACGCCAGCGGACCTGAGCAAGCTGACTGGACGCGGCATTTCGCGGTCGCTGCGAACGATCACAGAGAGCGGTCTGAACGCCTGTGGTTCATCCCTCGTGCCGGAAGGGAGTCTGATCCTCTCGACCCGAGCACCCATCGGCTCGCTCGCCATCGCAAAGCGGGAACTATGCACAAATCAAGGCTGCAAGGCCCTTGTTCCGGCGGCCTCCCTCGAACCAACGTTTTTTTATTTCGTGCTCAGCGTGAGCACCGAGGCTTTGAACGTCAGGGGACGTGGAACCACCTTCCTCGAACTAAGTGGCGACGCACTGGGTACGTTTCCAGTTCCTCTTCCCCCACTGCCCGAACAACAGGCCATTGCGGCGTTTCTGGATCGGGAGACGGGGAAGATCGATGCGCTGGTGGAGGAGCAGCGGCGGCTGATCGCGCTGCTGAAGGAAAAGCGGCAGGCCGTCATCTCCCACGCAGTCACCAAGGGCCTCGACCCCACCGCCCCGCTCAAACCCAGTGGCATCGACTGGCTCGGCGACATCCCGGGGCATTGGGAAGTAATGAAGCTCGGAAGAACCCTGACCCGGATCGAACAAGGATGGAGCCCCGTCGGTGATGACCGTGAACCCGAGGACGATGAAGTCGGTGTCCTCAAGCTTTCTGCCATCAAGTCCGGAGTGTTGAAAGCCGAAGAGCGAAAGGCCATTCCCCGCGAACTCGTGCGCGAGCGGTTGGAACACTTGCGCCTGCAAGAGGGCGATCTGCTGTTTACCCGCGCAAACACGCCAGACTTGGTAGGCGATGTCGCTATCGTTCCTGAGGGCCTGAGCGACACGATTTTCTCCGATCTTGTTTATCGCTTGAAACTGCGATCAGAACATCTGTCCAACTCGTTCCTTTGCCTCGCACTGCGCTCGACCGGACTGCGTACGCAGATCAAGGCCGATGCCCGAGGGTCCAGCATGAGCATGGCTAAACTGTCTCATGGGCATATACGAGCGTGGTATGTCGCAGTACCGCCGCTCCACGAACAGCTTAAGATCGTGGAATATTGCCGCGAGCAAGAAATACAGAACCTCGCCCTCACCGCCGAAGCCACCCGCGCCATTGCCCTGCTTCAGGAACGCCGCGCGGCGCTGATCTCTGCCGCCGTCACCGGCAAGATCGACGTGCGGGACAGTGGCTCTGACGAGGAGGCTGCCTGATGGGAGGTATCCCGCACCCCGAGCGCGAGTATGCGGTTATCCATCGCCTATGCTCGCAGATGCCCTTTGAGGACGCAGAGTACAAAGCGACCGAGACCTACGCCGCCTTCACCACGATCCTTTGCTGGACGCTCCAGCGCATCCGGTCGAGAGAGCATCCGGTCACCGGCCTCGAACAGTCTTTGCGCAATCAGGACATCACAGCCTTTTGCCAACTCGACGCTCATCCCTACGATGATGACAATCTGGGGGACGGAGACGAGACCCATGGGGCATCTCTGGATGACCTGGGCGATTTGAAGACCGCAGCCAGGCAACCGCTCAAAGCGCTGGAAGTCTTGATCTCCCTGCGCGACTCGGTCGCCCACCCGGAGGACTTGCGCGTATACCCGATCAACCGGCGCGGATATCTGATCGGTTTCCGCTTCGACTGTCGCAGGCCAAGAGGGAACGGCCCTGAGCTTTGGGAGGTCGGAAAAGACTACAGGGTCTTTCTCACCCGCCACGGGATGACCGCCATCGCGCAAAGCCTGAGCGCGGCTTACTGCAATACCTTTGCGGAGGTGAGGCAGCAGGTTCAACAAGATGCAACCGCGATGGGTGAGCAATGAACCTGCACAAGGAAATCCGCTTCGAGGACGAAATCTGCGCCCATCTCGCCGCGCATGGCTGGGAGTATGACCCGAGCGATGCCAAGGGCTATGACGCTGAGCGGGCGATGTTCCCGGCGGATGTCCTGGACTGGGTGCGGATCTCGCAGTCCAAGGCGTGGGAGGTGCTGGAGCCGCGCGGCGCGGAGGCCCTGCTGGACCGCCTGCGCAAGCAGATCGACCAGCGCGGAACGCTGCATGTGCTGCGCCACGGCATCGAGGCGATGGGCCTGCGCTCTCCGCTGAAGATGGCGGAGTTCAAGCCCGCCCTTGCCGAGAACCCCGAGATCATGGAACGCTATCGCGCCAACCGTCTGCGCGTGGTCCGGCAGGTGCGCTACTCGACAGCCAAGGGCGACAGCATCGACCTCGTGCTTTTCCTCAACGGCATCGCGGTGGCCACGGTCGAGTTGAAGACCGACTTCACCCAGAGCATTGGGGACGCCATCGACCAATATCGCTTTGATCGGCCGCCGCGCACACCCGGACGGGGTGCAGAACCGTTGCTGGCCTTCGAGACGGGGGCGCTGGTGCATTTTGCGGTCAGCACACGCGAAGTCTTCATGACCACACGCCTAGAGGGGAAGGACACCTTCTTCCTCCCATTCAACAAGGGGACCAAGGAAGGCGGTGCGGGCAACCCGCTGAACCCCGATGGACAGCGCACGGCGTATCTGTGGCAGGAGGTCTGGCAGCGCGACAGCTGGCTTGAGCTGATCGGGCGTTACATCATCCCCGAGAAGGACAAGAAGGGGAAGACGCAGAAGCTGATCTTCCCGCGCTACCATCAGCTCGACGCCACGCGGCAGTTGGTGGCCAAGGTCTTCGAGGAAGGCCCCGGCAAGAAGTATCTGATCCAGCACTCAGCAGGATCCGGCAAGACCAACTCCATCGCCTGGACAGCGCATTTCCTCGCCGACCTGCATGACGCGCAGCACCGCAAGATGTTCGACACAGTGATCGTGGTTTCTGATCGCAAGGTGATCGACGGGCAGCTTCAGGCAGCGATCTTTGCCTTTGAGCGGACACGCGGGGTGGTTGAGACCATCAAGGGCAAGAGTGGCAGCAAGAGCGGGGAGTTGGCGCAGGCCTTGGCGGACGGAAAGAAGATCGTCGTCTGCACAATCCAGACCTTCCCCTTTGCGTTGGAGGAGGTGCGGAAACTATCGGCGACCGAAGGAAAGACCTTTGCCGTGATCGCCGATGAGGCCCACAGTTCGCAGACCGGCGAGGCCGCGACGAAGCTGAAGCAGACCCTGTCACCTGAGGAACTGAAGGAACTGAAGGATGGCGGAGAGATCGGCACCGAGGACATCCTTGCGGCCCAGATGAAGGCGCGGGCGGACGACCGAGGCGTGACCTATGTCGCCTTTACCGCGACCCCCAAGACCAAAACGCTGGAACTGTTCGGACGCCGCCCCAAGCCGGATCAACCCGCTGGGGACGGCAACCTGTCAGAGCCGTTCCACCTGTATTCGATGCGGCAGGCAGTTGAAGAAGGTTTCATCCTTGACGTCCTGCAGAACTACACCCCCTACAGCCTCGCCTTCAAACTTGCCCAGGATGGAATCGATGTCACCGATACCGAGGTAGACCGTAGCACGGCCATGCGCGGCCTGATGGAATGGGTCCGTTTGCATCCCTACAATATCAGCCAGAAAGTAAAGATCGTCGTCGAGCATTTTCGGGAGAACGTCGCGGATCTGCTGGGAGGCAAGGCGAAGGCAATGGTAGTGCTTCAGTCCCGCAAGGAAGCGGTGCGCTGGAAGCTGGCCATCGACGCCTACATCAAGGAAAAAGGCTATTCGCTTGGAACACTGGCGGCGTTTTCGGGTGAGGTGCGTGACCGCGAAAGTGGGCCAGAGCCGTTTACCGAGACCAACCAGACCGTAAACCCTGATCTGAAGGGGCAGGAGCTGAAGGAAGTCTTCGACACTGACGACTTCCACATCCTTCTTGTCGCGAACAAGTTTCAGACGGGCTTCGATCAGCCTTTGCTGTCGGCCATGTATGTGGACAGGCGGCTTGCGGGGGTGCAGGCGGTTCAAACGTTGTCTCGCCTCAATCGGGCATACAAAAGTGGGGCGATCAAGAAGGACACAACCTTCGTCCTCGACTTTTCTGACAGCTCTGACGAAGTGCTTCAGGCGTTCAGCCAATACTACGGAAAAGCCGAACTGGAGGCTGTTACCGATCCTGAACTGATCTTCGACTTGAAGGCGAAACTAGACGACACCGGGCATTACGACGACTACGAGATTGACCGGGTTGTCGAGATCGAGATGGATCCAACCTCTCAGCAGGGGGACCTATCGAAAGCCATCGAACCAGTGGCGAAACGCTTGCTGGATACCTACTCGTCTGCCAAGGCGGCTTGGAAGCTGGCGCTAGACAACGGCGATGAGGCGGGGTCGAAAGCAGCCAAGGATGAGATGGCCCAACTCGAGTTGTTCCGCTCCGACATGCAGGCCTACTTGAGGATGTATGCCTTCCTGTCCCAGATCTTCGACTACGGCAGCACAGCAGTCGAGAAGCGCTCGATCTTTTACCGTCGCCTCGTGCCGCTTCTCAAGTTTGGCCGCGAACGTCAAGGTGTGGACTTGTCGGAGGTTAAGTTGACCCACCACAAGATCACATCGAAGGGCAAACGTCGCATTGCGCCCGCTGGTGGGCCAAAACTGCCGCCTGTCACAGCTCCCGGCACTGGGGGACTGCGGGATGAAGACAAGGTTCGCCTGCTTGAGATCATCGAGAAGCTGAACGACCTGTTCGTGGGCGACATCACCGACGACGACAAGATTAGCTATGTTATGGGGACGCTCAGGACCAAACTCTTGGCATCAGATCTATTGGCGCAACAGGCTGCGAACAACGCCAAGGAACAGTTCGCGGCTTCACCGAACCTCTCGTCTGAACTGATCGACGCCATCATCGACAGTTACGCGGCACACTCGGCCATGAGTAAACAAGCTCTGGAGAGCGAGGAAATCCAGTCCAGCCTTCTGTCTCTGCTTCTGGGCAGTGGCCAGTTGTGGGAGACGTTGCGTGGGGGGGGTGCCGTTGGCAGCGGTTCTCGCCCTGGCGGTGTCTGATCTGGTTGTAGTCGGAAGACGCTTGTTCTGCTGATTTGCGTCCATCATCGGCCAAGTCAGAAAGGTTGCTCGGGACCAAACGCTACTGAGCATTAA
>NZ_AFPM01000325.1 GCF_000220565.1 Oceanicola sp. S124 | reverse complement strand
CCGGGATCCCGGCGCAGGGGGGCCAGCAGGCCGGGGCGCTGCGCCAGGGCGGGCGTGTTCCAGAGCCGCTCTCCCGAGAGCCTGCGGGCGGTGACGAGACGTCCGTCGGGCAGGATGGCCACCGCGCCGCTGTCGCGCAGTCGGGCCGGATCCCAGATGTCGCAGCCTTTCGCCCCGCTCGCCAGCTCGGCGGAGACACTCAGCACAAGGATCTCGGACGCGGTGCAGGGGCCGGCGGCCCCGGCCGCGCGCTTGCCGGTCACGTGGCGCAGGCCCGTGACCCCGGGCCAGCGCGCCGCCGCAGCCAGCTGGCCCGCCGGATCGCCGTCGTTCTCCAGCCAGACCTGGGCGGTGAAACTCTCGGAGCGGTCGCGCGACAGGGCCCGCCCCCCGGCGGTCATCACCCCGACAAGGCCGCCTGTTTCCGAGATCAGCACGGCGGGTCTTTCAGCGCGGCTCCAGAGCAGCAGCGCCAGCAGCATCGGGGCGATCCCCAGCCAGCGACCCCGGCCGACCCAGAGAAACACCAGCAGCGCGCCGAGGCAGAGCACCGCCAACGCGCCGGCCGGGGGCGCGGGCACCGTGCCGCGGGCGCCCTCGAGCGCGGCAGTGAAGCGGGCGACGGCCAGGATCCAGTCCAGCCCCCAGCCCATGACCGCCATCGGCAGCGCCTCCAACCCGAGCGGCATCAGCAGCACCGAGACCAGCGCCGCCGGCATCACCAGCGTGCCCATCACCGGCACCGAGAGCAGGTTCGCCAGCAGCCCGTAGTGGGCGATCTGGTTGAAATGCGCCGCTGCCACGGGCGCCGTCGCCAGCCCCGCCACCGCCGAAGAGATCACCAGCGTCGCCGCCCGGCCCGCCAGGCCCCGCCCCGGCCAGTCCCGGTCCTTCATCATGGCGAAGATCCAGACCAGCGCGAGGGTCGCCGCGAAGGACATCTGGAATCCCGGTGACAGCAGCGCCTCGGGGCGCAGCCCCAGCACCACCAGCGCCGCCAACGCCACCGCCCGCAGTGTCAGCGCCCTCCGCAGCGCCATGGCGGCGACAAGCACCACCGCGGCCATGACGAAGGCGCGCTCGGTCGCGATGGCCCCGCCCGACAGGCCGAGGTAGACCGTCGCCACCACCAGTGCCCCCGCCGCCGCGAAGCTCTTGAGCGGCCAGTAGAGCGCGATGCGCGGCGACAGCGCGAGCAGGCGGCGCAGGGCGAGAAAGACAAAGCCGGTCAGCAGCCCCATGTGCAACCCCGAGATCGCCAGCAGATGTGCCAGGTTCGACACCCGCAGCGCCTGCAGCGTCTCTTGCCCCATCCCCGAGCGGTCCCCGGCGGTGACGGCGGCGGCGAAGGCGCCCGTCTCGCCCGGCAAGGCCTGCTGGAAGGCCTGTGACAGGGCCATGCGGGCGCTGAAGATGCGGGTTGCCCCCGGTGTCGGCGGCGCGCTCAGCAGCAGCGGCACCCGCGTGTAACCGACCGCGCCGAGGCGCTGGAACCAGGCATGGCGGCGAAAGTCGAAGCCGCCCGGCTCGACCGCCCCGCCGGGGGGCGAGAGATGGCCGGTGGTCATCACCCGCGCGCCGGGCCGCACCCCGGTGCCCTCGGGGCCATGCAGCGAGATCCGCACCCGCGCCGGGGTGCGCGCCGGCGGCACGCGGTCCAGCCGCACCTGGTCCAGCGTCAGCCGCACCGCGTCCGAGGCCGAGCGGTCGATGCCGATGATCCGCCCCTCGACCGGCCCGTAGTAGCGGAACGACAGCACCGGCACCGCCACCGACTGCGCTCGCGACGAGGCCAGCGCCACGCCCCCCGCCACCAGCGCCAGCGCCAGCAACAGCGGTTGCGCAAGCGCCATGCCGCGCCGCCCCGCGAGAAGCGCCAGCAGCGCAAGGCCCCCCGCCAGCAGCAGCAGGGCCAGGCGCGTGCCCGCCCCCGGCTCGACCCGCAGGGCGAAGTACCAGCCGATGCCGCCGCCCAGGCAAACCGGCACCCAGGGAAACAGATGGCCGCGCTGCGCCAGCGCCGCCTGCCTCAGGGTCACTGCCAGTTGCCGCACTTGTCTCGCCTCCGGCCCGCCGATAGACATTGCCCGGAACGCTACACAGCGCATGGTTAATCAAACGTTAGGATCGTCGCCTTGTCCGAGCAGATCGTCACCCGCTTCGCCCCTTCGCCCACGGGCTTCCTGCATATCGGCGGCGCCCGCACGGCGCTGTTCAACTGGCTCTTTGCCCGGGGCCGCGGCGGCAAGTTCCTGATCCGCATCGAGGATACCGACCGCGCCCGCTCGACCCCCGAGGCGACCCAGGCGATCATCGACGGGCTGGCCTGGCTGGGGCTGGACCACGACGGCGGGATCGTCAGCCAGTTCGAGCGCGCCGACCGCCACCGCGCCGTTGCCTTCGAGATGCTCGACCGTGGCGCCGCCTACAAGTGCTTCTCGACGCAGGAGGAAATCGAGGCCTTCCGCGAGGCCGCCCGTGCCGAGAAGCGCTCGACCCTGTTCCAGAGCCCCTGGCGGGACGCCGATCCCGCAACCCATCCCGATGCGCCCTTCGTGATCCGCCTGAAGACGCCGCTGGAGGGCGAGACGGTGATCGAGGACCAGGTGCAGGGCACGGTGCGGATCGGCAACGACCAGCTTGACGACATGATCCTGCTGCGCTCGGACGGCACCCCGGTCTACATGCTGGCGGTGGTGGTCGACGACCACGACATGGGCGTGACCCATGTCATCCGGGGCGACGACCACCTGAACAACGCTGCCCGCCAGATGGGCATCTACAGCGCCATGGGCTGGCCCCTGCCAGTCTATGCCCATATCTCGCTGATCCACGGCGAGGACGGCAAGAAGCTGTCCAAGCGGCATGGCGCGCTTGGTGTCGAGGAATACCGCGACATGGGCTATCCAGCCTCGGGAATGCGCAACTACCTGGCCCGTCTCGGCTGGTCCCATGGCGATGACGAGGTCTTCTCGGATGCCCAGGCGCAGGAGTGGTTCGGCTTCGAGGGCATGAACAAGTCTCCGGCCCGGCTGGACTTCAAGAAGCTGGCCAATATCTGCGGTCAGCACATTGCCGCAACGGAAGATGCTGCGCTGCTGCAAGAGCTGCTGGCCTTCCGTGCGGTCACGGGCCAGGATCCTCTGACGGAACAAAAAATAAACTACCTTTCCGAGGCCATGCCCTTCCTCAAGGAGCGGGCCAAGACCTACCCGGAACTCATTGAAAAAGCTCACTTCTGCCTGACGGACAGACCGCTTCAGGTTGAAGAGAAAGCAGCCAAGTCGCTTGACCCTGTATCCATCGGTATACTGGGCGAATTGACGCCGCACTTGCAAAATGTTAGCTGGACGCGTCAGGATCTGGAGGGGAAACTGACGACGTTCGCCGAGGATCACGGGATGAAATTCGGCCAGCTGGCGGCACCGTTGCGGGCCGCGCTGGCGGGCCGCTCCGCGACCCCGAGCGTTTACGATATGATGCTGGTCCTCGGCCGGGAAGAAGTGCTTCTCAGGCTGGCGGATGCAACCGGCAACGGCGCCTCTTAACCACACGTTGAGAGCGCCGTGAAAGACAAGGGGCGCCGGGCTGTCGCTGCGACGGGCCGGTGCGGGAACAGAGGAAGGGATATCAAGAATGTCTGAACCTAAAAAGACGGCGACTCTGACGGTCGACGGTGAGAGCTACGAATTCCCGGTGCTTTCGCCCTCTGCCGGGCCCGATGTCATCGACATCCGCAAGCTCTATGCCACCACCGGCATGTTCACCTACGACCCGAGCTTCACCTCCACCGCCTCCTGCGATTCGACGATCACCTACATCGACGGTGAAAAGGGCGAGCTGCTGCACCGTGGCTACCCGATCGACCAGCTGGCCGGCAAATCGCACTACCTGGAAGTCTGCTACCTGCTGCTCTACGGCGCCCTGCCGAACGCGAAGCAACTGGAAGCCTTCGAGACCATGGTGACCCGTCACACCATGGTGCACGAGCAGATGCACCGCTTCTTCACCGGGTTCCGCCGCGATGCGCACCCGATGGCGATCCTCGTCGGCACCGTTGGGGCCATGTCGGCCTTCTACCACGACAGCACCGACATCAATGACCCGCACCAGCGGGAAGTGGCCTCGATCCGCCTGATCGCGAAGATGCCGACCCTGGCCGCCATGGCCTACAAGTACACCGTCGGCCAGCCCTTCGTGTACCCGCGCAACGATCTGGACTATGCGTCCAACTTCCTGCGCATGTGCTTCTCGGTTCCCGCAGAAGACTACGAGGTGAACCCGATCCTGAGCCGCGCGATGGACCGGATCTTCACCCTGCACGCGGATCACGAGCAGAACGCCTCGACCTCGACGGTGCGCCTGGCGTCTTCCTCGGGCGCCAACCCCTTCGCCTGTATCGCCGCCGGCATCGCCTGCCTCTGGGGCCCCGCCCACGGTGGCGCCAACCAGGCCTGCCTCGAGATGCTGCGCGAGATCGGCTCGGTCGACCGCATCCCCGAGTTCATCGCCCGCGCCAAGGACAAGAACGATCCGTTCCGCCTGATGGGCTTCGGCCACCGCGTCTACAAGAACTTCGATCCCCGCGCGACGGTGATGAAGGAATCCGCGGACGAGGTGCTGGAACTGCTCGGCGTCGAGAACAACCCGACGCTGCAGGTCGCGAAAGAGCTGGAAAAGCAAGCGCTTGCCGATCCCTACTTCGCCGACAAGAAGCTGTTCCCGAACGTCGACTTCTACTCGGGCATCATCCTCGAGGCCATGGGCTTCCCCACCTCGATGTTCACCCCGATCTTCGCCCTGTCGCGGACCATCGGCTGGATTTCCCAGTGGAAGGAACAGATCGAGGATCCCTCGATGCGCATCGGTCGCCCCCGCCAGCTTTATGTCGGCGAGACCGCACGCGACTACACGGATGTGGAGACCCGCTGAGGCGGCCCCCCTCCCCGAACAGAAAGGGCGGCTCTGCGGAGCCGCCCTTTTTCGTTTCGATCGGGCCCCGAGGGGGCAGGTCAGCGCCCACGGCGGTCGACGTCGACGAGCCGGGGCAGAGCGCCCCGACCTCCGCGCCCCGTACCAGCCTGACCCAGACCGTTTGCCTCGAGGGCAAGCCCCGGCTGCCCTGCTCTGCCGCATCGCCGCCATCCGGGTGGCGGCAGGCGTGCAGCCGCTTTCGGACGTCCAAACTCTAGGACAGGTCTCGGCACCCGAGGCCCCTGCGCGTTTTCCTCTCGGTGAGCAGATCGGCTTTGCAGCGCCGCGCCCTGCGCCCTGCGCTGCCCGCACAGCCCTTCGCCGTGGAGGCAATCCCCGCCCCCCCCGCGCGCGGCCGCATTGCCCCCATCCGGGTCGCACTTTGCAGGCAGCCGCTTTCGGGCGGCCAGCTCCTCTGGCCTGTCACGGCGTCGCAGGCCCTGGCCGAGCTCGCCCCTCGACATCCCGATCGGCTTTGCCTCACCGCGTCCGGCCATGCTCTCCTGATCATGGCAAGGGCTTTACACGGGGCCGCATTGATGGCTGGCTTGGGCCACCCAATCAACGGAGTCCCCATGGACCTTCACCTCTGGTTGACCTTCGTCACCGCTTCCGTCGCCCTGCTGCTGATCCCCGGCCCCACCGTCGTGCTGGTGCTCAGCTATGCGATCAGCCAGGGCCGGCGCGTCGCCCTGGCGACCGCCGCCGGGGTGGCGCTTGGCGACCTGATCGCCATGTCGGCCTCGCTGGCGGGTCTCGGCGCGCTGGTGCTCGCCTCGGCCAAGCTGTTCCTGCTGCTGAAGTGGCTCGGCGCGGCCTACCTGGTCTATCTCGGCGTGAAGATGATCCGCACCGCCCCGGACAGCCGGCTGGCCCAGACCTCGGCCCTGCCCCCAGCCACCATGCGGCGGGTCTTCCTGCATGCCACCGCGGTCACCGCGCTGAACCCGAAGTCGATCATCTTCTTCATCGCCTTCGTGCCGCAGTTTCTCTCCCCCGAGACGGCGCTGCTGCCGCAGTTCGGCGTGCTGATCCCGACCTTCGTCGGCCTCGCGGCGCTGAACGCCCTCGCCTATGCGCTGCTGGCCGACCGGCTGCGGCAGCGGCTGGTCCAGCCGCGCCTCCTGCCGCGGCTGACCCGGCTGGGGGGCGGCGCACTCTGCGTCATGGGGGTGGCCACCGCGGCCCTGCGCCGCGCCTGAGCCCGCGCGCCGCACGCGCGTCGGCCCGCACCAAGGCG
>NZ_AFPM01000326.1 GCF_000220565.1 Oceanicola sp. S124 | reverse complement strand
CCGAAGACCTTGGAGACACCGTAGAGGCTGTCGGGGCGCGGCATCGCGCTGGCGTCGATCACGTCGGATTGCGCATGGAAGCCCACCACGTGGTTCGACGAGGCGAACAGGATGCGCGGCTGGCCGTTGGCGCGGGCGGCCTCGTAGAGGTTGTAGAGGCCGAGGATATTGGCCTCCATGATCGGCGCGAAGGGGCCTTCGATGGAATAGCCGCCAAGGTGGATCACCGCGTCGCAGCCCTGCATAGCGGCATGCAGCGAGGCGGCGTCGTGCATCTCCGCAAGCGGGCCCTGCCTGCAGACCGGGTTCGAAAGCGGGCGGATCACGTCGCCATTGCCGACCTGCGCGCCCACCAGGCTCTCACCCAGGCTCTGGCGGTGACGGTCAGGCAGGAGGTATCCAGCCGGTCCCCGATCTGCGTCATCATCGCCCCCAGCCCGCCCGAACGCATCGTCACGTCGAAGATGTCCACCGCATCGGCACGGATCACCGCCATGACCCGGGCGCCGAGGATTAATGCTCGGAGATATCCGCCTCGACCCGGCGGCGCAGCTCGGCCATGCCGGCGAGGTCCTCGCGCCAGCTGGGGCTGTCATTCACCTCGAAGCCGAACTGCTTCAGCCGGTCAGAGGCGCGCAGCGTGTCCTTCCAGCAATGCCGCGCCCGGAAGTCCAGCGCCTTCAGCATCACACGGTCGCCCAAGCGGTCCCGTAGCGCGGCCAGCAAGGCTTCGTCCTTCTTGAAGTCCACGCCGACGTGGGCGCGGAAGCGCGAGATACCCTGATCCAGAAGCTCCTCGACATAGCCGAGGTTACGCTCGTATTCCGCCTCGGCCTTCACCTGAAACAGCGGATAGCAGATGTCGATCGCGTCGCGGACCTGGCCTCCGAGGAAGGTATGCACCGGCGTGTCCAGCGCCTTGCCCGTGATGTCGAAGCAGGCCATGTCGATCCCCGCCGCGATCTGCAACGTCGGGCTGAAAGGCGGGTAGCGGGCGTCGAGATGACGTAGTTGTACAGTCACTTCGCCATCTAGATGTTCATCGCCTGCACCGCGAAAGGGTCGCGCCCCAGCACGATCTTCTTGATTCAGACACGCACCGCCTCGAGGTCGGGCATGGAAATCCGGCACCAATCCAGATCCGAGTCCCCCAGCCAGGCCCTCTCACCCGCGTCAAGCTGAACGATCAGGTGAAAACCGATCGCGCCGGTGCGCCGATGGGTCTGGATCGGGGCAAGCGTGATGGACGTGATCTTCATGGGAAACTGCGCAGTTCGACAGAGGGCCATGCGACGCCACGCCCGACCTGCCCCGACCAACGCACGGGCGGTGTCAGCTTTCGTCGGGCAAGGTGTCCGCGCGCCCAAAACATGTCTGTTATTTTGTCTTATACTTTCCAGAATGACGCGGAGACGGCCATCAACACGGTCGCAAGCCCATTGAATAAAGGGATTTTTGGCCCTGCCCCAAAAGCGACGGAGATCCGGAAAGGGAAACTCAACTGTCCTGGTCGATGATCCGGTGGCGCACGCTGACGAGGTGATAGCGCATGTAGAGGCGCGCCAGTTCGGAATCACCTACGCTGATCGCCTCGAAGATGTCCCGGTGCTCCTGGACGACACGGCGCTTGCGGGCCTCGGGCCGCGTTTCGGTGATCGAAGAGGCAATGCGCATCGTCCCCACCATGTCGGGCTGGAGCAGCATCAGCTGCTTCTCGAACAGGTCGTTGTCCGAGGCCCGCGCGATCTCGAGATGGAACTCGAAGTCTGCCTCGAGGATGTCCTGTCCCTGCTCCATGGCGTCTTCCATCTTCTGCAAGGCCTGTTGCAGGCGACGCAGGCGCGACTGGTTGATGCGGAGGGCGGCAAGGCGCGCGGCCTCGGATTCCAGGCACTGGCGCACCTCGTAGGACCGCATGTACTGGGCGATCCTTGCATCGTCGGTGTAGTGCGCCATCTCGTGCGGCGGCAGGCGCAACACGAAGGTTCCAGAGCCGCGCCGCGCGTCGATCAGCCCGTCGGTCTGCAGGTGCCGCAACGCTTCGCGCACCACCGGGCGCGAGACGTCATACATGGCCGCCAACGCCTTCTCGGTCGGCAGCCGTTCTCCGACGGCATAGCGTCCGGTGGAAAGCTGCAGCAGGATCTGCGCGTAGACCTCATCTGCAAGACGCCGCTTGCGCAGGGGCGCCACGACGGGATGCGCGTCGGAGATGGCATTCAGGGACACGTCGGACGGACCACCGGCACGTTGCTAATTTGTCCAAAAAAACGTAACCGGCCCCTCAGGACACCGCAACACGGCCCCTCTGATCAGCCCGAAATCCCGCGCAGAGGCGCGATCAGGGCCGCCCCAAGTGCCCGCGTATTGGCCACATCCAGGGACACGCCGTCCACCGGGCTTGCGGTGACATGGGGGGCGACATCGAAGACGCCGCCGCCCTGGGCACGGCCAATCTCGGCATGGGCGCCGGCCAGCTTGCGGCCTTCCTCGATGCGGCGCCCGGACTGCGGGCCTTCACCGCTGGCCCTCATCTCGAAGTGCGGCGGCGAGACGATCAGGATCTTCGATGCCCACATGACCCAGGAACAAGGGAAGCTGCGCAGGATCCCGATCAGTCGCCCCATGCAGGCCCCGACACCGTGGACGGTCGGGCAGAACTGCGCCTTGAGGTCATTGGCCCCAAGCATGATGATGATCCGGTCAAGCGGAGAGTGGCCGGCCAGCATCATCGGCAAGGCGCGCCCGCCCGTTGCGGCCGAAAGCTGCCGCCAGGTCATCCGTCGCAGTCCCCCGCCCGCCGAGACCCTCGGGATTCACCCGGAGGCCCGCTCCCAGCCCCTGCTCGACCACCGTGGTCCAGCGATCTCCGTAGCGATGGCGCCCCCCTCCAACGGGGTGGTTCCCCAGGGGATGCTGTCGCCGAAGGCGAGACTCGTGCGCACCATGAATTTATCCACTGAATTGACAACTCGCCCTGCCTGAGACCCAGGCCGTCAGCCGGCGGAGCACGCCCGGTATCGAGGCACTCCGCCGACAGGACAGCCAGCGCCGGCGGCGCGGTTGAAGCCAGGTGGATCGGATCCGATGGATGGCGTCAGGCCAGGTAGTCCGCGTCGGCGACCTGTTCGAGCCAGGTCACCGCGGTTCCGTCGATGCTTTCCTGGATGGCGATATGCGACATTGCCGTTTCGGGCGCCGCACCATGCCAGTGCCTTTCACCGGGCGCGAAGACCACGACATCTCCGGCCGACACCTCTTCCACGGGGCCGCCGGCCCGCTGCACGCGACCGCGCCCGAAGGTGAGGATGATGGTCTGCCCCGCCGGGTGGGTGTGCCAGGCCGTCCGGGCGCCCGGCTCGAATGTGACATGTGCGCCGCCGGCGCGGCCCGGCTCATCGGCCTTGAAGAGCGGGTCGATCCGCACCGTCCCGGTGAAGTACTCTGCCGGGCCGGGGGTCGAGGGCGCAGTGCCCGCACGCATGATCTTCATCGTTTCTTCCTTTCATCGAAGGACCTGGCGGTCCGTTGCGGCCACCACGGCGACGGGAGGCGAGAGGGTGCCGCCCTACTGTGGCAAGGCGGCACCGCTTTTCAAGCCAGGTGTTCTTCGAAGAACCCCTGGAGACGGTCGAAGGGAATGATCCCCTTCTGGTCATAGAGGTCGCAGTGATCGGCACCGTCGATGATCACCAACTCCCGCGGATCGCGCGCCGCGGCATGGGCGTCCTCGCTGAAGTAGCGCGAATGCGCTTCGGAGCCGGCAATGAGCAGCGTCGGTCGGGGCGAGATCTCGTGGAGACAAGAGAGCTGAGGCATGTTCATGAACGACAGCGGAGAGGTCACGTTCCAGCCGCCGTTCGAGTTCAGCGAACGCGGGTGATAGCCGCGGTCCGTCTTGTAGTAGGCATGATACATGCGGGTGACCGGATCGGTCGCCTCGTCGATCGCGTCGGGCAGCCCGCCCGCCAGCGCGGGTACGGCATCGGACGCGGCGTCGTCCCAGCGCTGCCGGCTCAGGGCTTCAAGGGTCGCTGCGCGCTGGTCCCCTGTCATCGCGTCATGGTAGCCGCGCGCCATCACCCGGCTCATGTCATACATCGACGTCACCGCAACCGCCCTGACCCGCTTGTCGGGGGCGGCGGCATTCAGGGCCATGCCACCGAAGCCGCAGATGCCGATCATGCCGATACGCCCGCGATCCACCGCCTCGTGCAGGCCGAGGCAATCGACCGCCGCCATGAAATCCTCGGTGTTGATGTCGGGAGAGGCCACGTAGCGCGGCATGCCTCCGCTCTCGCCGACATAGGAGGGATCGAAGGCCAGCGCCGCGAATCCGCGCTCGGCCATCTCCTGAGCGTAGAGCCCCGCGGCCTGTTCCTTGACGGCGCCGAACGGGCCGGCGACGGCGATGGCCGGCAGGCGCCCTGCCCAGCGCTCCTTCGGCAGGTAGAGATCACCCACCAAGGCGATACCGTATCGGTTGGTGAAGCCGACCTTCTGGTGGTCGACGCGGTCGCTTTTCGGGAAGGTCTTGTCCCATTCGCTCGTCGCCTGCGCCAGCACGGCCCCGGCGCCAGTCGAGGCATGCCCGGAGGCTGCGGCGTCGGCAGGCAGAAGCAGATCGCGGCGGGCGGGATCTTGCGGGTCGGTCGGGTTGGCCATCTCTGTGTCTCCGGTTCGGAAGGTGTCTGCTTCCGAATGTGGCGTGCAAGCGTGCCCGGATAAGGTGGCCATGATTTATCAGGGCCATGAACAGGATTCATGCTGACCGGGGGTGTCCGGTCAGCGCGACCGTCTTGTGATGCAGGATCCCCTGGCCCGGCGCAAAGGGCGATCATGGATCGAGACACCCGCGCGCCAGACGACGGCCCCGAGGCGGCGGTAGCAATCGAGAACGGACCATGTGAGCGTAACAGCGCGCAGGGCGCCCGGGGATGGCGCTGCCGCGATAAGCGCGCTTGAAACGCCCACGGGACATAGGGACAGATCCATGGGCTGAGAAAGCAGGCCAGCCAGAGGCTGCAGAATCTGGAGCGGACGCAGACGGAGAGCCGACCATGACCACCCCCGCCAGCTTAAGCCCTGCCGGTGTCCGGGCAGCCTTCGCGGTGGCGCTCACCACACCCTGCTGCCGGGTCAAGGCCGACCACATCACGCTGTACTGTCAGGCGCGAAGAGGTTCACCAGGACCTGCAGAAAGGTCGGCTTCTTCGCCGGCTCGGAGGATCAGTTTTCTTGGGGGGGGGCATACAGAGGGGCCAGAATTTCCTGAGAGATATCAGGCGGCTGCCCTCTGATCTGGTGCGGTCGAGAAGACTCGAACTTCCACGGGTGTTACCCCACAGCGACCTCAACGCTGCGCGTCTACCAATTCCGCCACGACCGCACGTGATCAGGTAGGTAGCGGGCGTATACCCAGCGTCGCCGGCAATGTGAAGCGCAAAATCACCTGCTTGCGTGGAATTTCCGACTGGCCCGGACAGGGGGCCGAAAACGACCCGTCCGGCATGGACGGAACGGCCGTCGCCGAAAGGCAAAGGGCCGCTCCGATCGACGGAACGGCCCTTCCGCGGCAGTGTGGTCAGGGTTTACTTGCTAAGGTTGAAGCTGGGCAGCGAGGCGGGCACGCTGGCCGGAGCCTCGTTCAGTTGCTGCACCGGCATGCGCAGGCCAAGCGCCGCGGCGCGCAGCAGCTCCACCCGGTCGGGCAGGCTGTCCCCGAAGACCGAGGGCGCGCCGCCATCCAGCGCGGCAATGGCGATCTGGTACCAGCCCGTCGCAGCCAGAGGCGCCGCCTCTGTGCCATACCCCTCGTTCAGGTGATGCGCGACCAGCTCGGCGTAGGGCGTTTCGCCCGCCCCGGCCAGCAGCAGGGCCGAGCCCAGCGCCACCGGCATGTTGTCCCCGCGATAGCCCGAGAAGAGGCAGATCTTCGCCGTGGCCTTCAGCTGGTCGGCCGTCATGCCGGAGGTCGCCGCGTAGCTGGCCACATTGGCCATGACCTGCGCGGCCGGCGTGGTCGAGAGGCTGGCGACATAGGGCGCCAGCACCGGCTCGAAGCCCGCGCATTGCTGGGATGCGGCTGCCGGGGTCAGGCCGGGCACGCGCTGCACGTATTGCTCACCCTCGGTGGTGGCATAGGTGCGGGCATAGCAGAACTGCTCGCCCAGGGCGATCTTGGGGTCCGACATGGTGGCCAGGGTCACATAGCCGCCGTTGGACGAGGTCATCAGGCTGACCTTCTCGCAATAGCCCGCCAGCGAGGGCGCCGGAGCCGGGCTTGCCTGCAGGGCGAAGGTCGGCAGGCTGGCCAGCGGCTGCGGCGCCGGGGCGACGGGTGCCGCCGCAAGCTGCTGCTGCGGCAGCGCGGGGGCCGGTGCCGGGGCGACCGCCATCTGGGGCTGGGCCAGCGGATCGTTCATCCGACAGCCGGTGTGGTCGCACTGGAAGTAGCTGACCTGCACCGTGTTGGTGCGCTGCGGGTTCATCAGGTACTGGAACTGGCGCCGCTCGTAGCCGCCCGCGTTCGACACGAACAGCATCGTGGTGCACTGGCTGGCTCCGCACCAGAAGCTTGAGCCGGTGACAGCCGTATCGAGGATATAGTCGTTCTGGCCATCGCCGTTCAGGTCGGCGGTCTGGATGAAACCGGCCCGTTGCAGCAGTTGTTCGGGTGTCGGCTCGGTGCTGGCGGCAACCTCGTCCACCGCATCCGAGACCTCGATCGGCAGGCCGGCATAGCCCATGCCGCCATGGCCCGAGGCGCCCGTCCCGTCCCGCCAGATCACCAGCAGACCGCGCGCGCCGTCCCGCGACTTGCTGAGCGAGCGGGTCACGTCGGGACCGCCAAGCGCGGCCCGGTTGTAGGAGCCGACGAGGTGGTCGCGCTCGAAGGTCAGCAACTGGCCGGTGGCGGGGAAGGACATGTAGGACTGGTACTGCATGATCGCGCTGCGCGAGCGCGACCCCATGACGCCATCCGGCGTGCCGGCATTGAAGCCGAAGTAGTTCAGCGCCGTCTGCACCTCGCGGTTCTGCGCGCGGGTGACAGAGGAGACGCCGGAAGAGGTATAGGTGCGCTTGGGCTTGGCCGCGCCGTTCATGATGGCGCCGCCGATGATGCCGCCGACAATGGCGGCGCCAAGGCTATCCGCCATGGCGGCAACTGGTGCTGTGGCAATGAGCGAGGCCGCAACGACCCCCGTGGCAATCTTGCGATAGGACATGGATCAAACTCTCCGATGGACATAAATGAAAAAGGCTCAATCGAATCCAGCATAGCCCCCAACCAGCCCGCCGGAGAAGAAGTTTTGCCGCAGCCGAACCAACAAAATAACGACAATTCTGTCGAATGGATCATCTCCAACGAAGCTGTCGGCTACGAGGAAGCGCTGGCGGTTATGGAGGCGCGCGTCGCGGCAATCGCCGCCGGAACGGCGCGCGAGGCGATCTGGCTGCTGGAGCATCCCCCCCTCTACACCGCCGGCACCTCGGCCCGGCCCGAGGATCTGGTGGCCCCCGACCGCTTCCCCGTTTACGAGGCGCGGCGCGGCGGCCAGTACACCTATCACGGCCCCGGACAGCGGGTGGTCTATGTCATGCTTGACCTGAACCGCCGCGGCCGCGACATCCGCGCCTTCGTCAAGGCCCTGGAATCCTGGGTCATCACGACGCTTGCAGACTTCGGCATCCGCGGCGAGATCCGCGAAGGCCGCGTCGGTGTCTGGGTGCCCCGCCCCGAGAAGACACCCAACCCCGACGGCTCGCCGCGCGAGGACAAGATCGCCGCCATCGGCATCCGCCTGCGTCGCTGGGTCAGCTTCCACGGCATCTCGATCAACGTCGAACCCGAGCTGGAGCATTTCTCGGGCATCGTGCCCTGCGGCATCTCGGATCGCGGGGTGACCAGCCTCGTCGACCTCGGCCTGCCGGTGACGATGGAAGACCTCGACAGCGCGCTGATGGCCAATTTCGACGCCGCCTTCCCGCCGCAGGGGCGCTGATCGCCCAGTTCCCCGTCAGCCCGCCTGCCTCTGCGCCAGAGCCAACCCGCCTGCCCTCCTGCGACAATTGGCCGAGGCGCGCCCCCTGTGGCCTGCCGCAGCGCTGCTGTAGAGACGGATCAGGAAACGCCGCAACCCGGTATCGGAGGACAGAGAATGACCCGATTCATCACCATGGCAGCCGCATCTCTTCTGCTCGCCTCTCCCGCCTTCGCCGAGGGCGACGCCGCCAACGGCGAAAAGGAGTTCCGCAAGTGCAAGGCCTGCCACACCATCGCCTCGGCCGATGAGGTCTTCGTCAAGGGCGGCCCCACCGGACCGAACCTCTACGGGGTCATCGGACGCACCGCCGGCAGCACCGATTTCCGCTACGGCACCTCGATCGTCGAGGCGGGCGAAGCCGGGCTGGTCTTCGATGTCGACAACATCCAGGCCTACATGACCGACCCCAAGGCCTTTCTGGCCGAGTTCCTCGACGACAAGGGCGCGCGCACCAAGATGAGCTTCAAGATGCGTTCGGACCAAGCCGACGTGGCGGCCTACCTTGCCACATTCTCCGAGGTGTCCGCCGGGGACGAGGCCAAAGGCGAGGCAGGGGCGACCGAGGGCGACGGCTCCTGAGGGGCGGGGCGGGACCGCCGTGCAGGCGGCTCCGCCCCCCTGGCCCGCGCATCCAGCCCCGCGGCAGGGAGGGAGGAGTCCTGCTGCGGCACCGACCGGCGTCCCGCGCAGGGCCGGACAGGACCCCTGCCGGGGACCTGCCCGTGACTGGATCGCGACCCACGAGCGGCCTGCAGGCCCGAACGGAACGCGAAAAAATTGATCTGCGTCAATTACGGCCATTGTCGGAACCGCGTGCCGATTATAGAAAGTCACTAATTTGAGAGCCCGCGGAGTCCCTTCCGCGGGCTTCAAACCAACCTGACGAGGAGGCAATCATGGCCGACGCAGCCGTACATGGCCACGGGGCCGAGGACGACCGCGGGTTCTTCACCCGCTGGTTCATGTCCACGAACCACAAGGACATCGGGATTCTCTATCTGGTCGTCGCCGCGGTGACGGGCCTGATCTCGGTACTATTCACCGTCTACATGCGGATGGAGCTGATGCACCCCGGCGTGCAGTTCATGTGCCTCGAGGGCGCACGCTTCTGGCCCTCCGCTGCGGAATGTACCCCGAACGGGCACCTCTGGAACGTTATGATCACCTATCACGGCGTCCTGATGATGTTCTTCGTGGTGATCCCCGCCCTCTTCGGCGGCTTCGGCAACTACTTCATGCCGCTGCAGATCGGCGCGCCGGACATGGCGTTCCCGCGCCTGAACAACCTCAGCTTCTGGATGTTCGTGGCCGGTGTCGGCCTCGGCGTCGCCTCGCTGCTGGCTCCGGGCGGCAACGACCAGCTCGGCTCGGGCATCGGCTGGGTGCTCTACCCGCCGCTGTCGACCACCGAGGGCGGTTATTCGACCGATCTGGCGATCTTCGCGGTGCACGTTTCGGGTGCCTCCTCGATCCTCGGCGCGATCAACATCATCACCACCTTCCTGAACATGCGCACGCCCGGCATGACGCTGTTCAAGGTGCCGCTGTTTGCCTGGTCCGTCTTCGTCACCGCCTGGCTGATCCTCCTGGCCCTGCCCGTCCTGGCCGGCGCGATCACCATGCTGCTGACCGACCGGAACTTCGGCACGACCTTCTTCAACCCGGCCGGCGGCGGGGATCCGATCCTCTACCAGCACATCCTGTGGTTCTTCGGTCACCCCGAGGTCTACATCATCGTGCTGCCGGGCTTCGGCATCATCTCCCACGTGATCTCGACCTTCTCGCGCAAGCCGATCTTCGGCTACCTGCCGATGGTCCTGGCCATCATCGCCATCGGTGTCCTCGGCTTCGTCGTCTGGGCACACCACATGTACACCGTCGGCCTGTCGCTGACCCAGCAGAGCTACTTCATGCTGGCGACCATGGTCATCGCGGTGCCCACGGGCGTGAAGGTGTTCAGCTGGATCGCGACGATGTGGCAGGGCTCGATCGAGTTCAAGACGCCCATGCTCTGGGCCTTCGGCTTCCTGTTCCTCTTCACCGTGGGCGGCGTGACCGGCCTGGTGCTGAGCCAGGCGCCTGTGGACCGTGCCTACCATGACACCTACTACGTCGTGGCGCACTTCCACTACGTGATGTCGCTGGGTGCCGTCTTCGCCATCTTCGCAGGTATCTACTTCTACTTCGGCAAGATGACCGGGCGCCAATACCCCGAGTGGGCCGGCAAGCTGCACTTCTGGATGATGTTCCTGGGTGCCAACCTGACCTTCTTCCCGCAGCACTTCCTGGGCCGCCAGGGCATGCCGCGCCGCTACATCGACTACCCGGAAGGCTTCGCGCTGTGGAACTTCTGGTCCTCGATCGGCGCCTTCGTGTCCTTCGCCTCGTTCGTGTTCTTCTTCGGCATCGTCTTCTACTCGCTGTTCCGCGGGGCGAAGGTGACGCAGAACAACTACTGGAACGAATACGCCGACACCCTGGAATGGACCCTGCCCAGCCCGCCGCCCGAACACACCTTCGAGCAGCTTCCGAAGCAGGAAGACTGGGACAAGTCCCCGGCGCACTGAGCCCCGGCGTGATTGGAAACGGAAACTGACAAGGGGCGCCCAATGTGGCGCCCCTTTGCATGAGGCCCCCATGCCCTACCGCTGGACCACCGAGACAGAGCTGGAGCTGAGCCCGCACCGCTCACTGCCGCCGCAGGGTTTCGCGGCGGTGATCCTGACCTTCTTCGCCCTCGCGATGATCCCCCTGACGGCCTTCCTCGGCACGCTGGCGCTTTGGGGCTTGCTGCCCTTCGCGCTGCTGGCGCTCTGGGGGCTGTGGTGGGGGCTGCGCCGCTCTTACGCAGACGGGATGATCCACGAGCAGCTGCGGATCGGCCCGACCGAGACCCGCCTGACCCGCGAGGGGCCGCGTGGCGCGCGGGCCGACTGGCACTGCAATACCTACTGGGTCCGTGTCACGGTGCACCAGACAGGCGGCCCGGTGCCCCACTACGTGACCCTGTCGGGCAATGGCCGCGAGGTCGAGATCGGCGCCTTCCTCTCGGAGGACGAGCGCAAGCGCCTGGCGGGCGAACTGCGCGCCGCCTTCCGTCGCGCCTAGGCCACTTCGGCAGACCCGCAGCCCAGATCCGCGCCTCAGGCCCGCTTCGGCAGATCGTCATGCGAGGTCGAGGCCATCTCCTCGAGCTCGGCCTCCGTCATCTCGTCGTACATCTCGCGCGAGGCGCCTTGCAGCGCGTCGGGGTCCTGCTCGCCGCGCTTGGCGGCAAGGGCGGCACCGGCCGCCTTCTGCTGGGCTTGGGATCGGGCTTTCATCGCGCTCCTCCTCGGATGGCCGGGGCATTCAGGGTCCAACACGACAGCCGAGGTCCGGGTTCCCACCCGTCCGTGCCCCCGAATCGCCCCGGCCGGGAAAGCCGCGCGTTTGTCCGCGCTCTCCACCTCTCCGCCCCATCCCCGCCCGAAAGCGGCCGCAGGCCTTCCCCGCGTCAGGAAACGATCAAGGTTACCGGCGCCTGGCGTTAACGAAGCCCCCGGCCCCCGGTAAAGAAAAACCCCCGGCGCCAGGGGCACCAGGGGTCTTGCATGTCAGCCGGGCGCGCTCAGGAGGCGAGGCGCTGCTTCACCTTGGAGCCCGCCGCGCCAAAGTCCATCTGGCCGGTGTAGCGCGACTTCAGATGCCCCATGATCTTGCCCATATCGCGGATCGAGCTGGCGCCGGTGACAGAGACCGCCTCGTCGATGGCGGTCTCGACTTCCTTGTCCGACAGCTGCTTGGGCAGGAATTCCTCGATCACGTCGATCTCGCCCAGCTCCTGCTGGGCCAGGTCGATGCGGCCGCCTTCCTCGTAGACCCGCGCGCTTTCCTGGCGCTGCTTGACCATCTTGCCGAGGATGGCCAGGACTTCGCCCTCGCCGACCCCGTCCTCGCTGCCCTCGCCCCTGGCCGCAATGTCGCGGTCCTTGATCGCGGCGTTGATCAGCCGCAGGGTGCAGAGCCTGTCGCCGGCCCGGTCCTTCATCGCCTGTTTCAGAGCGGAATTGACCCGTTCCCGAAGTTGCATGTCGCGTCTACCCTCGCGTTGATTGCAGATGGTCACCATATAGAAACCACTTCGGCGCGACAAGGTTTCCCGCTTGCGCCTCGCCGTCACGTCACGCCCGACCCCGCTGCATCCACGGATGCCTGCGAAAGCGGCACCTTTGGCCCGATTGGCCGGACCTGAGGCCTTGACCTCCCCGTCCCCAGGGCCTAGCCATGCGCCAATTTGCCCATAGCCGTAAGAGTCGCCCATGCCCCTGTCTCAAGGACCGAAACCGACCGCCTGCCTCGCGCTTGCCGATGGGACCGTGTTCTACGGCCGCGGCTTCGGCGCCACCGGCGTGACCGAAGCCGAGCTCTGCTTCAACACCGCCATGACCGGCTACCAGGAGATCATGACCGATCCCTCCTACGCCGGACAGATCGTCACCTTCACCTTCCCCCATGTCGGCAATGTCGGCGTCAACCCCGAGGACGACGAGACCGGTGATCCCGTCGCCGCCGGCATGGTGGTGAAATGGGATCCGACCGAGCCCTCGAACTGGCGCTCCGCCGGCGAACTCGGGGACTGGCTGGCGGCGCGCGGCCGCATCGCCATCGGCGGCATCGATACCCGCCGCCTGACCCGCGCGATCCGCGCCCGCGGCGCGCCCCATGCCGCCCTGGCCCATGACCCCGACGGCAACTTCGACGTCGAGGCGCTGGTTGCCCGGGCGCGCGGCTTCAAGGGCCTCGTCGGGCTCGACCTGGCCAAGGACGTGACCTGCGCCCAGTCCTACCGCTGGGACGAGATGAGATGGGCCTGGCCCGACGGCTTCGCCCGCCAGGAAGCCCCCCGCTTCAAGGTCGTCGCCGTCGACTACGGCGCCAAGCGCAACATCTTGCGCTGCCTGGCCTCGGCCGGCTGCGACGTTACCGTTCTGCCCGCTTCGGCCACGGCGGATGACGTTCTGGCGCACCAGCCCGACGGTCTGTTCCTCTCGAACGGCCCCGGCGACCCCGCCGCCACCGGCGCCTATGCCGTGCCGATGATCCAGCAGGTGCTGGAGCGCTCGTCGATGCCGGTCTTCGGGATCTGCCTCGGCCACCAGATGCTGGCGCTGGCGCTCGGTGCCAAGACCGTGAAGATGAACCACGGCCACCACGGCGCCAACCATCCGGTGAAGGACGTCGAGACCGGCAAGGTCGAGATCACCTCGATGAACCACGGTTTCGCGGTCGACAGCCAGACCCTGCCCGCCGGCGTGATGGAGACCCATGTCAGCCTGTTCGACGGGTCGAACTGCGGTATCCGGATGACCGATCGCCCGGTGTTCTCGGTCCAGCACCACCCCGAGGCCAGCCCCGGCCCGCAGGACAGCTTCTACCTGTTCGAGCGTTTCGTGGCCTCGATGGGCGTCGCCGCCTAACCCTGCCTGATCCCCTTCCGAAGGGCGGCCCGCATCAGCGGCGCCGCCCTTTTTCGTGGGCAATGTCATGGGCTAACGTTCATGGGCAAACGCCGGCAGGCCGCCTTGAGCAACCTCTCGGAAAGATCTTGTTAACAGCCAATTAAGGATCTCCTGCGAAACACATGTGCGAAAGACTTAAGGGGTCGTACATTTATGGCATCGAACCTGCGAAAGCTGGACGCGCAGCGCTCGATACATGTCGGTCCGCCCAGCTCTGAGGGGCTGGATCTCGGGCAGGCCGGCATGTTTCGGGAAATGCCCACGGCCTTCGCCGGGCAAAGGTCGCTGCCCCCGCCCGCCGAGCTGCGCAGACGCTGGGCCGAGGGAGAGATCGACGAACCCGAGGTCCTGGCCCTGCTGGCAGAGCAGAACGGGCTGGAACTGGTCGATATCACCAAGGCGCCCCCGGATCCCGGATTGCAGGACCTTCTGGATCCGAAGTTCTGCCTGCGCCACCAGGTCGTGCCCTGGCGCAGCCATGACGGCATCCTGGTCTGCGCAACCGCCCGCCCCGAGCATTACGTAGAGATCGTCGCCCCCCTGGCCTACCGGCTGCGCCGCGAGATGCGGCTGGGTCTGCGCCCGGTGATCGCGCCGCGCGCCCAGATCCAGGCCGCCGTGGCCGCCCATCACCGCAACCAGCTGGTGCAGCAGATGTCCAGCCGGGTGCCGGCCTCGGAAAGCTGCCGCACCTGGTCGGCGACGCGGCGACGCCTGGCCGTGACCTTCGGCCTGCTGACCCTGCTGGTGCTGGCGAGCCTGCTGCACCCGGGGGCCGTGCTGGTGGCGCTGACCGGCTGGGCGGTGATGACGCTGGTGCTGGCGATGGTGCTGAAGGGCGCGGCTGCCACGGTGCACCTGCTGCGCCCTGCTCCGCCCGCCCCGCCCGGCCCCTTGCCCGAGGCAGAGCTGCCCGATATCTCGATCCTGGTGCCCCTGTTCCGCGAGAGGCGCATCGCGGCGGCGCTTCTGAAGCGGCTGCAACAGCTCGACTACCCGCGCGAGAAGCTGGATATCGTGCTGGTGCTGGAAGAGGCCGACGACATCACCCGGGCGACGATCGCCGGGCTGGCCCTGCCGCACTGGATCCGCACCGTGGTCGTGCCCGCAGGCACGCCGCAGACCAAGCCACGGGCGATGAACTACGCGCTGGATTTCTGCCGTGGAGAGATCATCGGGATCTACGATGCCGAGGATGCACCGGATGCCGACCAGCTGCGCCGCGTCGCCGCCCGCTTCGCCGCCGCCCCGCCCCGGACCGCCTGCCTGCAGGGAGCGCTGGACTACTACAATCCGCGGCAGAACTGGTTGGCCCGGTGCTTCACCGTCGAATACAACACCTGGTTCCGGCTGGTCCTGCCCGGCATGGCACGCATGGGGTTCGCCGTCCCGCTCGGGGGCACCACGCTTTTCCTGCGCCGCGACGTGATCGAGATCCTCGGCGGCTGGGACGCCCACAACGTGACCGAGGATGCTGACCTGGGCATCCGCCTGGCCCGCCACGGCTTCCGGACCGAACTTCTGAACACCACCACCGGGGAAGAGGCCAACTGCCGCACCCTGCCCTGGGTCAAGCAGCGCTCGCGCTGGCTGAAGGGCTACATGGTCACCTACCTCGTGCACCTGCGCCACCCGCACCGGCTGCACCGCGAGCTCGGGGCCTGGCGAACGATCGGGTTCCACGCCCATTTCATCACCGCGATCTCGCAGTTCCTGTTGGCGCCATTGCTCTGGTCGTTCTGGCTGATGCTGGCAGGGGTGCCCCATCCCCTGCTGACGCTGGTGCCACAGGCGCTGCTGACCACATGCGCCGTGCTTTTCTTCTGCGCCGAGGTGCAGAACATCGCCCTCGGGCTGATCGCCACCCGCCGTCGGCGGCACCGGCATCTCTGGCCCTGGATTCCCACCCTGCATCTCTACTATCCGCTGGGATGCCTGGCAGCCTACAACGCGCTGTTCGAACTGGTGGTGAACCCCTTCTACTGGGACAAGACCCAGCACGGCCTCTCGCTGAGCCCGCCATCTCCCTCCGGCCAGGTCACGCCGCCGCGCCCCGGGGACAGGTCAGCCGCGCCGGACAGCTAGAGATCGGCGTCGCGCTCGGCGTCCAGCTTCAGGCGGGTCACATAGGCCTGGGAAATATGGCTGCGCAGTGCCTCGGCCGCGGCCTCTTCGTCCCGCCCTGCGATGGCGCGGACGATGGCCGCATGTTCGCTCAGCGCGTCGCTGCCCCGCCCATCGGCCGCCAGGGAGGTCGTCGCCAGCAGGGCCATCGAACGGTGCACGAGATCCAGCTGCTGCACCAGGAAACGGTTGTGCGAGGCCAGGTGGATCTGGTGATGAAAGCGCTTGTTGGCCCGGGCCAGCGCCGCCGGATCGCCCAGGTGACGACGGTCGGCAGCCACCATGTCCTGCAACACCCGCACCTCCTCGGGGGTGGCGTGGCGCGCCGCGAGGCCCGCCGCCAGCGCCTCCAGCTCCGAGCGCACGACGTACAGCTCGGCCAGCTGGTTGTGATCCAGCGAGGCGACGATCAGAGAGCGCCCGTCGCGGGCCAGCAGGCCCTGGGTCTCGAGCCGCTGCAGGGCCTCGCGAATCGGGGTCCGCGAGACGCCGAAACGGTCCGCCAGCTCGCTTTCCACCAGCCGGTCACCGGGCCGGTAAAGACCGATGTCGATGGCCTCGAGGATCAGCGAATAGGCATCGCCCTGCGGGGGTTTGCTGGCCATGAAGCCGGGTTCCTTTCATCGTCGCGACACATTAGGCAGCGGGACGGCCCCGATGCAAGACCAGCGCTTGTGCCCGGCCCGCGCCGGGGCTAGCGTCGCGCCATGCCGGAAAATGCCTTCAGCCATGTCACTACCTGGGTCTTCGACCTGGACAATACCCTCTATCCGCCCGAGGCGCGGCTCTTCGATCAGATCGAGGTGCGCATGACCGCCTGGGTGATGAAGGCCCTCGGCGTGAGCCAGGCCGAGGCCGACCGGATGCGGCGCGACTACTGGCACGACCATGGCACCACCCTCTCGGGGCTGATGCGCCTGCATGACGTCGACCCCGGCCCCTACCTGGCCGATGTGCATGAGATCGACATGAGCCACCTGCAGCGCGACCCCGACCTTGCGGCCCATATCCGCGACCTGCCCGGCCGCAAGATCGTCTTCACCAACGGCTCGGGCCCCTATGCCGAGAGGGTGCTCGAGGCGCGCGGCCTCTCGGGGCTCTTTGCGGCGATCTACGGGATCGAGCATGCCGGCTTCCACCCCAAGCCCGACCGCGCCGCCTATGACACGGTCTTCGGCACCGACGGGCTGGACCCGACCCGCGCCGCGATGTTCGAGGACGACCCCCGCAACCTGATCGAGCCCTTCGCCATGGGCCTGCGCTGTGTCCATGTCGCCCCCGATCCCGTCGAAGCGCCTCATGTGCATCATAGCACCGCCGACCTCTCGGGTTTCCTGAAGGCGCTGCTGTAAGCGACCGGATGTCGCTTTGCCCCGGGCGCGCTTTGCCCCCATCTGAAGGGCAGGACATCTGACGGAGACACCATGACCACGCTTGCCGCCCCCCGCCGCCTCTATCACTACATCCCCGTTCTGGGCTGGATCCTGCGCGATCTCGAACGGGACTTCTTCGGCCATATCGGCTATGCCGCGCTGATCGCCGTGACCGCCATGGTGCTGGCGGTGAAGACCTGGGGGCTGGTGGCGCTTGGCCTGACCGCCCTGGCCCTGGTGCCGGTGGTGTTCATTGTGCTGATCCTGCTGACGCGGGGCTAGGGAGGACCTGGGATGGAGTTCGACTTCGATATCGTGATCTCGGGCGGCGGTGTCGCGGGGCTGACTGCCGCCGCGGTCATGGGGGCCGAGGGGTTCCGCGTGCTCTGCCTGGATCCCGCCCCGCCGGTGACCGAGGCCAGCGCCGAGGGCGCCGACCTGCGCACCACCGCCTTCCTGCAACCGGCCCAGGCTCTGCTGGCCGAGGCCGGGATCTGGGATCACCTCGCCAGCCACGCCGCGCCGCTGCGCATCATGCGCATCGTCGATGCCGGCGGCCCCGAGCCCGAACCCCGGGTGATCCGCGACTTCGATTCGACCGACATCTCTGATCTTCCCTTCGGCTGGAACCTTCCCAACTGGCTGCTGCGCCGCGAGATCCTGGCGCGGCTCGGGGCCCTGCCCAACGTGACCTTCCGCGCCGGCACCGGCACCTCCAGCCTGTTCACCCGCGAAGCCGGGGCGATCGTCGGCCTTTCGGACGGCACCCGGGTGAAGACCCGGCTGGTGCTGGCCGCCGACGGGCGCAATTCGCCAATGCGGCAGGCGGCGGGGATCGGTGTCTCGACCCGGCGCTACGGTCAGAAGGCCCTGGCCTTCTCGGTCAGCCACCCGCTGCCGCATGAGAATGTCTCGACCGAGATCCACCGCTCGGGCGGCCCCTTCACGCTTGTCCCCCTGCCCGATCACGAGGGCCGGCACCGCTCGGCCGTGGTCTGGATGGAGGATGGGCCGCGTGTGCAACAGCTGGCCGCGCTGGAGGTCGAGGCCTTCGAGGCCGAGATGAACCGGCGCAGCTGCGAGATCCTGGGCCCGCTGAGCCTGCTCAGCCGTCGCTCGGTCTGGCCGATCATCACCCAGGTGGCCGAGCACATGTCCGGCGAGCGCCTGGCGCTGATGGCCGAGGCCGCCCATGTGGTGCCGCCCATCGGGGCGCAGGGGCTGAACATGTCCCTTGGCGACCTGCGTTGCCTGCGCGACCTCGCCCGTGCCGCCCCCGACCGTCTGGGCGATGCCCGGATGATGGCCGAGTATGATCGTGCGCGGCACCGGGAGGTGCAGATCCGCGCCGCCGGGATCGACGCACTGAACCGGGCCAGCCAGATCTCGGCCCAACCCCTGCGCGATCTGCGCGCCGTCGGTCTGGATGCGCTTTACGCGGCAGCGCCAGTGCGCAAGGTGCTCATGCAGATGGGACTTGGGGCGAAGGGGTAAGGGGGCGCTGCCCCCTCTCGAGCCTTCGGCTCAATTCACCCCCGGAATATTTTCAGCCTGGTGATGATGAAAGGGGGACTGCGGCGCGGTCGCCTCCTAGAGCGGTCCGGGCAGGCGTTCTTCCGAGAGCATGACATTGGCGTCGACGCTGCCGACCCCCGGCAGGGTCATGATGCGGCGGCGCAGGACGCGCTCGAAGTCCGGCAGGTCGCGGGCGGCGACGCGCAGACGGTAGTCGTAGACGCCGAGGATATGCTCGATGGTCTGCACCTCGGGGATGGCCGAGACGGCGCGCTCGAACTCTTCCAGCGAAGCGCGGCCCTTGGTGGCGAGGCGTATCCCCAGGAAGACCGTCACTCCGAAGCCCAGGCGCTTCAGGTCAAGGTCGAGGCGGCGGCCAGCCAGCACGCCGGCCTGCTCCAGCCGCTTGATGCGGCGCCAGGTGGCGGGTTGCGACAGGCCGAAGCGGCGGCCAAGGGCACCGGAGCTTTGGGTGGCATCCTCGGCCAGGGCGCGCAGCAGGGCGCGGTCGGTCTCGTCGAGGGGGAAGGCCTCGCTCATAGCGGCACCTGTTCGTCGAACTTCACCCGGGCCACATGCATCAGCGCGTCGATATCGGTGATATGGGGCAGCGCCAGGACCCTCTCCCGGTAGATCTCCTGGTAGTGTTCCACGTCGCGGGCGATGATGCCGAGGCGCGCATCGACCTGGCCGAGGAAGGTCTGGATCTCCAGCACCTCGGGGATCTTGCGGGCGGCGGCGGCGAAGTCGTCGAAGGCACGCGGGGCGCTCTTGTCCAGGGTGATGCGCAGCGAGACCTCGACCGTATAGCCGAGCGCCCGCCAGTCGATCACCCCGCGCACGCCGCGGATCACCCCGGCATCCTGCATCCGCTCGATCCGCCGCCAGCATGTCGCGGGGGTCAGCCCCGCCCGCTCTGCCAGCTGGGCCGTGCTGGCCGAGGGGTCGGCCTGGTACTGACGAAGAATGCGCCTGTCGGCATCATCCAGCATATTTCTTTCACCGTACAGCAAATCACGAATGGCTTCCTCATCAAATAGCGAATGAATGAGAATTTTGCAACGAATGCTGCCGCAACAGGGCCTATGGTGGCCGCAGGAATGGAAGGAGAAACACCATGCGTGTCTATTACGATCGCGATTGCGACATCAACCTGATCAAGGACAAGAAGGTCGCCATCCTGGGCTACGGCTCCCAGGGCCATGCCCATGCGCTGAACCTGCGTGACTCGGGTGCCAAGAACCTCGTCGTCGCCCTGCGCGAAGGCTCGGCATCCGCCAAGAAGGCCGAAGCCGAGGGCCTGCAGGTCATGGGGATCGCCGAGGCCGCCGCATGGTGTGACCTGATCATGTTCACCATGCCCGATGAACTTCAGGCCGAGACCTACAAGAAGTACGTCCACGACAACCTGAAGGAAGGCGCCGCCATCGCCTTCGCCCACGGCCTGAACGTGCACTTCGGCCTGATCGAGCCGAAGCCCGGCGTCGACGTCATCATGATGGCCCCCAAGGGCCCCGGCCACACCGTGCGCGGTGAATACACCAAGGGCGGCGGCGTGCCCTGCCTGGTCGCGGTGCACAACGACGCCTCGGGCAAGGCGCTTGAGCTGGGCCTGTCCTATTGCTCGGCCATCGGTGGCGGCCGTTCGGGCATCATCGAGACCAACTTCCGCGAGGAATGCGAAACCGACCTCTTCGGCGAGCAGGCCGTGCTCTGCGGTGGCCTGGTCGAGCTGATCCGCATGGGCTTCGAGACCCTGGTGGAAGCCGGCTACGAGCCCGAGATGGCCTACTTCGAGTGCCTGCACGAGGTGAAGCTGATCGTGGACCTCATCTACGAAGGCGGCAT
The DNA here is from genome assembly GCF_000220565.1 of Oceanicola sp. S124. GTDB lineage: Bacteria > Pseudomonadota > Alphaproteobacteria > Rhodobacterales > Rhodobacteraceae > Pseudooceanicola. Next base: position 2,066 of record NZ_AFPM01000326.1, on the reverse strand, counting down.
CGCCAACATGAACTACTCGATCTCGAACACCGCCGAGTACGGCGAATACGTGTCCGGCCCGCGCATCCTGCCCTACGACGAGACCAAGGCCCGCATGAAGGCGGTGCTGCGCGACATCCAGACCGGCAAGTTCGTGCGCGACTTCATGCAGGAAAACGCCGTCGGCCAGCCGTTCTTCAAGGGCACCCGTCGCATCAACGACGAGCACCAGATCGAACAGGTCGGCGAGAAGCTGCGCGGCATGATGCCCTGGATCAGCGCCGGCAAGATGGTCGACAAGGAAAAGAACTGAGCCCTCCGGCCCGTTCATCCGACACAAGACGGAAGGCCCCGCGATTGCGGGGCCTTTTGCTTTGCGGCGGCGTCACGCTCAGGGCAGTGGATCCCAGACGATGCGGCGGCTGTCATCAGCGGTCAGCATCTCGAGCTGGCCGTCGGCAATGCTCCAGCCGGTGACGTCGGTCAGGATGCTCGCGATGCGGCCGTCCAGGGCCTGCTCGCCGCAGAAGGCGCGGGTCATCCTGCCCGGTGACAGCTCCAGCGTGCCAGCGGCGGGGACATTGGCGGTGGCGGTCCACTGGCTGGACAGGCTGTTGCAGTCCAGCCGCATGGCCAGGGTGCCATCGGGGCGGAACTCGGCGGTATAGCCCTCGAGGCGCGGCGGCACCTCGCCTTCGGGCGTGCCGTCCAGCAGGTAGGCCAGCCGCCAGCGGCTGCTGCTCAGCGCCTCGGGGCCGGCGGCGCTGGCTTCGCCCTGCATCACCGGCGCGCCCCGGCAGGACCAGTCCTGTCCCGCCGCATCGGTCCAGGTCACATCTGACCCTTTGCCGCGCAGCGCGTGCCCCGCGCCCGCATAGGCAAAGCCCGAGCCGGAGCGCTGGATGTCCAGCGTCACCGACTGGCCGGCATGGGTCAGCACCGCCTGGTCTTCGGCGAAACGGATCTGCATCTGGACGCCCATCTCGCAGAGGAAGCTGACCGGCGCCTCCTCGGCGCGGACAGCCGGGGCGAGCATCAGCAGGGCAAGGGCGGGAAGCAGGCGACGCATGGCGGTATCCTTTCGCGGTTCCCGGCCAACCTAGAGGATTCCCCCGGCCCCTTCCCGCGCAAGTTGGCAGGGCGGCGGGGAATGCTCGGATCCTTGCCGATCACTCGGCGCGGCCGCGCGCCACAGCCTGCCAGAGCCGCAGCGCCTGGGCGGTCTCGGCCACGTCATGCACGCGGAGCATCTGCACCCCCTGGGCCACCCCCGCCAGCGCCACGGCAATGGAGCCCGGCGCGCGATCCCGCGCTTCGGGCGCCTGACCGATGGTGCCGATGAAGCGCTTGCGCGACACGCCGAGCAGCAGCGGACAGCCCAGCCCGTGAAACAGCGACAGCCGGTTGAGGATCTCGAGGTTGTGCTGCGCGGTCTTGGCAAAGCCGATGCCCGGATCGGCGAGGATGCGGGCCCGCGGGATGCCGGCGGCCTCGACGGCGGCGATGCGGGCCTCGAGCTCGTCGTAGGTGTCCAGCAGGGCGTTGTCGTAATGCGGGGCGACATGCATGTCGGCGGGCGTGGCGCGCATGTGCATGACGCAGACCGGCAGGCCGAAGGTGGCGGCCACATCGGCCAGCGCCGGGTCATGGGCGAAGCCGGAGACGTCGTTGATCAGCCCTGCGCCTGCCTCGGCGGCGGCGCGGCCCACAGGGGCCTTGCGGGTGTCGATGCTGATCGGCAGGCCCAGCCCCGCAATCGCACGGATCACCGGGGCGGTGCGGGCGATCTCTTCCTCGACCGGCACGTCGGCGGCGCCGGGGCGGGTGGATTCGCCGCCCACGTCGATCATCTCGGCGCCCGCCTCGGCCATGGCGCGGGCATGGGCCAGCGCCGCCTCGGGGGCATTGTGCGCGCCTCCGTCCGAGAAGCTGTCGGGAGTGACATTCAGGATCCCCATGATCCGGGGCCGGTCCAGCGACAGGCCCGCCAGCGCCGGGCGCGGACGGCAGAGCCGGCGCTGCCAGTCCTCCGGGCAGCGCGCTGCCGCAGCACTCACCCCCGGCGCGGGTCAGCGCCTCGACCTGGC
>NZ_AFPM01000327.1 GCF_000220565.1 Oceanicola sp. S124 | reverse complement strand
GAAGCTCATCACCAGGGTCGAGCTTTTCGCATGGCTGGCGGGGGTGAAGCCCCGGATGGTCAGGTCATCGGCCTCGATCCGCCACGTGGCGCCAGTGAAGGCGCCCAGGTGGGGGTGGCCTTCTGCGCGCAGGCGGACCTTTTCCATCACCAGCTGGCACCAGGCCGAGATCACCGGCACCAGTTTTTCCTCGTCGCCGGTGGCGAAAGCGGCCAGCTTCTGGTCCAGCTCCCACAGGGCGCCCTGCAGGGCGAGGGGGGCATTGTCGGTCAGGATCTCTTCGGCGTCGCCGGGATCGACCGTCACTTCGCCGAGGTGCGAGGACAGCAGGTAGGACAGCGCATTGGCCAGGACATGCAGCTGCAGCAGCGACTCGGCGGCCAGCAGCTCCGAGAACGCGCCCGCACGGTCGCGGGGCAGCACGTTGTCGAGGTTGGCGCGCTTCAGCTCGGTCAGGGCGGTCGCCTCGCTGAAGCTCTCACCCAGGGCCATGGCGATGGCGAGCGCCCGGCGCAGGGCCCGCGCGACGGCGGCCTGGCGGGGCGAGGTCAGCGGGTCGTCATCGTCGCAGTCGGCCAGCCGCGCCAACAGGTGCACGCCCGAGGCAGCCTCGGACCGCCGGGTCGTCAGCCCCACGGTGGTCGAGCGGAAGCGCCGCCGCGTGCCGCCGATGCCGGGCGAGCGTTCTTCGCGCTGGACGGGGGCCGGGACGGCGGCGCGGGCCAGCCGGGGGGCATGGTCGAAGCCCTCGAGCAGCGCCTCGGCGGCGGTGTAGTGCTTGCGGATGTCCTCTTCCCGCAGCTCCATCTGATCGCCGGTCAAACTCATCGCATCAATCCTTCATCTTGCTCGAAATGGCCCGGCCGGGCGCGCCCGGCCTCTGCAAATCTCAGTAACTGAGGACCTTCTCGCCCGCCCCCACGACGTATTTCTTCACCCGCGCGAGGCCCGGCGGGTTCAGTTCAGACAGCACCTGGAAGGGCCGCGCCGGCAGGATCAGCGCCCGCTCGCGGCGGGTGGCGCCAAGCTCGGCGCCGTCGTAGGGGGCCAACTGGAAGACCTCGCGCTCGACCGCGCCGAACCAGCCGGTCTTCTCGGTGCGCACCTCCTTCGAGACCAGTTCTTCCGAGGTCCAGGCCAGGGCCCAATCCTCGGACTCGATCCCCGCGGCCTGGGCCAGCACGTCGCGGATCGGGCCGGACTGCTGGGTGTAGGCATGGGAATACATCGGCCCGAGGTGAAGACGCCGCAGCCGCTTGGGGTGCAGCGTGTCGAAGTCCTGGTCGAAGCCCTGGGCGATGGTCAGCAGCTTCAACCCGCCGAGGCTTTGCGACACCAGATGCGCCTGCACCTGCGGCCAGCGCGAAGGATCGGTGGGCAGGCCATGGCGGCCCGTGTCCTCGACCTCCATCAGGTAGATCACCGGCAGGTTGACCTGGGTGTCGTAGACCGACCAGTGCAGCAGGTAGCGCCGACGCCCGACACCGAGGTTCTCCAGCCAGTCGGCCTCGGGATCGTTGCGCGGCCAGAACAGGTTCCCCCGCGCCAGCTCTTCGTAATAGAGGCGCTGCGACAGGGCGAACTGGGTCCGGGTCGGCACCTGGTGGTCCGAGACGATCTCTTCCAGCATCTGCCGCTTCAGCCCCGCGACCGAGGGCATCGAGGCCAGGTGCTTGGCCGCCTGCCCGGCGTCATTGGCCATCACCATCAGCTCCTGCGCCGCGGGAAAGCCGCTTTCGTGGTTGTCGATGGTGAGAGAGCCGAAGAACCGCCCCGTGTCGCGCCCGGCCAGAAGGTATTTCATCGACAGGGCGCGGAAGGTGAAGGTCAGCATGGCGACCTGGCGCGCCAGCACCTCGGTTTCGCGGTCGTTGAGGTGCTTTTCGGCCCGCATCACCCCGGCCACATGGGCAAGATGGCCCATGATTGCCTCGAACTTGCGGAAATAACGCCGCGAGGCATGCGAGTCGGTCAGCCCGACCCGGTCACTGACGTTGCTGTCACTCATCCTGTCGTCCCGTTCCCGTCGTCCCCCGCGGCCGCGCCCGGCCGTCCCGGCTGCCGGTCAATGCATGGCCCCGCGCCCCGGCCGGGGCCGGAACGGGATGCGTCGACCGGCGCGATGGCGTCTCAGCCGCCGTAGAGGTTCTTGTCGTGCTTCTCGACGATCTTCTGGAAACGGCGGGCAAAGCGTTCGTCCGCCTTGGCCTTGGCTTCCAGCACCGAACGGGCAAAGACCATCTGGCCCTCGTGGGCTTCCATCATGTCGGCCATGCGGGCGTTGGTCGCGGCACCGATCTGGGCCATGGCCTGCTGTGCCTGCTTGTCGGTCTCGACGCCGATCTCGTTGATGCGGTGCGCCACTTCCTGCTGCTGCGCGGTCTTCAGCGACTTGGTCAGCGCATCATACAGGACGACCCGCTGCGAGGTGTCGGTCTTCAGCTTGTTGATCAGCACCATCTGCGTCGCCGCCTGGTTCTGCAGGCTGTCGACCCAGGACTTGCCCTTCTCGATGTAGCGCTCAAGGGTCTGGCTCTTGGCCAGCTTGACCTGCTCGTCCTGCACCAGCCCGTTGTAGCGTGTGTTCATCTCGGCCAGCCTGGTTTCCAGCTGGGTGCGCGCGGCGGCGTCCTGTTCGACCGCGATCCTGTTCTCAAGCTCGATGATCTCGGGATCCATGTCGGTGATTTCCGACCGCACGTCCTCAAGCCCGGCCACGGTCGCCTCGCGTTCGGCCAGGGTCTCGGTCAGCTTGGCCTCGACCTTGTCCTTTTCCTCGTTCAGCACCGAGAGCTGGCCTTCCAGCAGCTGGATGATGACATCGGACTTGGCGATCAGGTCCTGCAGCTTGTCGTCGATGCTGGCGGTGCGGATGCGTTCCTGCCGCAGGTTGTCGGACTTGGCCTTCGAGAAGATGCCGATGAAGCTTTCCCAGACGGTCTTGCCGCGCATCTGGTCGAAGTCCTTCGAGAACTGCGCGGTGACATCATCGAGGCCCATGATCAGCTCGGCGATATTGGCGTTCATCGCCTCGGTATGGGCATGAACATCGTCCAGCGTCGCATTCTCGATCTCGATGCTGACGTCCGCGCCGGTTTCCATCTTCTCGCGGGCCGTCTCGATCCGGGCGGTCAGCTCGGAAATCTTCGTCTGCGCGGCGGCAACCTGCTTCTGGCTCTGTTCAAGCTGGGCCTCGAATTGCGACATCTGTCCCTCCGGTTGAAATATCTGCGTCCAATATGGGGAGTGTTAACGCCTTTTACATCACCCCGCGGCGCCTTCCCCAATTTCATGATCGGGTAACGGCGTCATTACAAGGGTCTTGGCCGTTGCACCCCGCCCCGGCGCGCGGTTTAGTGCCGCCGGAAGACAACGAAGGAGCCCGCCATGCAGAACCTGATCACCGATGTCGAGGGGCTGCTGGTCGGCCAGTCCCAGGATAGCCGGGTCAAGACCGGCGTCACGGTGCTGACCGCCGAGGCGCCCTTCACCGCAGCGGTGCATGTCATGGGCGGCGCGCCGGGCACGCGGGAAACCGACCTGCTGGCGCCGGACAAGACGGTGCAGAAGGTGGATGCGCTGGTGCTCTCGGGTGGCTCGGCCTTCGGGCTGGACGCGGCGGGCGGCGTCGCCGACGCCTTGCGCGCAGAGGGACGCGGCTACCGGGCCGGGCCGGTGCGGGTGCCCATCGTGCCCGCGGCGATCCTCTTCGACCTGGTGAACGGCGGCGACAAGGACTGGGACGAGAACCCCTACAAGGCCCTTGGGCAGGCAGCCTACGCGGCCCGCGGAACGGCGTTCGAGATCGGCTCGCACGGCGCGGGCACGGGGGCGATGACGGCGGGGCTGAAGGGCGGCCTCGGCTCGGCCTCGGTGCGGCTGCCGACGGGTCATGTGGTCGCGGCGCTGGTGGCGGTCAATGCGCTTGGCACGGCGACGGTCGGCGCGGGACGGCAGTTCTGGGCGGCACCCTGGGAACAGGGCAACGAGTTCGGCGGCCTCGGCCTGCCCGACCGCTTCCCCGATCCGCACCATCCCGTGACCAAGGCAGAACTGATGGGCATCGCCAGGGGCAATACCACCATCGGCATCATCGCCACGGATGCCGATATCGATCAGGCCCAGGTCACCCGGCTGGCCACCGCCGCCCATGACGGCTACGCCCGCGCGCTGGTGCCCAGCCACACCCCCGCCGACGGAGACCTGATCTTCGGCGCCGCCACCGGCGCCAAGCCCCTGACCGGTGAATTCGACATGCTGGCGCTCTGCCACGCGGCCTCGGTCGTGATGACCCGCGCCATTGCGCGCGGCGTCCATGCGGCAACCCCGGCAGAGGGCGATCCCTTCCCCTGCTGGTCGCAGCTCTAGGCTGGTCGGCACCGCGCCGCGCCCTACCTCCGTCACGACATGCTGACGGAGGATCCCATGCCCGACACCGACAAGACAGACCTGAAGAGCCGCCTGAAGGACCCCTCGCTGCTGGTCGAGGCGGCACGCATCGGCGACGCCTGGGTGACGGGCGACGAGGGCAGCTTCGAGGTGCTGAACCCGGCGCGCGGCGACGTGATCGCCCGGGTCGCGGATTGCTCGCGCAAACAGATCGCCGCCGCCATCGACGCCGCCCATGCCGCCCAGAAGGACTGGGCGCAATGGACCGGCAAGGAGCGCGCCCAGGTGCTGCGCCGCTGGTTCGACCTGATGATGGAACACCAGGACGACCTCGGCGCAATCCTGACCGCCGAACAGGGCAAGCCGCTGGCAGAGGCGAAGGGCGAAATCGCCTATGGCGCCGGGTTCATCGAGTTCTTCGGCGAAGAGGCCAAGCGCATCTACGGAGAGACGATCCCCGGCCACCAGCGTGACAAGCGCATCACGGTAATCAAGCAGCCGGTCGGCGTGGCGGCCTCGATCACGCCGTGGAACTTCCCCAATGCGATGATCACCCGCAAGGCCGGCCCGGCGCTGGCCGCCGGCTGCAGCTTCGTCGCCCGGCCGGCGAAGGAAACGCCCCTGTCGGCCCTGGTGCTGGCGGTGCTGGCGGAACGCGCCGGCATCCCGGCGGGGGTGTTCAACGTGGTGACCTCGTCGAAAAGCTCGGACGCGGGGAAAGAGTTCTGCGAGAACCCCAAGGTGCGCAAGCTGACCTTCACCGGCTCGACCGAGGTCGGGCGCATCCTGCTGAAGCAGGCCGCCGACCAGGTGATGAAATGTTCGATGGAGCTGGGCGGCAATGCCCCCTTCATCGTCTTCGATGACGCCGATCTCGATGCCGCCGTCGAGGGCGCGATCACCTGCAAGTTCCGCAACAACGGCCAGACCTGCGTCTGCGCCAACCGCATCTACGTGCAGTCCGACGTCTACGAGGCCTTCGCGCAAAAGCTGAAGGAGCGCGTGGCGCAGATGAAGGTGGCCGACGGCTTCGCCGAGGGCGCCGAGCTGGGCCCGCTGATCAACGCCGATGCGGTCGAGAAGGTCGAGGAACACATTGCCGACGCCCGCGCCAAGGGCGCCGAGGTGATCCTGGGCGGCCAGAAGGGCGAAGCGGGGCTGTTCTTCGACCCCACCATTGTCACCGGCGCCACGAAAGAGATGAAGTTCTCGACCGAGGAAACCTTCGGCCCCCTCGCCCCGCTGTTCAGGTTCGACACGGTGGACGAGGTGATCGAGCTGGCCAACGACACCATCTTCGGCCTCGCCAGCTACTTCTACGCCAAGGACCTCAGCCGTGTGACCAAGGTGCAGGAGGCGCTGGAATACGGCATCGTCGGGGTGAACACCGGGCTGATCTCGACCGAGGTCGCGCCCTTCGGCGGCGTCAAGCAATCGGGCCTGGGGCGCGAAGGCAGCCACCACGGCATCGAGGAATTCCTCGAGATGAAATACGTCTGCACGTCAGTCTGAGCGTGGATTTCGGCCCCGCGGGGCCGAAGCCTCCGGCGGCAGTATTTGTCCATCGGATAAGTGAAAGACCCCCTTCACTCCATCCGATGGCTGAAAATACTGCGGGGGAGTCCGCCTTGGCGGACGGGGGCAGAGCCCCCTGCCCCGATGTCAGCTGCCGGTTTCAGCGGCAATCTGGGCGCGCGACTTGCGGGCACGCTCGGTGGCCGATTTCAACTGGCCGCAGGCTGCCATGATGTCCTCTCCGCGCGGGGTGCGGATCGGCGAGGCATAGCCGGCCTTGTGAACGATGTCCGCGAAGGCGCGGATCCGGGTCCAGTCCGAGCGCTGGTAGGGCGAGCCGGGCCATTCGTTGAAGGGGATCAGGTTGATCTTCGCCGGGATGCCCTTGATCAGGCGGACAAGGCGGCGGGCGTCCTCGTCGCTGTCGTTCACATCCTTCAGCATCACGTATTCGAAGGTGATCCGCTCCGAGTTCGACAGGCGGGGGTAGTCGCGCAGCGCCTCCAGCAGGGTCTCGATGTTCCAGCGCTTGTTGATCGGCACCAGCTTGTCGCGCACCTCGTCCGTCGTGGCGTGGAAGCTGACCGCCAGCATGCAGCCGATCTCTTCGGCGGCGCGGGCGATCTCGGGCACCACGCCCGAGGTCGACAGGGTGATCCGGCGGCGCGACAGGGCGATGCCCTCGCCGTCCATGGCGATCTTCATCGCATCGCGCACATGCTCGAAGTTGTAGAGCGGCTCTCCCATCCCCATCAGCACGATGTTGGACAGCAGGCGCGGGCCGTTCTCGCCGGTGCCGGTGCCGGGCGCGGGCCATTCGTCGAGGTCGTCCCGCACCAGCATGATCTGGCCGACGATCTCGCCGGGGGTCAGGTTGCGCACCAGCTTCTGGGTGCCGGTATGGCAGAACGAGCAGGTCAGCGTGCAGCCGACCTGGCTGCTGACGCAGAGCGTGCCACGGTCGGTCTCGGGGATGTAGACCACCTCGACCTCATGGCCGCCGGCGATCTTCACCAGGTACTTGCGGGTGCCGTCCTCCGAGACGTTCTTCGAGACGATCTCGGGCAGTTCGATGACGAAATTCTCTGCCAGCCGGGCCCGGAAGTCCTTGGCCAGGTTGGTCATCTCGGCGAAGTCGCGCACGCCCCAATGATAGAGCCACTGCCAGAGCTGGTTGACCCGCATCTTCGCCTGCTTCTCGGGTGTGCCGATCTCGATCAGCGCCTCGCGCAGCTGCGGACGGGTCAGACCGACGAGATTGCGCGCGCCCTCGGGCAGCTTGCGGGGGATCGTCAGGACGTCTTGCGTGATCGGAGCTTGGATCTGGCTCATGGCGGACTCGGTACATTCGGGGGGCGGAAGCCGGGTCTATACCGGATTCCCGTGGTCATGAAAACCCATGCCGGCAAGACGCGCAAAGGCGCGTCCCGCACGGGTGCGTGATCCACGGGTCAATCAGGGCCGGGCGCTGCGGCGGGCGGGCGCCACCGGACCGCCTCGGATGGGGCCGCTTAGGACTTGCAGCGGCGCTCGCTGTCTTCGACGGCGGCGGTGAAGCCCATCAGCGAGAAGGTATCCTTGGTCATCGTGCCACGACCCGAGCGGGCCGTCAGGACCGCTTCCGAACCGGCCTTCATCGCCGTCAGGATGCGCCCGTCGTCCGCGGCGGTCGCCGGCCAGGCCCATTCACCCTCGGTGTAGAGTTCGAAGGTATTGCCATCCACGTTCAGCGAGACGGTCGAGCCTTCGGCAAAGGGATAGCCGCCGGTGAAGGCGAGCTGGCCCGAAGACACGGCACCGGGGCGGTAGAAGGCCATCAGCTGGATCTCGCTGCGCCGCACCGAGACCACTTCGCCGTCACGGGTATTCACGGTTTCCTTGGGCACGGACACGGCCCAGCATTCGCGCGGATCGGTTTCCTCGAAGACGGACCAGTCGGTCTTTGCCGCCACCTGGTTCTCGCTCACGCTTTGTGCCCATGCGGTGCCGGCCGCACTGGCGAAGATCGCCGCGGCCACGATACGCCGGAATGTCATCTCTACAGCCTCCAAGCCGTCCTTGCCTCTTGTCTGTCCCCTGCTGCCTTGGCGGCGTCTTGCGGGGCCTCATCTTCACTCGACATTGCAATATTAGCCGCAATACTGCCACAAGCGAAAGGCCGATTGGCGAGAAATCGCACACGTCCGAGTGAGCGGCAGAAAGGAAAGCAGATGCAGTTTTCGGGGTCGGAGAACGGATACGACAGAATCGGAGCACAGGGCGCGGGCGCGGTGCCCCTGGCCGAGGTCTGGCGCGGCAACCTCTGTGAATCTCTGCATTCCGGACATGCGGTGGTGGTCGACACCACCGGCCAGATCGTCGAGGCCTGGGGCAATCCGCAGGCGGTGATCTACCCGCGCTCCTCCTGCAAGATGGTGCAGGCCCTGCCGCTGGTGGAAAGCGGCGCCGCCGATGCCGCCGGGCTGACCCCGAAGCAGCTGGCGCTGGCCTGTGCCTCGCACAATGGCGCGGCGATCCACTCCGAGGCGGTGACGGACTGGCTGACCGGGCTGGGCATGGGCGAGGGTGACCTGCGCTGCGGCCCGCAGGAGCCCGCCGACCTCCCCGCCCGCGACGCGCTGATCCGCGCCGGCGACAGCCCCTGCCAGATCCACAACAACTGCTCGGGCAAGCATGCGGGCTTCCTGACCCTGAACCGGCACCTCGGCGCCGGGACCGAGTACACCGAATTCGCCCATCCCGTGCAGCAGGCCTCTTTGCAGGCCTTCGAAGAGGTCACGGACGAGGCGATCCGGGGCTGGGGCGTGGACGGGTGTTCGGCGCCCAACTTTGCCACCTCGCTGCTGGGTCTGGCCCGCGCCATGGGGCGTTTCGCCGGGGCGCGCGAGGGCCAGGGCACCCGCGAGAGCGCGCAGGCCCGGCTGACCCAGGCGATGATGGCCCATCCCGAGATGGTGGCGGGCGAGACCCGCGCCTGCACCGAGCTGATGCGCGCGATGCAGGGCCAGGCGGCGATCAAGACCGGCGCCGAGGCGGTCTTCGTGGCGATCCTGCCCGGCAAGGGCCTTGGCATCGCGCTGAAGGTTCTCGACGGCACCACCCGCGCCAGCGAGGCCGCCATCGCGGCGCTGCTGGTGAAATACGGCGTGCTCGACCCGGCCCATCCGGCGGCCAAGGAGCGGCTGAACCCCGAGCTGCGCTCGCGCCGCGGCTTGCTGGCGGGAGAGGTCCGGGTGGCTGAAGGGTTCGCCTGAGGGGACCGCGGAAGATGGGTCCTCACCCACCCTACGGGTTTGGCTGGCGGCCGGGATGAGGACGGACGGGGGATGAAGCGAAGGGACGGTCACTTGCACAGCCTGCCGCGCCTCCTTCGCGACATCCTGATGGTCCTGCTGCTGACCCTGCTGACCCAGGTCGGAGGCCTCGCCTGGATGGCCTCCCGGCTTTTCCGCCGCAGCCTGCCGACCTTCCTGTTGATCTATGTCGCCCTCTCGGCAGGTGCCGCAGCCCTTGCGCCCACCTACGGCCGCGCACCCGTCAACTGCCTGGGCGACGGCGCCTTGCAGATGCAAAGCTGGACCTATTGCGTTCTGAACCGCAACTTCATCAGCCCCGAACTTGCGCAGGTCCTGGAAGAGACCGCTGCCGAGATGAATCAGAGGCACCCGGGCACCATAACCCTGCTTCTCGACGCCAACTTCCCTTTCTTCAACGGATTTCCATTGCTGCCTCATCTCTCCCACGATGACGGACGCAAGGCGGATCTCGCATTCTACTACCGGGACGAAACCGGCTATCTTCCCGGCAAGACACGCTCACCCATAGGCTATTTTGCCTTCGAAGAGGGCCCCACGCGCTGCCCCGACCGAAGGCCGACCCTGCGATGGGACATGGCGGCGCTCCAGCCGCTCTGGCCCGACTATGCGCTGGACCGCGCGCGCAATCGCGCAGTCCTGGCTATCCTCGCAGAGGATCGGCGGGTGGGGAAAATCTTCGTTGAGCCGCATGTCGCGCGAGACCTCTCGGTCACATCGGAGAAGATCCGGTTCCAGGGCTGCCGCGCCGCGCGCCATGACGACCACATCCACCTGCAACTTCCCTGACCGCGGCCGTCCAAGACCGGCCCCTGCCCTCGGCGTAGGGTGGATGAAATCCACCAAACCCCCTGCGTCAGTGCGCCTCGGCCCAATTCGCCCCGCGTCCGGCATCGACCACCAGCGGCACGTCCAGCTTCACCGCCGGGTCAGCTGCGCCTTCCATGACCGCGCGGGCGGCCTTGATGACATCGTCCTCCGCCCCGGCCTCGACCTCGAAGACCAGTTCGTCGTGGACCTGCAACAGCATCTTGGCGGGCAGTCCGGCAATGGCCTCGGGCATCCGGATCATCGCCCGGCGGATGATGTCCGCTGCCGTGCCCTGGATCGGCGCATTGATCGCGGCGCGCTTGGCGAAACCGGCGCGGGGCCCCTTGGCGGCAATCTCGGGCGTGTGGATCTTCCGCCCGAACAGGGTCTGGACGTAGAGGTTCTCCTTGGCGAACTCGGTCGTCTCGTCCATGTATTCGCGGATACCGGGGAAACGCTCGAAGTAGCGGTCGATGAAGCCCTGCGCCTCGGCCCGCGGGATGCGCAGATTGCGCGCCAGGCCAAAGCCCGAGATGCCGTAGATCACGCCGAAGTTGATCGCCTTGGCCTGACGGCGCACCTCCGGGGTCATCTCGTCCAGCGGCACGCCGAACATCTCCGACGCGGTAGCGGCGTGAATGTCCTGCCCTTCATGGAAGGCCTGTTTCAGCGCGTCGATCCCGGCCACATGGGCAAGGATGCGCAGCTCGATCTGGGAATAGTCGAGCGACAGCAAGACCTTGCCTTCAGGCGCCACGAAGGCTTCGCGGATGCGGCGGCCCTCTTCGCTGCGCACCGGAATGTTCTGCAGGTTCGGATCGGTCGAGGCCATGCGGCCGGTGTTCGCCCCGGTCTGCACGTAAGAGGTATGCACCCGCCCCGTCTCGGGGTTGATGTGCTCCTGCAGGGCATCGGTGTAGGTCGACTTCAGCTTGGACAGCTGGCGCCAGTCCAGCACCCGCGCGGGCAGCTCATGCTCGGTCGCCAGATCCTCGAGGATATCCGCCCCGGTCGCATAGGCGCCGGTCTTGCCCTTCTTGCCGCCGGGCAGAGAGAGCTTGTCGAACAGGATCTCGCCCAGCTGCTTGGGCGAGCCGACGTTGAAGCTCTCCCCCGCCAGCTCGTGGATCTCGGACTCAAGCTGCGCCATCTTCTGGGCGAAGGCGTTGGACATGCGCGAAAGCGTGTCGCGGTCGACCTGCACGCCATGCATCTCCATCTCGGCCAGCACGGGCGAGAGGGGGCGCTCCAGCGTCTCGTAGACGGTGGTCACGCGGTCGAGGTGCAGGCGCGGCTTCAGCACCTGCCAGAGGCGCAGGGTTATGTCGGCATCCTCGGCGGCATAGCGGGTGGCCTTGTCGATCGGCACCCGGTCGAAGGTGATCATCGACTTGCCCGAGCCCAGCAACTCCTTGATCGGAATGGGAACATGGTCAAGATACCGCTCAGCAAGCGCATCCATCCCGTGCCCGTGCAGACCCGCATTCAGCGCGTAGGAGATCAGCATCGTGTCGTCGAAGGGCGCCACCGTCACGCCGTAGCGCTTCAGGATCTTGGCGTCGTATTTCATGTTCTGGCCGATCTTCAGGACGGCATCGTCCTCAAGCACCGGCTTCAGCATGTCGAGCGCTTCGTTCAGCGGCATCTGCCCCTCGGCCAGCTCGTCATTGCCGAAGAGACCACCTGACTCGCCCTCGGCCTTGTGGGTCAGCGGGATGTAGCAGGCCGTGCCTGCATCGACGCAGAGGCAGATGCCGACCAGCTCCGCGCGCATCTCGTCAAGGCCGGTGGTTTCGGTATCCACGGCGACATGGCCGACTTCGCGGATACGGTCGATCCATTTCGCCAGCGCATCGGCATCGCGCACCGTTTCATAGGCATCGGGGTTGATCGCGGGCGCGTCGGGCACGCTGTCCTCGACGGTCCCGGGGCCAGAGGAGACCTCGGGCTCGGGTACGCTGGGCGCCTCGACGCCCAGACCTTCGGCGATCCGCTTGGTCAGCGTACGGAACTCCATCTTGGCGAGGAAGGGCAGCAGGACGTCGGGGTCGGGGTCCTTGACCTCAAGATCGTCCAGCGTGAAGTCCAGCGGCGTGTTGCAATCCAGCGTGACCAGCTTCTTCGACAGCTCGATCTGCGCGCGCTTCTCGATCAAGGTCTGGCGGCGCTTGGGTTGCTTGATCTCTTCGGCGCGGTCCAGCAACTCTTCCAGAGAGCCGTATTCGTTGATCAGCAGCGCCGCCGTCTTGATCCCGATGCCCGGCGCGCCCGGCACGTTGTCGACCGAGTCGCCCGCCAGCGCCTGCACGTCGATCACCCGATTGGGCGCCACGCCGAACTTGGCCTCGACCCCCTCGGCGTCGATGCGGATGTTCTTCATCGCATCCAGCATCTCGACCCCGTCGCCGACCAGCTGCATCAGGTCTTTGTCCGAGCTGATGATGGTGACGCGCCCGCCGGCTTCGCGCGCCTGGCAGGACAGCGTGGCGATGATGTCATCGGCCTCGTAGCCCTCGATCTCCTCGCAGGCGATGTTGAAGGCGCGGGTGGCCTCGCGGGTCAGCGGCATCTGGGGGCGCAGATCCTCGGGCATGGCCTCTCGGTTGGCCTTGTAGAGGTCGTAAAGGTCGTTGCGGAAGGTATGGCTGCCCTTGTCGAAGATCACGGCGACATGGGTCGGCGCATCGGGGCCGGAGTTCCCTTCGACGTAGCGGTGCAGCATGTTGCAGAAGCCCGAGACGGCACCGATCGGCAGCCCGTCCGACTTCCGGGTGAGCGGCGGCAGCGCGTGGTAGGCGCGGAAGATGAAGGCCGATCCGTCGATCAGGTGCAGGTGGCAGCCCTTGCCGAAACTCATGTGTCTATCCCCGGTTGCTTGGGCCCAGATGTGCCATGAAGCCGGGGCCGGGGAAAGCCGGTTGTGGGCGCGCTTCAGTTCAGGCGGATCGAGGCGCGGGCCGAGCGGCCCTCGGCATCGACCACGGTGACATCGGCGAAACCGGGGCCGGGTGCGGGCAGCAGTGCTTCGGCGCGACGCTGGCCGGTCAGGACCGGAGCGCCGTTCAGCAGCCAGGTGAAGGGCGGACGGCCCCGGTCGACGCGCACCGGCAGGTCGGCGGCACCGATCTCGAGCAGCGCCCCGTCAGGC
>NZ_AFPM01000328.1 GCF_000220565.1 Oceanicola sp. S124 | reverse complement strand
GCGGCGCGCTGTCGTTTACGCGCGTCCTCCGCCCCTCCCCTTGCAACCTAGCAGCAAGGGGGCGCTGCCCCCTCGGCCGCGCGATGCGCGCCCTCACCCCCGGAGTACTTTCAGCCTGGTGATGAACAAGGGCGGACATTGTCGCGGCCGACGTTCGGGTCATGGGCGTTGCACGCTCTCACTCGGAGGGAGGCCGCCAAACCGGGCCTGCCCCACATGCATCACCAGGCTGAAAATACTCCGGGGGAGTCTCCGGCACGGAGACGGGGGCAGAGCCCCCTCCCCTTTGGCCCCCGCCGGGCGGGCGGCCCGGCTTCGGCTGCCCCGCCGCCCGCGCCAGCCGCCCGCCACGGGCGACATCCGACAGCCCCTCGGACATCAGGGCGGTCATCGGATGATCAGGGGCCGCCGCGCCATGGCGGGCCATCAGCCTTTCCAGCGCGGCGCGCTGCTGCTGCTCGGGGCCCACGCTCAGCGCCCAGTCCATCAGGATAGAGCGACATTCCGCGCCGCCGCCCCCCTCGATCCGACAGGTCTCGCGGATCAGGGGCCCCGGATCCACGGCGTCAGCTTTCCTGCGGAGACTCTGCCTCCGTGCTGTCCGCCTCGCGCTCAAGGATCTCCGAGATCGCCTCGCCGGCGCTGCGGGTCGCCAGGTCGAAGGCCTCATGCAGCTCGTCCAGGCTTGCGGCACCGGTATCGCGCA
>NZ_AFPM01000329.1 GCF_000220565.1 Oceanicola sp. S124 | reverse complement strand
GCCCGGCGGCGCGATTTCACCATGAACGCGCTTTATGCCGATGCGACGGGCCGGGTCGAGGATCCGCTTGGGCAGGGGCTGACCGACCTTGCCAGCCGCCACCTGCGCTTCATCGACGATCCCGGCCAGCGCATCCGCGAGGATTACCTGCGCATCCTGCGTTACTTCCGCTTCCATGCCCGCTTCGGCGATCCGCAGGCCGGGATGGACCCCGAGGCGCTGGCCGCCATCGCCGCCAATGCCGACGGCCTCTCGACCCTCTCGCGTGAGAGGGTGGGGGCCGAGCTGCTGAAGCTGCTGGCCGTCACCGATCCGGTCCCCGCCGTCGCCGCGATGGAGCAGGCGGGCGTGTTGCAGCGCGTCCTGCCCGGGTCGGGCATCCGCGCCCTTGGTCCGCTGGTGCATCTGGAGGCCGAGGCGGGCCGTGCCCCCGATGCCGGGCTGCGCCTTGCCGCGCTTGGCGGAGAGGACCCGGCGACTGCCCTGCGCCTGTCGAAGAAGGAGGCCACCCGCCATGCGCTGCTGCGCGACGAGGCGGCGGGTCTCCGCCCGGCGGCCGAGCTGGGCTATCGCCATGGCGCGGACGAGGCCGAAGCGATGCTGCTGCTGCGCGCCGCGCTGCTGGAACAGCCCCTGATGCCCGGCGATATCGACAGCGCCCGCGCGGGTGCCGGGCAGGTATTTCCCCTTGTGGCCAGGGACTTGCAGCCGCGGTTCGAGGGGCGAGAGCTGGGCGAGGCCCTGCGTCGCGCCGAGGCGCTGTGGATCGCCGAGGGTTTCCGCCTAGGGCGCGAGGCGCTGCTGTCACGGCTCTGATCCGCGCAACCGGGTCTGCACAAACGTCGCTATCGCCTCCCTTGAAACCCCCGGCGCCGATGGGGATAAGAGGGTGAAAGGCGTCTCCCATGCTCGATCCCAGAAAGCTCATCGATCCCTACAAGCCTGCCGACGGGCCGCCGCCCGACGGCCTGCTGAAGTTCATGATCTGGGGGCTGGGCGGCGCCTGGCCGGGCCTGTTGCTGGGGGCCTTCCTGGCGGCGCTGTCGGGGGCGGCGGATGCCAGCACGGCCTGGATCCTCGGTGCGGTGGTCGACGGGGCGCAGGCCACCGGGCCCGAGGGCTTCTTCGACCCCTCCAACATCGCGCTGATCGTCGGGGCCGTGGCCTTCTTCCTGCTGGCCCGGCCGCTGTTCATGGGGCTGTCCACGGCGGCGACCTCGATGATCCTGCAGCCGAACGTCTTCACGCTGGTGCTGTCCCGCGTGCATCGCTGGACCATGGGGCAGTCGGTCGTCTACTTCGACAACGACTTTGCGGGCCGCATCAGCCAGAAGCAGATGCAGACCTCGCGGGCGCTGACCGACGTCGCCTTCGAGGTGATCAACGTGGTCGCCTTTGCCCTGGCCTCATTCGGGGGCAGCGTGGCGCTGATCCTGACCATCAACACCGGCCTCGGCCTGGCCTTCCTGGTCTGGGTCCTGGGCTACCTGGCTCTGATCAGCTTCTTCATGCCGCGCATCCGCGAACGCTCGAAGGCGCGGGCGGCGGCGCGGGCCATGGTCTCGGGGGTGGTGGTGGACACGATCACCAACATCAAGACCGTGAAGCTCTTCGCCCATACGGACCACGAAGACCGCGCGGCGCTGACCGCGCTTGAGCGCTTCCGCCAGACGGCGCTGGCCTTTGGGCGGATCTCGACCACCTTCCGGGTGATCCTGACGGTCATGGGGGGCGTGCTGCCGGTGCTGCTGGTCGGCGGGGCGCTGGTCTTCTGGTCCAACGGCCAGGCCAGCATGGGCGATATCGTCGCCGCCGGGGCCGTGGCGGTGCGCGTGGCGCAGATGACCGGCTGGGTCAGCTTTGCCCTGATGGGGATCTACGCCAGCGTCGGCGAGGTCGAGGACGGCATGCGCACGCTCGGCCGCTCGGTGCGGCTGCACGACAAGCCCGGCGCCACCGCGCTGACGGTGCCCGAGGGCGCCATCACCCTGGATCACGTCGGCTTTGCCTATGGCCAGAAGGCCGGCGGCGTCACCGACCTGTCGCTGGAGATCCGCCCGGGCGAAAAGCTGGGCATCGTCGGCGCCTCGGGGGCGGGCAAGTCGACGCTGGTGTCGCTGCTGCTGCGGCTCTACGACCCGGAAGAGGGCCGCATCCTGATCGACGGGCAGGACATCAGCCAGATCACCCAGGACAGCCTGCGCCGCAATATCGCGCTGGTCACGCAGGATACCTCGATGTTCAACCGCTCGGCGCGGGAAAACATCCTCTATGGGCGCCCCGAGGCGACCGAGGAAGAGCTGTTCGAGGCCACCGACAAGGCCGAGGCGCATGAGTTCATCGAGAAGCTGACCGATTTCGAGGGCCGCTCTGGCTATGACGCCCGGCTGGGCGAGCGCGGGGTGAAACTGTCCGGCGGCCAGCGCCAGCGCATCGCCCTGGCCCGTGCCATCCTGAAGGACGCCCCGATCCTGGTGCTGGACGAGGCGACCAGTGCGCTGGACAGCGAGGTCGAGGCGCAGATCCAGACCTCGCTTGAGAACGTGATGCAGGGCAAGACCGTGCTGGCCATCGCGCACCGCCTGTCCACGATCAGCCACATGGACCGCATCGTCGTGCTGCACGAGGGCCGCATCGCCGAGCTGGGCAGCCATGCCGAGCTGCTGGCGCAGGAGGGGCTCTATGCCCGCTACTGGGCGCGGCAGTCGGGCGGGTTCCTTGTCACCGATGACGAGGATGAAAGCGCCGCCGCCGAATAGGCTTTGCGTGGCGCGCGACCTGCGATAACAGGCGCGCCATGCAAGATTTCCAGATCCAGCGACTTGGCCATCATGGCGATGGCATTGCCGAGGGGCCCTCGGGCCCGCTCTACGCCCCCATGACCCTGCCGGGAGAACGTGTCAGCGGCAAGATCGCTGGTGACCGGCTGGAGGGGGTGAAGATCCTTGAACCCTCGCCTGAACGCGTCGCCGCACCCTGCCGCCACTTCCGCAGCTGCGGCGGCTGTGCCGTGCAGCACGCGGGCGAAGACTACGTGGCCGCCTGGAAGCGCGGCATCGTCGAGGTTGCGCTGAAGGGGCAGGGGGTCGAGGCGGTGATCTCGGGCGTGGCGACCTCTCCGGCGCGCTCGCGTCGGCGGGCCTCGCTGTCGGCGCGCAAGACCAAGGGCGGCGCGCTCGCGGGCTTCCATGGCCGCGCTTCGGGTGCCATCGTCGAGGTGCCGGACTGCCAGTTGCTGCACCCCGACCTGATGCGCGCCCTGCCGGTGGCAGAGGGGCTTGCCCGTGTGGGCGGTGCCCGCAAGGGCGAGATTTCCGTTCTGGCGACCCTGTCCGAGTCCGGGCTGGATATTTCTGTCACCGATGGCAAGCCGCTGGACGAACCGCTGCGGATGGAGCTGACCAGTGCCGCGCAAGAGCTTGATCTGGCGCGGCTGTCCTGGGACGGAGAGCTGATCGTCACCCGCAATCCGCCGTTCCAGAGGTTCGGCCGTGCGCAGGTGGTGCCGCCGCCCGGTGCCTTCTTGCAGGCGACCCACCACGGTGAACAGACGCTGTTGGCCGAGGTGCTGCGGATCACCAAGGGCGCCAAGCGCGTGGTCGATCTGTTTGCTGGCTGCGGCACCTTTGCCCTGCCGATTTCCGAGCGCGCCGAGGTGCTGGCCGTCGAGGGCGACCGGGCCATGACCGCCGCGCTGGAAGACGGCTGGCGCCGCGCCGGGGGGCTGCATGCGTTGAAGGCCCAGGCGCGCGACCTGTTCCGCAATCCGCTGGAAGGGGATGACTTCAAGGGGATCGAGGCCGCGGTGATCGACCCTCCGCGCGCGGGCGCCGAGGCTCAGACCCGCGCGCTGGCCGAAGCCCGCGTGCCGGTGATCGCCGCCGTCTCTTGCAACCCCGTCACCTTTGCCCGCGATGCACGGATGCTGCTGCAGGCCGGCTACCGGATGGGCGAGGTGCTGGTCGTGGACCAGTTCCGCTGGTCGCCCCATGTCGAGGTCGTCGCCGGATTTACGCTCAACAAGTCGTGAGCTGCGCCTTGCCGCTTCCCGGCCCCCCGGTGGGGCTGGTAGAAGGGCAAAAACGCCAAACAGAGCAGTTTCATGAAAAGACGGGCAGTGCTTTCCCTGGTCCTGGCGGCTGTCGCCTCGGCCTGTTCCAAGTTCCAGACCTACCGTGGCCCCGAGGTCACGCGCATTCACGTGCTGAAAGGCCAGCGCCAGATGTACCTGATGCACAACGACGAGGTGCTGAAGGCCTATGGCATCGGCCTTGGCTTCGCGCCGGTGGGTCACAAGCAGTTCCAGGGCGACGGCAAGACGCCTGAGGGCGCCTATTACATCGACCGCCGCAATCCGAACTCCGAGTTCCACCTGTCGATCGGTGTCTCCTACCCCAATGCCACGGACCGTGCCTTTGCCGCAGCCGAGGGCAAGAGCCCCGGCGGGGATATCTTCATCCACGGCAAGCCGCCCAAGTATCGCGACGCGCCGCAGGACTGGACGGCGGGCTGCATCGCGGTCTCGGACAAGGAGATCGAAGAGATCTACGCCATGGTCCGCGACGGTACCCCGATCTACATCCACCCCTGATCTGGCCTCTGGTCGCCATGACGGCAAAGAAAAAGGCGCCTCCCGGGGCGCCTTTCCTTATGCCGTGATCCTGCGCCGGGTCAGAGCGCGTCGGGACGGTTCGGGGCCGTGTTGCGGTCGCCCATGATCAGGGTCCACCAGATCTTGCCCGAGGTGTCCTGGTGCCAGGCAAAGCCCATGTCTGTGGCGGCGCGCGACAGCAGCACGCGGCGGGTGTCGTCCTGGTCCATCCAGGCGCCCAGGGTCTGGACCTCGGTCTCGTAGGTCTCAGAAATGTTTTCGCCGATCAGCGTGCCGGGATAGCCGACGCGGGCGATCCGGTCGATGGGCGAGGAGCCGTCCGAGCCGAAGTGCCAAGGGCGGTTCTGGTTCGACATGTCATTGGAGTGGGTGGCGGCGGCGGCGGTCAGCTGGCTGTCCAGCACCACCGGGGCGGCGCCCGAGGCCGCGCGCAGGCTGTTCACCGCGTCCAGCACGTCATAGGGAATCCGGCCGCGATCCGAGGCGGTGATGCGGTAGAGCCGGGGCAGCGGCTTGCCATCGGCGCCAAGCTGCGGCGGTTGCGGATTGGTGGTTGCCACGCAGCCCGCGAGGACCAGGCAGAGAGGAAGGAGAAATTTCAGGAAACGCATTCAGGGTCTGCCGAGTTGAAGGTTGTATGAACCGCTTAACGCGGCTGAGGTGCAATTTCAAACGCACATGGGCGTGAAGCGGTTCAATGACACTAGTTTGAATTGCGACTGCTGCAACGCGGTCATATGGTGCCGGGGAAATCCGGCGCCCCAGGCCAGCGGATACGGAGACCATCATGACCTTCCCCAAGACCCCTTCTCGGCGTGCCTTCCTTGCCGGTGGTGCCGCCGTTCTGGCAACCCCGGCACTTGCCCAGCAAGAGGCCAGCTACGCCACACCCTTCGAGAACTCCACCGAGGTCGAGCGTGACCCCAACGAGACGGCGCGCCGCAATATCTCGTCGTTCCGCTCGCTCGACTGGCAGCCCTATTTCGACAACACCCGCAACGGGGCGATCCTGGTGGATATCGACAGCCGGGCGCTGCACTTCTGGTCCGAGGACCAGACGATCTACAAGCTCTACCCGACCTCGGTGCCGCTGACCGAAGACCTGACCCGTCGCGGCCGCACCTCGGTGGTGCAGAAGGTCGAGAACCCGACTTGGCGCCCGACCCCGTCGATGCAGAAACGCAACCCCGAATGGCCCGCCGTGGTCGAGGGTGGCGCGCCGGACAACCCGCTGGGCGTGCGCGCGCTCTACCTCAGCTGGACCTACTACCGAATCCACGGCACCCACGACACCAGAAAGATCGGCCGGCGCTCTTCCAACGGCTGCATCGGGCTCTACAATGAGCATGTTCTTGAGCTTTACGAGCTGGCCAAGGTGGGCACTCAGGTGTTGCTTATTTGACGACATTTTCCTGTGGGGACAGGGGTTACCGTATCTTGCCAATTGCATTTTGCGCCCCGCCCCGCGTATGACGGAATCACGAGGTAAGTCTTGGGTGCCGGGCGTAATATGTCCAAAATCGGCCGGCCTTTATCTGGAGGATAAAATGAAAAAACTCGTTCTCGCCGCCGCCCTGGCCGCAGCTGCAACCACCGCTTCCGCTGGCGCGTACTCCGAGCCGGTCATCGAAGCGCCGGTCGTTGTCGAAGAAACCACCAGCTCGTCCGCCGGCATCATCCTGCCGCTGATCCTGCTGGCCGTGGTTGCTGCCGCTGTCGCCGACTAATTCGGCAGGCGTAAAGCAATGGAAAAAGGCGGTGGAGCAATCCACCGCCTTTTTTCATGTCCGCAGACCAGTGGCTGAGCGCGGCGCTTCAAGGGGCGCCCCCGTGGGGACGCCCGGCACGGCGGTGGTTCAGTCCAGCCAGCCCTGCAGGTTCTTCTCGATCTCGAAGGCCAGCGCGGCGATGTGCTCTTCGTCGTCGTTGAGGCAGGGCACATAGGTGAAGCTCTCGCCGCCGGCGTGCTCGAAGCTTTCGCGGATCTCTTCGTTGATCTCTTCCAGCGTCTCGATGCAGTCCGCCGAGAAGGCGGGCGCGATCACCGCGATCTTCTTCTTGCCGGCCTCGGCGAGGCGCGCGACCTCTTCCACCGTGTAGGGTTGCAGCCATTCCTCGGGGCCGAACTTCGACTGGAAGGTCGTCTTGATCTGGCTGTCATCCCAGCCCAGCCGTTCCTTCAGCAGCCGCGTCGTCTTCACGCACTGGCAATGGTAGGGGTCGCCCTCGGTCAGGTAGCGGAACGGCAGGCCGTGGTAGCTGCAGACCAGGATATCCGGCTGTTCGTCCAGCTCGCCATACTTGCGTTCGACCGAGGCGGCGAGGGCCTCGATATAGGCGGGGCTGTCGAAATAGGGGGGCAGGGTGCGGGTCGCGGGCTGCCACTTCTCGTCCATCAGGGCGCGGAAGAACTGGTCGTTCGCCGTCGCGGTCGTGGCGCCGGCGTACTGCGGGTAGAGCGGGCAGAACAGGATCTTGGTGCAGCCCGCCTCGACCATCTTGCGGACCTTCGACTTTGTCGAGGGATTGCCGTAGCGCATGCAGTAATCGACCATCACCAGCTCTTCGCCGTAGCGCTCTTCCAGCGCGGCGGTCAGGGCGGCGGTCTGCTGTTTGGTGATCGTCGCAAGGGGCGACTCATCTGCCTCGGTGTTCCAGATCGTCCTGTAGGCGGCGCCGGACTTGAAGGGGCGGATCGTCAGCACGATGCCCTGCAGGATCGGCTGCCACTTCCAGCGCGGGTAGTCGATGACGCGCTTGTCGCTGAGGAACTCCGACAGGTAGCGGCGCATCGACCAGTAACCGGTGTCGTCGGGGGTGCCGAGGTTGGCCAGCAGCACGCCGACTTTCTGGCGCGGCAGGGCAGGGTGATCGGCGGGGGCGTGCTCGGGCCGGGTGGCATCGGTCATGAGGGCTCTCCTGAAAGGGTCGCCTCCGGAGATAGAGGGTTCCCGCGCAGGGTCAATGCGTCATGCCGTGCCACGCCGGTTTCGCGTCGGCGCGGCCTAGGGCTTCAGCGGCTTTTCGGCGGTGCCGAGCGCATCGGCCAGCGAGGACAGCGCCGAGCCGGGCCGCAGCGGCTGCTGCTGGCTTTCATG
The DNA here is from genome assembly GCF_000220565.1 of Oceanicola sp. S124. Taxonomy (GTDB): domain Bacteria; phylum Pseudomonadota; class Alphaproteobacteria; order Rhodobacterales; family Rhodobacteraceae; genus Pseudooceanicola. The sequence continues at coordinate 25,040 of NZ_AFPM01000329.1, read as the reverse complement.
CGGGGCCCAGCCGGTCAGGGTGACCAGCTCGAAGGTGGCGGGGACGCGGCCTGCGGCATCGGCATGGGTCTGCAGGTACAGCTCGACCGCGCGCAGCATGACGGCACGGCGGGTCGGGTGGCGCAGGCGCTGGTGCAGCGCGTTGCCCTCGCCCATGGCGCGCAGGTCGGCCATCAGCTTCAGCGGGCTCTCGTAGTCGACCGTCACCTTGTCGCTGTCGACCACCGGCAGGGCAAATCCCGCCCGTTGCAGCAGCCCGCCGAGGTCGCGCACCTCGCCCATGGGCGCAATGCGGGGAGACAGGCCCCCGGTCACCTCGATTTCCGCCTGTCCGAGGCAGGCGCGCAGCTCGTGCAGGGTCTGTCCACCGAAGAAGACCGCCAACAGCAGCCCGTCGGGGCGCAGGGCGCGGCGGCACTGGATCAGCTGGCCCACCGGATCATTGGACCAGTGCAGGTCGAAGACATGCATCACCACGTCGGCAGAGCCGGGCGCGAGGTCCAGCACCTCGCCGGTGCCGATCACCTTCGGCGGCCGCGCGAAGCCCCGGGTCAGCCCCTGCCAGTAGGCGGGGTGGGGGGTGACCAGCACCGGATCCGTAAACTCCCGCTTAACCATGTCCAGGCGATCCTGCAGGTCGAGGACCGCGCGGTCGTGCAGGAACAGGGCCTGGGCCTCGGCACGGGCCCGGTTGCGGGCAAGCGCGGCGGTATCGGTGAGGGTCTGCTGGGATGTCTGGCTCATGGGACGGATAGATAGGCACTTCGCGGGGGTAGTTCAAACCGCCATCCGGCTGGTCTACCCGCCGCGCTGCCTGGCCTGTGGCGGGCTGGTGGACAGCGACTTTGGCCTCTGCGGGGACTGCTGGCGCGACACGCCCTTCATCGGCGGCACGGTCTGCGACGCCTGTGGCGTGCCGCTGCCGGGCGGGCAGGGTGAGGCGGCGGCGCGCTGCGACCAGTGCCTGTCCCATCCGCCGCCCTGGAACCGGGGGCGCGCGGTGATGCTTTACGCCGGAACGGCGCGGCGGCTGGTGATGCAGCTCAAGCACGGCGACCGGCAGGACATCGCGGCGCCTGCCGCCCGGTGGCTGGCCGAGGCGGCGCAGGGGCTGACCCGCCCCGACATGCTGATCGCGCCGGTGCCGCTGCACCGCTGGCGGCTGCTCGGGCGGGGCTACAACCAGTCGGCGCTGCTGACGCGGCGGCTGGGACCGCACCTCGGCCTGCGCGACATCCCTGATCTGCTGCAACGGCCCCGCGCCACGCCCTCGCTGGATGGCAAGTCCCGGACCGAGCGGCAGGGGATCCTTGCGGAGGCGATCCGCGTCACGCCGCGTCATGCCGGGGCCGTGGCGGGCCGCCCGGTGCTGCTGGTCGACGATGTGATGACTTCGGGGGCGACCTTTTCCGCGGCGACGGGGGCGCTTCTGGCCGCAGGCAGTGGCCCGGTCACGGTTCTGGCACTGGCGCGGGTCGGCAAAGCCCTCTAGGTTGTCCCCCGCGACCCCAGCCGGAGACACCCATGCCCGCCATCGAGATCTACACCCGCCCGACCTGCGGCTTCTGCCATGCGGCCAAGCGGCTGCTGCGCGACAAGGGCGTCACCTTCACCGAGATCGACATCAACGTCGAACCCGCGCGTCGCGCCGAGATGATCCAGCGCGCGGACGGCGGGTCCACCGTGCCGCAGATCTTCGTGGGCGATGTCCACGTCGGCGGCTGCGATGACCTCTATGCACTTGAGAATGCAGGGAAACTTGACGCCCTGCTGGCGATGGAGTGACCCGTGGCCAGCGCCGTCAAAGCCGCCCTTCTGCAGATCACCTCGGGCGATGACCCTGTCGCCAACCTGGCGATGATCCAGCCCATGGTCACCGAGGCCGCCGCCAACGGCGCCGGTTTCGTGCTGATGCCCGAGGTTTCGAACTGCCTTTCCAACTCGCGCGCGCGCCAGAAGGAGGTGCTGCGCAGCGAGGCAGAGGACGAGACCCTGAAGGCCCTGCTCGCCCAGGCGGCGGATCTGGGGATCTGGCTGCTGATCGGCTCGCTTGGCATCAAGACCGAGGATGCGGACGGGCGCTTTGCCAACCGCTCTTTCCTGATCTCTCCCGAGGGCGAGGTTGCGGCCTGGTATGACAAGATCCACATGTTCGACGTGCAGGTCAGCGAACATGAGACCTATCGCGAATCCGATGGCTACCGACCCGGCGACCGTGCCGTGGTGGCGCGCACGCCCTTCGGCGTGGTGGGGATGACCGTCTGCTATGACGTGCGTTTCGCCTATCTGCACCGGATGCTGGCCAAGGCGGGCGCGACGATCCTGACCGTGCCCGCTGCCTTCAGCCCGGTCACCGGCGTCGCCCACTGGGAACCCCTGCTGCGCGCCCGCGCCATCGAGACCGGCTGCTACGTTCTGGCGCCCGCGCAATGCGGGCTGCACACGAAGCCCGGCGAGAAGGAGCGCCGCACCCATGGGCACGGCATGGTCGTCGCGCCCTGGGGTGAGGTGCTGCTGGACATGGGAACCGAGCCGGGCATCGGCTATGTCGTGCTTGATCCGGAGGCCGTGGAAAGCGCCCGCAAGCGCGTGCCCGCCCTCGGCCATGACCGCCCCGTGACGCTTGACGACAGCGCCCTGTAAGACATGAATTCTCCGCGAAACTCCCTGGCGATCACGCTGTTCTCCGAGATCCTTGCGGCGGATCAGATGATCCGCAACCGGCTGTCCAGGGTGCTGCCGAAGGGGATGGAGCTGTCGCATTTCTCGGTGCTGAACCACCTGGCGCGGGTCGGGACGGAAAAGAGCCCGGCGCAGCTGGCGCAGACGTTTCACGTGACGCGCGGGGCGATGACCAACACGCTGAGCAAGCTGGAATGGGCCGGTTACGTGCATATCCGCCCCGACTGGGACGATGCGCGGCGCAAGATGGTGGCGATCAGCCCCGCCGGGCGGCAGGCGCGGGATGCCGCGCTGTCGGCGGTTGCGCCGCTGTTTGCCAGCATGCTGGACGAGATCCCGGAAGAGAAGGTGCGCTCGGTCCTGCCGGTGCTGCGCGAGCTGCGCGGCAAGCTGGAAGAAGACCGCTAGACGTGCATCAGAAGGCGGCGATCTGCAGCGCCACCGCGCCGCCGTAGATCAGCAGCAGCAGGGTCGAATCGATCCCGATCTTGCCCGGTCCGCCGCGCTCGCGCACGACCAGACCGCCGATCAGTACTGCGCTCATCAGGGCCGCGGTGACCACCCAGAAGTAATCCTGCTGCCCGACCGCGTGATAGAGCGACCCGTCGCGGTAAGCCGCATCCGAGAGCGGCAGGAAGAGCGTGTCGAAGGTATTGCCGCCGATAATCCCGCCGATCGCCAGCTGCAGCGCGCCGCGCCGGACGGCGGCCAGGGTGGTGACCAGCTCGGGCAGGGAGGTGGCGACGGCGGTCATCAGCGAGCCGACCAGCGAGGCCGACAGCCCCACCCGGTCGGTCAGCGCCGAGCCGGTCTGCCCGATGCCGTAGCCCGCGATCCCGACGATCACCATCAGCACGGCGAATTCCCCGTAGAGCCGGGCGTTCGACTTGCGGGCAGAGGCGGCATCCTCGTCCTCGGGGGCGTCGGTGCGGGTGTGACGGGTCAACTCGGGGTGCCACATCGGCTGTTGCTGGACCACGCGGCTGATGAAGAGGCCGGCGACATAGGCGACGGGGATCAGCACGGACACCGGGTGGATCGCCAGCAGCGTGACCTCGGGGGTGACCAGCGCGGCGAGGGGCAGCATCAGCAGGAAGATCAGCAGGATGCCCTGGAAGACATTGGTCAGCTCGGCGGCGGCATGTTCCAGGTTGGCCCGGCGGAAGGCCATGTCGGCCAGGGCCAGGAAAGCGGTCTGTGCCGCGATCCCGCCGACCGAGTTCGAGAAGGCCAGCGAGGCCCGCCCCTCCAGCGCCGCCGAAACCGAGACGACGGTGCCCGAAAGCGAGGTTGCCGCGCCCAGCACCACGCCGCCGACGATGGCCTCGCCAAGGCCGGTGCGGTCGGCGATGCGGTCGGCATAATCGGCCATGCGGATACCGACATGGGCGATCACCAGCGCGAAGGCCGCGAAGAGGCCCAGCACCGCGAGGGTAGGCAGCTCAGCGAACATCGGCGGAGGCGGGTCTTGCGGGCGGGCAGGGTGGCTGTGTCATCGCCGCCTCAACGCCCCCGCCCGGCGAGGGTTCCCTATTTCGGCCTGAGCGCCGCGGTGACGTAGTTCACGGACAGGTCGCGGGACGAGATCGACCACTGCCAGCTGACCGGGTTGAACACATAGCCCTTGCGGTCGACAGGCGTCATGCCGGCGTCGCGGATCAGCTGGTACAGTTCGTCCGGGGTGATGAACTTCTGCCAGTCGTGGGTGCCCTTGGGCAGCCAGCGCATGACCCATTCGGCCCCGACAATGGCCATGGCGAAGCTCTTGGCATTGCGGTTGATCGTCGAGCACAGGTGCAGGCCGCCGGGCTTCAGCAGGTCATGGCAGGCCGACAGGTAAGCCAGCGGATCGGCGACATGTTCCACCACCTCCATGTTCAGCACCACGTCGAACTGTTCGCCGGCCTCCGCCAGCGCCTCGGCGGTGGTGTGGCGATAGTCGATCACCAGCCCGGACTGTTCCGCATGGGCGCGGGCGACGGGGATGTTGCGCTCGGCGGCATCGGCGCCCACGACCTCGGCCCCGAGGCGCGCCATGGGTTCGCACAGAAGCCCGCCGCCGCAGCCGATATCGAGGATGCGCAGCCCCTCGAAGGGCCGGTCGCTGCCCGGGTCGCGGGCGTATTCCGCCGCGATCTGCGAGGTGATGTAGTCCAGCCGCACCGGGTTCATCATGTGCAGCGGTTTGAATTTGCCAGTGGGGTCCCACCATTCGGCGGCCATGGCCTGAAACTTGGCGACCTCGGCGTCATCCACTGTCTGTCTGTCGGTTTGCATTCCGGACTCCTTGCGGTCATGCTGGCGTGACCCTTCTTATATGGGACGGAAATGGATAGAAACTCGGGGCAAAAGAGCGCAAGCCAGGTGCTGTATCCGCCACTGGATCCTTTCGACCAGCGCATGTTGCCGGTCGGCGAGGGGCACGAGCTGTACGTCGAGCAATCCGGCAACCCCGAGGGAGAGGCCGTGGTGGTGCTGCACGGTGGCCCCGGCGGCGGCTGTTCCCCGGCGATGCGGCGCTATTTCGACCCCGACCATTATCGGATCATCCTGTTTGATCAGCGCGGCTGCGGACGCTCTCGGCCCTATGCCAGCGTCGAGGACAACACCACCTGGCACCTGGTGCGCGACATCGAGAAGATCCGCGAGACGCTGGGGATCGAGACCTGGTGCGTCTTCGGCGGCTCCTGGGGGGCGACGCTGTCGCTGCTCTATGCGCAGACCCATCCTGATCGTGTCCGTCACCTGGCCCTGCGCGGCGTCTTCCTGATGACGCAGGCAGAGCTGGACTGGTTCTACGGCGGCGGCGCGGGCAAGTTCTGGCCCGAGGCCTGGGCGCGGTTCACCGATCCCATCCCCGAGGCGGAGCACGATGATTTCATCGCCGCCTATGCGCGGCGGCTGTTCACCGGCAACCAGGTGGAAGAGGTGAGATTCGCCCGCGCCTGGTCGGTCTGGGAAAACGGGCTGGCTTCGGTGGCCAGCAACGGCATGGGCGGCGAGCCTCCTGGGCAGTATGCCCGTGCCTTCGCGCGGCTGGAGAACCATTATTTCACCCACCTTGGCTGGATCGAGGAAGGTCAGATCCTGCGTGACATGGACAGGATCGCCCATATCCCCGGGGATATCGTGCAGGGGCGTTTCGACATGATCTGTCCACCCGCCAAGGCCTGGGAACTGCACCGTGCCTGGCCGCATTCGGAGCTGCACATGATCCCCCATGCCGGCCATGCGCTGTCCGAGCCGGGGATCACCGCACGGCTTGTGCAGGTGATGGGCCGGCGGGCGAAGGCCTGAGGGGGCTCTGCCCCCCGCCCTGCGGGCTCCCCCCGGAGTACTTTCAGCCTGGTGATGATATGGGGGCTGACGGGGGCGTGGCGCTTTCACGCAGGGGGTTTGGCGCATGCCCCTTGCGATTCGCTGAAACCGGGCGTATATCCCCCTCAACAGCGGCGCGTCGAACCCTCTGGGAACGAAGCTCCACCGGGAATTCGACGGGCCGCGTGCCCGTTTTTTTGTGCCCGGACCGGATATGACCGACCTTATCGCCAAGACCGCCATCGACCGCCGCCTGGCCGAGATCGTGGGTCCCGTCATCGAGGACCTCGGTTTCGAGCTGGTGCGCATCCGCCTGATGGGCGGCAATACCAAGACCCTGCAGATCATGGCCGAGCGGCCGGATGGCGGGATTGAAGTCGACGAATGTGCCAAGATCTCCAACGCCGTTTCCGCGGTGCTGGATGTCGAGGACCCCGTGACCGAGGCCTACAACCTTGAAGTCAGCTCTCCCGGCATCGACCGGCCGCTGACCCGGCTGAAGGACTTCGACGCCTACGAGGGCTACGAGGCCCGGATCGAGACCGCAGAGCTGGTCGGGGGGCGCAAGCGCTTCAAGGGCGTGCTGGCCGGTGTCGAGGAGCAGGACGTGCTGATCAACATCGAGGATCAGGGCGAAGAGGTCACCGTGGGTCTGAACTTTGACTGGCTGGCCGATGCCAAGCTGGTGCTGACCGACGATCTGATCAAGGAAATGCTGAAGGCCCGCAAGGATGCCGGCCAGATCGATGAAGCCGACTTCGACGATATCGAGACCGAAGACGAAGGTTCCCAGGAGGACTGACCATGGCAATCACTTCTGCCAACCAGCTTGAACTGCTGCAAACTGCCGAGGCCGTCGCCCGGGAGAAGATGATCGACCCCGGTCTGGTTGTCGAAGCGATGGAAGAGTCCCTCGCCCGCGCCGCCAAGAGCCGTTACGGCGCCGAGATGGACATCCGCGTCAGCATCGACCGAAAGACCGGCCGTGCTACCTTCACCCGCGTCCGCACCGTGGTCGAGGACGAGGATCTGGAGAACTACCAGGCCGAGATGACCGTCCAGCAGGCCAAGCAGTACATGGCCGATCCGCAGGTCGGCGACACCTTCGTGGAAGAAGTGCCCCCGGTCGAGATGGGCCGGATCGCGGCGCAGTCGGCCAAGCAGGTCATCCTGCAGAAGGTCCGCGAAGCCGAGCGTGATCGCCAGTACGACGAATTCAAGGACCGCGCCGGCACCATCATCAACGGTGTCGTCAAGCGCGAGGAATACGGCAACGTCATCGTCGACGTGGGCCGTGGCGAAGCCATCCTGCGCCGCAACGAGAAGATCGGCCGCGAAGCCTATCGCCCGAACGACCGGATCCGCTGCTACATCAAGGATGTGCGCCGCGAGACCCGTGGCCCGCAGATCTTCCTCTCGCGCACCGATCCGCAGTTCATGGCCGAGCTGTTCAAGATGGAAGTGCCCGAGATCTATGACGGCATCATCGAGATCAAGGCCGTGGCCCGTGACCCTGGCTCGCGCGCCAAGATCGCCGTCATCTCCTACGATGGCTCCATCGACCCCGTCGGCGCCTGCGTCGGTATGCGCGGCAGCCGCGTGCAGGCCGTGGTGAACGAGCTGCAGGGCGAGAAGATCGACATCATCCCGTGGTCGGAAGACATGCCGACCTTCCTCGTGAACGCACTGCAGCCGGCCGAAGTGTCGAAAGTGGTTCTGGACGAGGAAGCCGAGCGTATCGAGGTCGTGGTGCCCGAAGAGCAGCTGAGCCTCGCCATCGGCCGCCGCGGTCAGAACGTGCGCCTGGCCAGCCAGCTGACCGGCCTGGACATCGACATCATGACGGAAGAGGAAGAATCCGCGCGCCGTCAGAAAGAGTTCGAAGCCCGCACCAAACTGTTCATGGAAACCCTGGACCTGGACGAATTCTTCGCTCAGCTTCTGGTCTCGGAAGGCTTCACCAACCTCGAAGAGGTCGCCTATGTCGAGCAGGACGAACTGCTGGTGATCGACGGCGTCGACGAGGATACCGCGCAGGAACTGCAGACCCGTGCCCGCGAATACCTGGAAGCCCAGGCCGAAGCGGCCCTGAAGCGGGCCCGCGAGATGGGTGCCGAAGACAGCCTCATTGAATTCGACGGCCTGACACCCCAGATGGTAGAAGCTCTGGCGGAAGACGGCGTGAAGACGCTGGAAGATTTCGCCACCTGCGCCGACTGGGAACTGGCTGGCGGCTGGACCACCGTCGACGGCGAGCGCGTCAAGGACGAGGGCCTTCTCGAGAAATTCGAGGTCTCGCTTGAAGAGGCACAGCAGCTGGTCATGACCGCCCGTGTCCTGCTGGGCTGGGTCGATCCCTCCGAGCTGGAGCCCGACGCGGAAGAGCTGGAAGAGGTCGAGGGCGAAGACGGCGACGAGGCCGGGGCTTGAGCCCCGACCGGAGTTGATCGGATGAGCCGCGGCGGAAAAGAAAAGGATCGGGCCGATGGGCCCGAGCGCAAGTGCATCGTCACGGGTGAGGTCGCCCCGAAGGGGGGCCTGATCCGCTTTGTTGTGGGGCCTGACGCCCAAGTGGTGCCGGATCTGGCGGAAAAGCTGCCGGGCCGGGGCATCTGGGTCAGCGCCACCCGCGAGGCGATCGAGACGGCGGCGAAGAAGAAGCTGTTTTCGCGGTCCGCGAAGACGCAGGTCACGGTGCCCGAAGGTCTGGCCGATCTGGTCGAACGCCTTCAGGCCAAGCGGGTCTGCGAGCTTCTGGCGCTGGCGCGCAAGTCCGGCGATGCGGTCGCCGGATATGAGAAAGTGAAAGATATGCTGGCCAAGGAAGAGGCAACTGCCCTCATCCAGGCCAGCGACGGGTCCGAGCGCGGCAAGTCCAAGCTCTCGACCCCCCACCGGGGCAATTTCATCGGCTGGCTTACCGCGGATGAGCTGGGCTTGGCCTTCGGTCGGGAAACTGTCATACACGCCGCCTTAGGAACTGGCGGTTTGAGCAAACGTGTTGTAGAGGAGGCCGCGAGACTGCGAGGTCTGCGTGCCTGACGCATGAGGCGGGAGGGTCCCGCCTGAAAGGAAGATTGGCCAATATGAGCGACAACGACGGTAAAAAGACTCTGGGTGTTCGTGGTGGAGGTCCCCGCTCGGGGAACGTGAAGCAGAGCTTCAGCCATGGCCGCACCAAGAACGTCGAAGTGGTGACGAAGCGCAAACGCGTTGTCGTCCCCAAGGCCGGCTCTGGCAAATCCGGCGGCAACCCTGCCCTCGGCGACCCCAACAAGCGGCCCAAGGGCATCACCGATGCCGAAATGGAGCGCCGCCTGAAGGCTGTCGCCGCCGCGAAGGCGCGTGAGGCGGAAGATACCGAACGCCGCGCCCGCGAGGAAAAGGAACGCGAGGAAGAGCGCCAGCGCCGCCGTGACGAAGCGGAGCAGAAAGAGCGTGAGCAGCGCGAGGCCGAGGAGAAAGCCAAGGCCAAGGCCGACGAGGAAGAGCGCAAGCGCCGCGAAGAGGCCGAGGCCGCCAAGCGTGCTGCCGTTGCCGCGGCCCAGGCCCCTGCCGAACCCGGTGATGACAGCGCCCGCGCTGCCAAGACCCGTGCCAAGCCCGCCATGCCGGTGCGCGACGAGCGCGCCAACACGACCGATCGTGACGATCGCGGCGGCCGGAACAAGGGCCGCGACGATGGTCGCCGCTCCGGCAAGCTGACGCTGAACCAGGCTCTGTCCGGTGGCGAAGGCGGCCGTCAGAAATCCCTCGCCGCGATGAAGCGGAAGCAGGAGCGCGCCCGCCAGAAGGCCATGGGCGGCGCGGTCAACCGCGAGAAGGTCGTGCGCGACGTGCAGCTGCCCGAGACCATCGTGGTTTCCGAGCTGGCCAACCGCATGGCCGAACGTGTCGCCGACGTGGTCAAGGCCCTCATGCAGAACGGCATGATGGTCACCCAGAACCAGACCATCGACGCCGATACCGCCGAGCTGATCATCGAGGAATTCGGCCACAAGGTGCAGCGTGTCTCGGATGCCGACGTCGAAGACGTCATTAAGGCGGAAGAGGACAAGCCCGAGGATCTGAAAGGCCGCCCGCCGGTCATCACGATCATGGGCCACGTCGACCACGGCAAGACCTCTCTGCTGGACGCGATCCGCGACGCCAAGGTGGTTGCCGGCGAAGCCGGTGGCATCACCCAGCACATCGGCGCCTACCAGGTCACCACCGAAAGCGGGGCCGTGCTGTCGTTCCTCGACACCCCCGGCCACGCGGCCTTCACCTCGATGCGCTCCCGCGGTGCCCAGGTGACGGATATCGTGGTGCTGGTGGTCGCGGCGGATGACTCGGTCATGCCGCAGACCATCGAGGCCATCAACCACGCCAAGGCCGCCGGTGTTCCGATGATCGTGGCGATCAACAAGTGCGACAAGCCTGCCGCCGACCCGGACAAGGTCCGCGCCGAGCTGCTGCAGCACGAAGTGATCGTCGAGAAGATGTCCGGCGAAGTGCAGGACGTCGAGGTCTCTGCCCTGACCGGCAAGGGCCTGGACGAGCTGCTGGAAGCCATCGCGTTGCAGTCCGAGATCCTGGAACTGAAGGCCAACCCCGATCGTGCCGCCCAGGGCGCCGTGATCGAGGCCCAGCTGGACGTGGGCCGTGGCCCCGTTGCCACCGTGCTTGTCCAGACCGGTACGCTGCGCCAGGGCGACATCTTCGTCGTCGGCGAGCAGTACGGCAAGGTCCGTGCGCTGGTGAACGACAAGGGCGAACGCGTCAAGGAAGCCGGTCCGTCGGTACCTGTCGAAGTTCTCGGCCTGAACGGCACGCCGGAAGCCGGTGACGTCCTGAACGTCGTCGCGACCGAAGCCCAGGCCCGCGAGATCGCCGAGTACCGCCACAATGTCTCGAAAGAGAAGCGTGGCCTGGTCGGTGCCGGCACCACGCTGGAACAGCTGATGGCGAAGGCCAAGGCCGACGAGAACGTCTCTGAGCTGCCGGTCATCGTGAAGGCCGACGTGCAGGGCTCTGCCGAAGCCATCGTGCAGGCGCTGGAGAAGGTCGGCAACGACGAGGTCCGCGTGCGGGTCATCCACTACGGCGTCGGTGCCATCACCGAAACCGACGTGGGCCTGGCCGAAGCCTCGGGCTGCCCGGTGATCGGCTTCAACGTCCGTGCCAATGCGCCGGCGCGCAACAGCGCCAACCAGAAGGGCGTGGAACTGCGTTACTACAGCGTGATCTACGACCTGGTGGATGACGTGAAGGCGGCGGCCTCGGGCCTGCTCAGCAACGAGATACGCGAGAACTTCATCGGCTATGCCAACATCAAGGAGGTCTTCAGGGTCTCCAACGTGGGCAAGGTCGCAGGCTGCCTGGTCACCGAAGGTGTGGCACGCCGCTCTGCCGGTGTCCGCCTGCTGCGCGACAACGTGGTGATCCACGAAGGCACGCTGAAGACCCTGAAGCGCTTCAAGGACGAAGTCAGCGAAGTGCAGTCGGGCCAGGAATGCGGCATGGCCTTCGAGAACTACGACGATGTGCGCCCCGGCGACGTCATCGAGATCTTCGAGCGCGAGGAGGTCGAGCGCAAGCTCTGACCCCCCTCCCCCAAACAGCTAAAGGCCGGTCCCCAGGACCGGCCTTTTTTGTTCGTTCTGCCGCTTCTGGCGCCCAGGTGACACGGGCGTCGCAGGGATTGAGAGAGGGCCGGAAAGCAGAAGAGCGGCCCTGAGGCCGCTCCTTGCTATTCTGTCTTGTCCCTGGTGCGGTTCAGGCTGCGGCGGTCTGAGACACCGGCGAGCCGGTGAACAGCTGCTGGCCGACACGCACTTCAACCTTCCCGTTCGGAAGAGCGCGCACGAAGGTGCCCTGCACGGAAACACAGGTACCGAGGGTGATGGTTTTCAACATGGTAGTCCCCTTCCCATTCCAGAAGTTAATCTCTGATCTACTTATACCCCACCACCCGTTAACAGAGCAGTCAAAAGTTATTCAAAAGTTAAGTTTTTGCCACAAAAACGGCACATTTCGACGCCGCGGCGCAGAAAATCTGCGGCGGCGCAGCGAAATGACTTTACGTCACGACGGTTTCGGGGGCTCTACGAGGCCGCAAAACTGGATGACTTGTCCAAGAATTGGGCAAGCTCAACCCTTGGGAGAGCAGGCTGAAATGCCTTCCCCTCCGGGCGGGCCCGTGGGTGATTCGCTACAGCCAGTCGCGCAGGATCGGGATCAGCGGAATGTCCGCCGGGGGCATCTCGTAGTTGCGCAATTCGGTGCCGCGCGCCCAGGCAAGGGTCTGGCCCTCGCGCGGTTGCGGCACCCCTTCCCACTTGCGGCAGGCAAAGAGCGGCATCAGCAGGTGGAACTTCTCGTACTCGTGGCTGGCGAATGTCAGCGGCGCCAGGCACGAGGCCCAGGTGTCGATGCCCAGCTCTTCCTTCAGCTCGCGGATCAGCGCCGCTTCCGGGGTTTCGCCCGCCTCGACCTTGCCCCCGGGAAATTCCCAGAGGCCGGCCATGGATTTGCCTTCAGGGCGCTGTGCCAGCAGCACGCGCCCGTCGACATCGATCAGCGCGACGGCCGAGACCAGGACGATCTTCTTGCTCACGAGCGGTAGTCCGCGTTGATCGAGATGTAGCCGTGGGTCAGGTCGCAGGTCCAGACGGTGGCGGTGCCGCCGCCCAGGCCGAGGTCGACCGAGATGGCGATCTCCTGCTGCTTCATGATCGCGGCGCCCTGCTCTTCGCGGTAGTCGGGGCTAACCCAGCCGTTCTCGGCCACCAGCACGTCACCGAAGCGGATCGACAGCAGGTCACGGTCGGCGGCGGCGCCGGACTTGCCGATGGCCATGACGACGCGGCCCCAGTTGGGATCCTCGCCGGCGATGGCGGTCTTGATCAGCGGCGAATTGGCGATGGCCATGGCGTGGGTCCTGGCATCGGCATCCGATGCGGCGCCGGAAACGTGGATCTCGACGAATTTCGTCGCGCCCTCGCCGTCCTTCACCACCTGGTGGGACAGGTCCAGCATCACGCCGCGCAGGGCGTCGATGAAGGCGGTGCTTTCGGCGGTGACCCGGGCGCCCGAGGTGCCGGTGGCGCCCATCAGAAGCGTGTCCGAGGTCGAGGTGTCGCTGTCGACGGTGATGCAGTTGAAGGTGACGTCGGTCAGGGTGCTGAGCATGTCCTGCAGGACCGAACGTTCGACCAGCGCGTCGGTGAAGATATAGACCAGCATGGTCGCCATGTCGGGGGCGATCATGCCCGAGCCCTTGGCGATCCCGGCGATCTTCACCGGCTTGCCGTCGATCATCACCTCGGCGGTGGCGCCCTTCGGGAAGGTGTCGGTGGTCATGATCGCCTGGGCGGCTTCCTCGATCTTGCCGGCGTCCAGCGCCTCTTTCAGATCGCCCAGCTTTGCGGTGACGCGCTCATGCGGCAGCGGTTCCCCGATGACGCCGGTCGAGGAGGTGAAGACGCGGCTTTCGTCCAGCCCCAGCACCTCGGCGGCGGCAGAGGTCACGGCCTTGGTCGCGGTCACGCCGTTCTTGCCGGTGAAGGCATTGGCGTTGCCCGAGTTGACCACGATGGCAGCGGGGCCGCTGCCATCCAGTCCGATCTTTTCCTGGCAATCCAGCACGGGGGCAGACCGCGTGGCGGACCGTGTGAACACGCCCGCCATCACGCTGCCCGCGTCCAGCAGGGCAAGCATCACGTCGCGGCGTCCCTCGTAACGGACGCCGGCCTCTACGGTCGCGAAGCGCACCCCGTCGATGACGGGCAGCGCGGGAAAGGCGGCGGGCGCCAGCGGAGAGGTCGGATACTTGCCCACGGGGGATTACTCCTGAAGTTCCTGATACAGCGGCATCACCGACTGTTGGCTGAGGTCGATGGACCCCATGTCGGCCATGCTTGCATCCGAATTTGCAGCGAGTTCGTCAAGATAGGCAGTGCTCTCGGACTGCTGAAGCTCGGCCACGATCTGCTCGCGGACCTCTTCCAGCGCCGGCTTGCGCTCGCGGGTTTCGTTCAGCTTGATCACGTGCCAGCCGAACTGGGTCTGCACGGGGGCCGAGATGTCGCCGGCTTCCATTTCGACCAGGGCGGCGCTGAAGGGCGCGACCATCTTGTCGGGAGTGAACCAGCCCAGCTGGCCGCCATTGGGGCCCGAGGGGCCGGTCGATTTGTCGCGGGCCAGCTTGGCGAAGTCCTCGCCGCCTTCCAGCTGCTCGATCAGCGCCTTCGCCTCTTCCTCGGTCTCGACCAGGATATGCGAGGCGTTGTACTCGGTCGGGCCTTCGGCATCGGCGGGATACATGGCGTCGTACTCGGCCTGGATACGCTCGTCCGAGATCACCTCGTTGAGGTGCTGCAGCATCGCGTCGGTGGCGATCAGCTTGCGTTCGGTGTTGTCCATCAGCAGGCCGGTGGCCTTGGCCATCTCGCCCTCGAACTGCTGGCGCAGCTCTTCCTGCTGGACCAGTTGCTGCAGCAGCGGTGCGGCGATCTGGGCCAGCGGCATCTGGTTGTAGGGCTCGGGCGCCTCGATCTGGGCGGCGATGACATGGCCCATGGTGATCTCGGTTTCGCCGACGCGGGCAAGGACGGTGTCCAGCGTGACCGGGCCCTCGACCGCGATTGCCTCTGCGGAAGCGGCGGGCGCTTCGGCGGGCGCATCCTGGGCCAGCAGGTGGGCCGGGACGCTCAGCGCCAGCGCGGCGGCAAGGGTGAGACGGTGCAACATGGATTTTCCTCCGGTTTTCCACGCAGGGGCGTGGCGTTGACACTGCACTGCCCGCCTACTACATCGCCTTATGGCAAAGGGTTCGGCGGTCATTCCGGCTCTGTGTAAGGGCCGCGACGGCGGCGCACAACCAACCCTGCCACACGATGGCGTCAGGAAGCGGAAAGTAGATCATGCTGGGTATCGGAACATTCGCCAAGAAGGTCTTCGGCACGCCGAATGACCGCAAGATCAAGGCGACACGCCCGCTGATCGACAAGATCAACGCGCTGGAGGCAGACCTACAGGCGCTCTCGGACGAGGACCTGCGCGCCAAGACGGTCGAGTTCCGCACGCGGCTGGAGGGCGGCGAGACGCTGGACGACCTGCTGCCCGAAGCTTTCGCCACCTGCCGCGAAGGAGCCCGCCGCGCCATTGGCCTGCGGGCTTTCGACGTGCAGCTCATGGGCGGGATCTTCCTGCACCAGGGTAACATCTCCGAGATGAAGACCGGCGAGGGCAAGACCCTCGTGGCCACCTTCCCTGCCTACCTGAACGCCCTGTCGGGCAAGGGCGTGCACGTGGTGACCGTGAACGACTACCTGGCGAAACGTGACGCCGAGTGGATGTCGAAGGTTTACGGTTTCCTCGGGCTCACCACCGGCGTGGTCCATCCCGGCCAGGGCGACGAGGCGAAGCGGCAGGCCTACCTCTGCGACATCACCTACGCCACCAACAACGAGCTGGGCTTCGACTACCTGCGCGACAACATGAAGTCCGAACTCAAGGACATGTACCAGCGCGGCCACAACTTCGCGATCGTCGACGAGGTGGACAGCATCCTGATCGACGAGGCGCGCACCCCGCTGATCATCTCGGGCCCCGCCGAGGACCGCAGCACGCTTTACACCGCCGTCGACGGGCTGATCCCCTCGCTGAGCGATGAGGATTTCACCACCGACGAGAAGCAGCGCAGCGTCACCTTCACCGAGGAAGGCAACGAGAAGCTCGAGCAGCTGCTGCATGACAACGGTCTGCTGGAAGAGGGCGCGACGCTCTACGACCCCGAGTCGACCTCGATCGTGCACCACGTCAACCAGGCCCTGCGCGCCCACAAGCTGTTCATCCGTGACCAGCATTACATCGTGCGCGACGGCAACGTGGTGCTGATCGACGAATTCACCGGCCGGATGATGGCCGGGCGCCGCCTGTCCGAGGGCCTGCACCAGGCCATCGAGGCCAAGGAAGGCGTCGAGATCCAGCCCGAGAACACCACCCTCGCCCAGGTGACCTTCCAGAACTACTTCCGCCTCTATGGCACGCTGGCGGGCATGACCGGCACCGCGATGACCGAGGCCGAGGAATTCCAGGAAATCTACGGGCTGGGCGTGGTCGAAGTGCCGACCAATCGTCCCATTGCCCGTGTCGACGAAGACGACCGGATCTATCGCACCCAGGGCGAAAAGTACCAGGCCATCATCGAAGAGATCAAGCTGGCGCATGAGAAGGGCCAGCCGGTTCTCGTGGGCACCACCTCGATCGAGAAGTCCGAACTTCTCAGCCAGCTGCTGACCCAGGCCGAACTGCCGCACAACGTGCTGAACGCCCGCCACCACGAGCAGGAAGCGCAGATCGTCGCCGAGGCCGGCAAGCTGGGCGCGGTGACCATCGCGACGAACATGGCCGGGCGCGGCACCGACATCAAGCTGGGCGGCAACGTCGAGATGAAGGTGATGGAGGCGCTGGAAGCCCAGCCTGACGCCGACCCCGACGCCATCCGCGAGAAGATCGAGGCCGAGCACGCCGGTGCCGAAGCCGAGGTGAAGGAGGCCGGCGGCCTCTATGTCCTCGCCACCGAGCGTCACGAAAGCCGCCGGATCGACAACCAGCTGCGCGGCCGTTCGGGCCGCCAGGGCGACCCGGGCCGGTCCAGCTTCTTCCTGTCGCTGGAAGACGACCTGATGCGCATCTTCGGGTCCGAGCGGCTGGACAAGGTGCTGTCTGGTCTCGGCATGAAGGAAGGCGAGGCGATCATCCACCCCTGGGTGAACAAGTCGCTGGAACGTGCCCAGGCCAAGGTCGAGGGCCGCAACTTCGACATGCGCAAGAACGTGCTGAAGTTCGACGACGTGATGAACGACCAGCGGATGCTGATCTTCGGCCAGCGCCGCGAGATCATGGAGGCGAAGGATCTCTCCGAGATCGTGCAGGACATGCGCTACGAGGTGATCGAGGACCTGGTCACCCAGTACATGCCGCCCAAGACCTATGCCGACCAGTGGGACACCGAGGGCCTGCGCGACGCCTGCCGCGAGAAGCTGGGCCTGGATGTGCCGGTCGAGGACTGGGCCGCCGAGGAAGGCGTGGACGACGAGCAGATCATCGAGCGCCTGGAACAGGCCAGCGATGCGGTCATGGCGAAGAAGGCCGCCGACTTCGGCCCCGAGAACATGCGGATGATCGAAAAGCAGATTCTGCTGCAGACCATCGACGGCAAGTGGCGCGAGCACCTGCTGCGGATGGAGCACCTGCGCTCGGTCGTCGGCTTCCGGGGCTATGCGCAGCGCGATCCGCTGAACGAGTACAAGAACGAGGCCTTCGCCCTGTTCGAATCGCTGCTGGATTCGCTGCGTGAAGAGGTCACCCAGACCCTCGCCCGGGTCCGCCCGATGACCGAGGAAGAGCGCCAGGCCCAGATCGCCGCGCTGCAGGCCCAGATGGCCGCGCAGCAGGCCCGGGTCGATGCCGCCGTGCGCCAGGCCGAGGCCCAGGCGTCCGGCGAGGCCCCTGAGGGTGTGAACCCCGAAGGCGAAGGGTATGTGCCCGGCTTCGACGAGGCTGACCCCGCCACCTGGGGCAACCCCTCGCGCAATGCGCTCTGCCCCTGCGGGTCCGGCAAGAAGTTCAAGCACTGCCACGGCGCGCTGGCCTGATCGCCACGGTTGTTCTCAAGGGGGAGACAAAAAGGCGCCTCGCGCCAGATTGACTCCCCCTGCTTGCCACACCTGTGACAGAATCCTCTCTGAAGTTGCGGCAAGCGCAGGAGGATTCTGAATGCCGATCGCCAAGGCCGCCTTGATGAAGATCATCGCCTATTCGGGTGCCGGCATGGTCATGGCCGGCTCCGCGGGCTTCGTCATGCAGCAGCATGGACAATCGCCGGTTGCTGCCCCGGTTTCTGGCCCCGCCGCTGCCTCCGTCGCACAGCCGGTGGTGGCCGAGGCCTCCGCTCTGGGTACCGAGGTGTCCGCCGTCGCCGATCCCGTCGCCCTCCCCCTCAGCGGGATCGAGCTGACCTCCTCCCCCGTCGTGCCGCCTGCCAGCGATCCTGCCTCGCCCGAATTTGCCGGGCAGGCACAGCTGCTGCTGGCCCAGGCCAGTGCCGGGCCGCTGCCTGCCGAAGATGCCTCTGGTGCCGAGCCTGCCGCCGATGCCGGGGCCGCCGCCGGTTGCGAGGCGACGCTGACCGCCGAACCCGCCGCCGCCGCCATGGTCGAACTGAGCCTCGACGCCCCCTGCTATGCCGGGGAACGGGTGGCGATCCATCACGAGGGCATGGTCTTTTCCGAGCTGACCGACGCCGAGGGCAAGCTGGGTGTCCTGGTCCCCGCGCTGGCGGAATTCGCCATCTTCGTCGCCGTCTTCCAGGATGGTGAAGGGGCCAGCGCCGATACCGAGGTCTCTTCGCTGGCCTTCTATGACCGCTCGGTGCTGCAATGGCAGGGCGACACGGGGCTGGAGCTGCATGCGCTGGAATATGGCGCGGCCTATGACGAGCCCGGCCATGTCTGGGCCGGCGCGCCGCGCGATGTCACGGTCGCGGCCACCGGCGAAGGCGGTTTCCTGACCCTGCTGGGCAATGGCGCTCTGCCGCAGGCGCGCATGGCGCAGGTCTACTCCTTCCCCATGGGCATCGCGAAGACGCCCGGCGAGATCGACCTTTCGGTCGAGGTTCAGGTGACCGAGGGCAATTGCGGTCGCGATGTCACCGGACAGGTGATCCATGTCGCCGAGGCCGCCTTCGGCAGCTTCCATGACCTGAATGTCACGATGCCCGCCTGCGACGCGGCGGGGGATTATCTGCTGTTGAAAAACCTTCTCGGGGACCTGAAGATCGCCGCCAAATAGGTTCCGCACTACCGGGGGCCCCATGCGATCCATCCGTGCGGCCCTTTGCGCCGCACTTTTCCTTTTCTCCGCCGCGACCCATACGGTTGCGCAGGATGTCACGCTGGCCTCGCCTGACGGCGCGGTCGAGCTGTCCGGCAACCTGCTGGGCTTCGACGGGGAATTCTATCGCCTGCAAACCGAATTCGGCGTGCTGACGCTGGACGGCTCGGGCGTGCTCTGCTCGGGGCCCGGCTGCCCCGACCTGACCGATTTCGTTGCCCGCATCACCATCTCCGGCGCCGAGACCGTGGGCGAGATCCTGATGCCGGCGCTGGTCGAGGGCTTCGCCCTGCGCGTCGGCCTGGGCGTCCAGCGCGAGGAGCTGGCGGCGGGAGAGGTTCTCTACGTGCTCAGCGAGCCTGGCACCGGGCGTGTCGCCGGAGAGTTCACCATCCACAGCCATACCACCGACCGTGGCTTTGCCGAGCTGATCGACGCGGGCGCCGATCTGGTCATGGCCCTGCGCGAGGTCCGTCCGGGGGAACTGGCGGCGGCGCGCGAGGCCGGGCTTGGCGACCTGACCCAGAAGGGCCGCGCCCGGGTGCTGGCGCTGGATGCGCTGGTGCCCATCGTGGCGCCGGGCAACCCGGTGCAGCGCATCACCATGCCCGAGCTGGCGCAGGTCTTTGCCGGGCAGATCGACAACTGGCAGCAGCTTGGCGGACCCGATGCGCCCATCGTGCCGCACCTGCGGCGGCTCGACTCGGGGCTGGGACAGGTGGTGCAGGACCGGCTTCTGAACCCGGTCGGGGCGCAGATCGCCGAGGGGGCGGTGCAGCATGACAGCGACGAAGGTCTGTTGCAGGCCGTGCTGTCGGACCCCTTCGCCATCGGCCTGTCCTCTGCCTCCGAGGTCGGCTCGGCCGCCGGTCTGGCGCTGTCGGGGGACTGCGGCTTCACGCTTCAGGCCACCCGCCGCAACGCCAAGACCGAAGACTACCCGATGACCGCGCCGGTCTTCCTCTACCAGCCCGCCGTGCGGCTGCCCAAGCTGGCACGGGAGTTCCTGGCCTATACCCGCGATCCCCAGGCGCAATATGTCATCCGCCGCGCCGGTTTCGTCGACCAGCTGCCCGAAGAGGTCGCCATCGACGACCAGGGCGACCGCTTTGCCAATGCCATCGCCCAGGCGGGCGAGGAAACCCCCCTGCCCGAGTTGCAGCGCATGGTCGGCACGCTGTCGGGCATGAAGCGGCTGACGCTGTCGTTCCGCTTCCGTGCCGGCTCGACCCGGCTGGATGCGCAGTCGATGTCCAACGTGCGGATGCTGGCAGAGGCGCTGGAAAGCGGCCAGTACGACGGGCGCCGCCTGCTGCTGGTCGGTTTCTCGGACAGTGACGGCGGCGCCGAGGCGAACCGCAGGATCTCGGCCGAGCGGGCCGAGACGGTGCGCCGCGCGGTCCTCGCCGCCGCCGAGACGCTGGACCTGGCGCGCCTTGACCTGGGCACCGACGCCTTCGGAGAGGCCATGCCCATGGCCTGCGACGACAGCGAATGGGGCCGCCAGGTGAACCGCCGGGTCGAGGTCTGGCTGCGCTAGGATTTCCATTTTCGAGGGACCTTCTTCCACATCGTGGAAAGGTAAAGTTTTTCCATCGCCTGTCGCGGCAAAGCGGATATCTTGCCGGGAAAGTGTCGCGTGTCCGCCCGGGCCGCGCCGATCCCTTGCCCACAGGAGTCCCCTCATGACCCGTTACGTGACCCGCGCCGGCCTCTCGGTGGCCGAAGAGCTTGCCGCGCTGGTGGAAGAGCAGGTGCTGCCCGGCACCGGCGTCAAGCCCGAGGGCTTCTGGAGCGGCTATGACCGCCTGCTGCGCAAGCTGGTACCGCAGAACCTGGCCCTGCTGGAAAAGCGTGACCGGCTGCAGGCGCAGATCGACGACTGGCTTGTCGCGCGCAGGGGCCAGCCCTGGGATGGGGCCGCCTACCGCGCCTTCCTCGAAGAGATCGGCTACCTGGTGCCCGAGGGGCCGGACTTCACCATCGGCACGAAGAACGTCGACGACGAGATCGCCGTGACCGCCGGGCCGCAGCTTGTCGTACCGGTGATGAACGCCCGTTTCGCGCTGAATGCCGCCAATGCCCGCTGGGGATCGCTCTATGATGCGCTTTACGGCACCGATGCGCTGCCCGGCGCGCCCGAGGGCAAGGGCTATGACCCCAAGCGCGGCGCGCAGGCCGTCACCTGGGCGGCCGAGTTCCTCGATCTTGCGGTGCCGCTGAAGACGATTTCCCACGCCGAGGTCACCGAGTACCGTCGGGGCGGAGAAGAGCTGGTCGCCGTCTCGCCCTCGGGCGTGCATGGCTTCAAGGATCCCTCGGCCTTCGTCGGCTACCGCGAGGAAGGCGCCACGGCCACCTACATGCTGCGCCACAACGGGCTGCACATCGGCCTGCTGATCGACCCCGCCCACCCGGTCGGGCGTGACAGCGCCGCCGGCCTGAAGGACGTGCTGCTGGAAAGCGCCCTGACCGCGATCCAGGATTGCGAGGACAGCGTCGCTGCCGTGGATGCCGCCGACAAGACCGCCGTCTATGCCAACTGGCTGGGGCTGATGAAGGGCGACCTGGAAGAGAGCTTCGAGAAGGGCGGCAAGGTGATGACCCGCCGTCTTGCCTCGGACATGGCGCTGCTCTCCCCCGCGGGCGAACCGATCTCGCTGCAGGGGCGCGCCCTGCTGCTGGTGCGTAATGTCGGTCACCTGATGACCACAGATGCGGTGCTCTTTGACGGTGAAGAGACACCCGAGGGGATGCTGGACGCCATGGTCACCGTGGCCTGCGCCATGCACGACCTGAAGAAGACGAGCGGCCCGCGCAATTCGCGCAAGGGCTCGGTCTACGTGGTGAAGCCGAAGATGCACGGCCCCGCCGAGGTGGCCTTTGCCGAAAAGCTCTACGCCGAGGTCGAGATCATCCTGGGCCTGCCCAAGAACACGGTGAAGCTGGGGGTGATGGACGAAGAACGCCGCACCTCGGTGAACCTGCGCGAATGCATCCGCGCGGTGAAGGACCGGCTGGTCTTCATCAACACCGGCTTCCTCGATCGCACGGGCGACGAGATCCACACCTCGATGCAGGCCGGGCCGTTCATTCCCAAGGGCGAAATGGCCGGGGCCGCCTGGCTGCAGGCCTATGAGAACGGCAACGTGGATGCGGGCCTGGCCTGCGGCCTGCAGGGCCGTGCGCAGATCGGCAAGGGCATGTGGGCCAAGCCCGACCGCATGGCCGAGATGCTGGAGGCCAAGACCGGCCACCCGATGGCTGGCGCCAACACGGCCTGGGTGCCTTCGCCTACGGCGGCCACGCTGCACGCGACGCATTATCATCAGGTCAATGTCTTCGCCCGCCAAGACGAGCTGAAATCGCGTGAACGCGCGTCGCTGGACGCCCTGCTGACCCCGCCCCTGCTGTCGGGTCGCAACCTGACCGAGGAAGAGGTCCGCCGCGATCTGGACAACAACTGCCAGGGGATCCTCGGCTACGTGGTGCGCTGGATCGACCAGGGCGTCGGCTGTTCCAAGGTGCCGGACATCAACGATATCGGGCTGATGGAGGACCGCGCCACGCTGCGGATCTCGTCGCAGTACCTGGCCAACTGGCTGCTGCATGGCCTGGTGACCGAAGCGCAGGTGGAGGAGGCGCTGAAGCGCATGGCGGTGAAGGTGGATGCCCAGAACGCGGGGGATCCTGACTACACCCCGATGGCGCCCGGCTTCGACGGCGTGGCCTTTGCCGCCGCGCGGGACCTGATCTTCACCGGCACCACCCAGCCCTCGGGCTATACGGAACCGGTGCTGCATGCCCGCCGGCGCGAGGCCAAAGAGAAGACGCAATGATCCAGGTGACGCGACTTGACCTGGCCGATGCCCGCGTGCTGCTGGAGGGCGCCAAGGCCAGGGCCGGGGACATCGGCGTGCCCATGTGCATCGCCATCACCGACGAAGGCGGCAACCTGTTGGCCTTCGAGCGGATGGAGGGCGGCAAGGTGACATCGATCACCCTCGCCATCGACAAGAGCTTCACCGCCTCGGCTGCCAGGAAGGCGACTCATGACTACGGCACCGCCTCGCAGCCCGGCGCGCCGGCGTTCGGCATCGGCTCTGCCATCGGCGGGCGCCTGATGGTGGTGGGCGGGGGCCTGCCGGTCTTGGTCGGCGGCGATTGTGTCGGCGGGATCGGCGTCAGTTCCGGGACGCCTGCCCAGGACCGCGGGGTGGCTGAAGCCGGGATCGCGGCCCTCGAGGCGACGCTCTGAAGCGTTCTTGCTGATCTGGC
The DNA here is from genome assembly GCF_000220565.1 of Oceanicola sp. S124. Lineage (GTDB taxonomy): Bacteria > Pseudomonadota > Alphaproteobacteria > Rhodobacterales > Rhodobacteraceae > Pseudooceanicola. The sequence goes on along the minus strand of NZ_AFPM01000329.1, from coordinate 1,880 downwards.
CTGCCGGTCTGATCTGGTGGGCGGTCCCTTTCGGGGCGCGCGCGGTCTTCGGGGTCAGAGATACCCCTCGGACCGGAAGCTCAGCTCGCGCGAGCGGCCGACGATGATGTGGTCATGCAGCACCAGGCCCAGGGTCTGGGCTGCGGCCTCGATCTGCGCGGTCATGTCGATATCGGCCTGGCTGGGCGTCGGATCGCCCGAGGGGTGATTGTGGACAAGGATCAGGGCGCTGGCATTCAGGCTGAGCGCCCGTTTCACCACCTCGCGCGGGTAGACCGGCACGTGATCCACGGTGCCCTTCCCCTGCTCTTCATCGGCAATCAGCACGTTCTTGCGATCCAGGTAGAGCACGCGGAACTGCTCTGTCTCGCGGTGTGCCATGGCGGTGTGGCAATAGTCGATCAGCGCATCCCATGAGCTGACCACCTGCCGCCGCATCACCCGGGCCCGGGCCAGCCGCTGTGCCGCCGCCTCGATCAGCTTCAGCTCGCAGATCACCGCGGGGCCGACCTGATCGACCTCGAGCAGTCGTTCCGGCGGCGCGGTCACGACCGAGTTGAAGTCGCCGAACGTCTCCATCAGCCGCCGGGCCAGGGGCTTCATGTCCTGCCGGGCATTGGCCCGGAACAGGACCAGTTCCAGCATCTCGTAGTCCGGCAGGGCAGCGGCGCCGCCCTGCATGAAACGATCCCGCAGGCGCCTGCGGTGATCGGCGATATATGAGGGCAGCCGCCCCGAGGGCAGCGGCGCCCCGGGCGCTTCATCCGAAGGGAAGAGCGGCAAGGGGGCTTCGTGGAAGGCGCGGGGATCTTTCATGGCGCGAGCATGCGCCCGCCGTAGTTAACGGCCGGTGAATCGCTGCGGGCGCAACGTTGCGCGGGCAATCTGTCATCAAACTGTCGCAAAACCTTGCCCGCCGTTTCATATTTCTCTACCCCCCGCGCATGGAACTGGAGGGCCCTATGTCCGAAAACAGCAATCTCGACCCGAGCCACCTGGAAACGCTCGACCGCGACCTGGGGCGGCTTTCGTCGCTGGAGCAGGCGACCAGCCAGGCGGGGCGCTCGGCGCTCGGCATGGGCGTGGCCTTCCTGTTCATCGTCTTCGCGGCCCTCGTGGCGGCGCTGATCTTCGGCCAGGCCGACAACAGCTTCATCGTCGTCATCGCGGCGGCCTTCGGCGCCTACATGGCGCTGAACATCGGCGCCAACGACGTGGCCAACAACATGGGCCCCGCCGTCGGGGCCAATGCGATGTCCATGGCCGCGGCCATCGTCATCGCCGCGATCTTCGAAAGCGCCGGTGCCCTGCTGGCGGGCGGAGACGTGGTTTCCACCATCGCCAAGGGCATCATCGCGCCGGAAAGCATGGGCACCTCGTCGAACTTCATTGCCGCGATGATGGCGGCGTTGCTGGCCTCGGCCCTCTGGGTCAACCTGGCGACCTGGGTGGGCGCACCTGTCTCGACCACCCATTCGGTCGTCGGAGGCGTCATGGGCGCGGGCATCGCCGCTGCCGGCCTCGGCGCCGTGGCCTGGGGCCAGATGGGGGCGATTGCGGCCAGCTGGGTGATCTCTCCGCTGCTCGGCGGGGTCGTCGCGGCGGGCTTCCTGTGGTTCATCAAGGCCCGCATCATCTACCAGGAGGACAAGATCGCCGCCGCCCGCGTCTGGGTGCCGGTGCTGGTCGGGATCATGGCCGGGGCCTTCTCGACCTACCTGGCGGTGAAGGGGCTGAAGAAGCTGATCTCGATCGACCTCGGCATGGCGGTGATCATCGGCCTGGCGATCGCCGTCGGTTCCTGGCTGGTGATGATCCCGGTGGTGCGCCGCCAGTCGCGCAACCTGGAAAACCGCAACAAGTCGCTGAAGGTGCTGTTC
>NZ_AFPM01000330.1 GCF_000220565.1 Oceanicola sp. S124 | reverse complement strand
CCGATGAAAGCGATGTGTCGCATGTCAGAACCGTGTGATGACGGTGACGCCGACGGATTGGAACTTGTCCATCTCCATCAGGGCCTTGGGGGCGTCAGAGAGGCTGATCTGCTGACCCACCAGCCGCGACGGGTCAATCCGCCCGGATGCCACCATGTCCAGCATCGCACCATAGCGGTGCGCCTGCATCCCGTGGGAACCGAGCAGCTCGATCTCTTGCCCGACGATCTTGGGCATCGGGATCGCGGGGGCGGCGTGCTCACCCAGCATCAGCCCGACCTGCACGTGCTTCCCTCGAGGCCGCAGGCAGAGGATCGAGTTGGTCATGGTCACGGGATGTCCCAGCGCATCAAGCGAGACATGTGCGCCGCCCTTGCTGAGCTCGTGGATGGCGGCTGGGACGTCCGCCTCGCGCCCGTCGATCACCGCCACCGCGCCAAGCTCCTGCGCCATGGCCAGTTTGGCCGGGTCCAGATCGACGCCGATCACGTTCGCGCCCGCAGCCGCGGCGATCATGACCGCAGACAGGCCGACGCCGCCACAGCCATGCACCGCGACCCATTGGCCCGCGCTGACCTTGCCCTGGTCGATGACCGCCCGGAACGACGTGGCGAAGCGGCATCCGAGGCTGGCGGCGGTGGCGAAGTCCATCCCCTCGGGCAGCGCCACGAGGTTCAGGTCGGCCTGATGGATCGGTACGTATTCCGCGAAGGATCCCCAGTGGGTGAAGCCCGGTTGTTCCTGATGCAGACAGACCTGCTGGTTGCCGGAATGGCATTCCGAACAGCTGCCGCAACCGCAGATGAAGGGCACGGTAACCTTGTCGCCGGGCTTCCAGTTCCTGACGTCGCGGCCCACGGTCTCGACCACGCCCGCCAGCTCGTGGCCGGGCACATGCGGCAGGTCGATGTCGCTGTCGTGGCCCATCCAGCCATGCCAGTCGCTGCGGCAGACACCTGTAGCCGCGACCTTCAGCACCACGCCATTCAGGTCGGGCGTGGGGTCGGCGACAGTGGTCAGCTTGGGGACTTCCTGAAACTTCTCGAAGAGGACGGCTTTCATGGCAGGGTCTTTCGGCTCTGGGCGGATGGGCGGCATCTTAGCCCCGCTGTCGTGAAATACCTTTGCCAATCTTCCCTGCATTGCGGATATTCAGGGCAGGTTCCGCCAAAACGGATCCATTTCAAGAGGGAAGCTGCCCCATGCCAGAGATCGATGCCGTCAATGCCCAGCTTCTGACCCTGTTGCAGGAGGACGGTCGCATGACCAACGCCAGGCTCGCTGATCGCCTCGGGATGAGCGAGACGCCGTGTTGGCGCCGACTGAAACGGCTTGAAGAGAGCGGCTTCATTGAAGGCTACCAGGCCAATCTGAACCGTCGCAAGCTGGGCCTCGGCGTCATGTCCTTCGTCCAACTGCGCTGTTCCGAGCATGACCAGGCCGCGACTGCCGAATTTCAGCGCATCGTCGAGACCACGCCAAACATCCTCGCCTGCCACAACACCACCGGGGCGGATGACTTTCTGCTGATCGTGGTGGCGCGCGACCTCGACGACTACAGCACCTTTGTCGACAGCACGCTGCGCCGGCTGCCAGGCGTGACGAGCATCCGCTCCAACCTGTCACTGAAGGAGATGAAGGCGTCCAGCAAACTGCCGGTGACCTCAACTGCCAGACGTTGAGCCGAAGACTTTCCAGGGCGCCAGCACATGCTCGCCCGGGAAACATGGCGCTCCAGGCCCTCCGCGTCGTAGCTTGGGCGGAAGCTGTGCCTTGAACCAATGTCGCGGAAGGGCCGGGACCGGCCGATTGCAGCGTCCGGAACGAAGGGCCGGTTTGCGCTGGATCGGGTCAATCCATGTTGGCGATCCCCCCTCACATCGGAAAGAACACCGGGATCAGCAGGACTGCGGCCAGGCCCACAATGATGTTCATCGGGATCCCGATCCGCAGAAAGTCGGCAAAGCGATAGTTCCCGGCTCCGTAGACCAGCGTGTTTGTCTGGTATCCGATCGGCGTGGCGAAGCTCGCGCTGGCCGAGAACATAACCGCGACCACGAAGGCCTTTGGGTCGACACCAAGCTGTGCGGCCAGCGAGATGACGATCGGAGTGAAGATCACGGCGACGGCGTTGTTGGTCACCGTCTCGGTCAGGATGGACCCGACGGTGTAGATCGCGACCAGCGTCACGAAAGGCGGAAGCCCCTGCAGCCATGGCGCCAGAGCGCCCACGATCAGCTCGACCGCTCCGGTCTGTTCCAGCCCCGCCCCGACGATCAGCATGGCGAAGATCAGGATCAGGATCGAGGCGTCGATCGAACTCCAGGCCTCGTCGTTGTCGATGCAGCGCAGGAGCAGCATCGCGGCCACGCCGACAAGGGCCAACAGGCCGATGGGCATCACGTCGAAGGCAGCCAGGCCCACGATTGCCATCAATGTCAGCACCGCGATCGGGGCCTGCCGGCGACGGTAGGCGCGCCCGCTCGGGGCGTTGACCGAAACGACATCGCCTGACTTGGCCAGCTCCTCGAAGCCTTCGGAGGTGCCCTCCAGCAGCAGCTTGTCCGCCGGGCGCAGGCGCACGCTGGACAGGTCCGCCCCCGCGATGTGGCCCGGACGGAAGGCCCCCAGCACCCGGATGCCGGCGCGCCGGCCGAGGGCCAGATCGGCGATGCGGACGCCGGTGCTGCGACGTGTCGGCGTGACGACCACCTCGGCCACGCGGACCTGTGCGTCCGGGTCCAGCTCGATCGACCGGCGCAGGCCCACACGCAGGCCAGTCTGTTCGGCCAGGGTCAGCAACTCCGAGGTCCCGGTCTGGACGATCACCGCATCGCCCTTGCCCACGACAAGATTGTCGACATCGCCCCGCACGATCCTGGCGCCCTGTCGGACACCGGTGACGCGGACGCCCGCGCGCTGGAAGTCCGCGATCTGGGCCAGGGTTTTCCCGAGGTGTGGATAGTCCTGCTGCAGCGTCACCTCCGAGAGATAGATCGTCTCGGGCGCCTCGCCGGTTTCCTTCGGCGCACGATCCGGCAGCAGGTACCGGCCCAGGATCATCATCGAGATCCCACCGACCAGCGCCACGCCGATCCCGACGGGGGCGATCTCGAAGATCGAGAAGGGGGCCAGTCCGGACTCGCGGGCGACCCCATCCACGAGGATGTTCGTCGAGGTCCCGATCAGCGTGCAGGTGCCGCCCAGGATCGCGGCATAGGACAAGGGGATCAACAGCCGTGTCGGGGCCAGCTGAAGGCTGTCCGCTAGCCGGATCACCACCGGGATCAGAACCAGCACGACCGGGGTGTTGTTCATGAAGGCCGAGGCCAGGATCGTCGCGCCGACAAAGACCACGATGGCCACCACCGGGTGCGACTTGGCGCGATCGACCAGCACGTTTGCCAGCGCGTCCAGCACGCCGGTGCGCACCAGGGCCCCCGAGACCACGAACATCGCCGCAATCGTGATGGGCGCCGAGCTTGAGAAGACGTTCATCACCTGATCGCCATTCACCAGCCCCAGCACGATGAAAAGGGCCGCCCCGCCGGCTGCGGTGACGTCGGGGGGGTATTTCTCGATGGTGAATGCGATGAAGAGAAGGACGAGAAGCACGATCGCGAGGACCGCCGCGTCGATGCCCAGAAACTCTGCCATTTTTCTTTTCCAAGTCAGGGACGTCCTGACGGGAGAACTGTCACACAGGCAAAAAGGTTTGGCGAAGGAAGTTCTTGTTGCCTCATGGGCGACTGGCGGAACTTTGCTCGCTGGCACTTGGCAAGGCGCACGCGAGGCCGCCCTCCGGAAAAATCGTGGCCAACGCTTCGGCATGGTGCCTGGGACTGTGAAGCGGATCAGAAATAAAGGGGGGCCTGTGGCCGACACCGTGACCAGGTGTTCGAGCGGACCCTGAAGGTCCAGCCAAGTCATTGGTACCCAAGGTCGGACTCGAACCGACACGCCTTGCGGCGGGGGATTTTGAATCCCCTGCGTCTACCATTCCGCCACTTGGGCCCGAAACGTCGTTTTCGGAACTTTGGTTTAACCAGCGGCGTCGGTCGCGTCCAGAGGAAAGCGTGGAGTGGGGCGGGGAGACCGCAGGGCTCCCGCGTCGGAGGGGGCTCGATGCCCCCGAGGGCGCGCGCCTCCGCCCGGCTTTGGCCCCGTAATTCGGCTCCGTTTCGGGGAGGTCGCAGGAGCAGCGCCGCCCGGGACGGTGCCGGGCGTGCTCGTCGGGGCCTTGATTCGCACTCCTCCCGATCAAGGGCGGAACACGCTTCCCCGGGGCGGAAAAACGCATGGGATTTGATGCAACCTGAGCACAGACGGCCGGTGCGCGGCACAAAAAGTGGTCAAAATAAGGAGGGAATGAGGCCGGTGCGGCAGGTGTATACTGTTTCTTGCGCAGAAACGAATGTGGCAGCTCCGTGGCGAACCAATGCCGCGGCTGCAAGATTATCCATTTCATGGCATAGGGTTAGTTACATCTGCGTGGCTTAACCATGTCAACAATGGACGCAAAGCGGGCCGTGAATGTGTCTGGAATGCGGCGGCAAAATTGTCGATTTCGCCTGATGTGCGCCTTTTTCTTGCCTCTTTTCCCCTTTGAGACTGGGCGTATAAACGGTAACACCGTAGTGCCCGTCTGGGAGGGCACCTTTTTTCGGGACCGGGGGCGGTCCCTCGAAAATGTCTTGTGTCGTCACGATGCGGACCGGGTTCAGGATCGGCGCCGATTTGATGGTGCCGATGGGACACACCTGTTTGGGCACCCGGAGTCACCGCATCTTCAGCGCAGGATATTGTTGAAATTCTCGCGTCGACCTGTTGAACGGGCGCGCGCACCGGCCGGGACAGGGCCGGGGGTAGAGAGAGGGTGACGAGATGGGCGGTTCGCACGGCTCCTATGGGGGCGGCTACGGCGGATATGGCGGCTACGGCAGTCATGATGACGACGACGATTGCTACGGCGGCGGCAGCGGCTCGAACCCGGATGGCTACGTCGAGGGCACCTCGGGCAACGATACCATCGACGCCTCCTACGACGGCGATCCCGACGGCGATCACATCGACAATGACGATGCCATCCTGGATGGCGAGACCGGCGACGACGACATCGTGCTGGCCGGGGGCGGCTCGGACTCCGTGCTGTCAGGGGCCGGCGATGACGAGGTCTACGCGGGCAGCGGTCACGATACCGTCGAGGCCGGTTCGGGCGATGACATGGTCTCGGGCGGGACGGGCAACGACGATCTCTACGGCGGCAGCGGCAATGACGTGATCTACGGCGACACCGGCGCTGCGTCGGATGGCGTGCGCGAGGATTTCGACTGGGACAAGCTGCGCGACTACTACGGCAACTCGATCAACGACGGCGAGAAGATCTACAACCAGATCCAGGACACGGGTCAGGTCAATGTCACCTTCTCGACCTCGCACACCAACGGATCGCCGCAGACCAGCTACCGCGACGATGTGCAGAACATCGACGGTGTGCGTCCCGAGGACGGCGGTTCTGTCGACAGCACCTCGGGGATGCTGTCCTACCTCGACCAGAAGGGCGAGTCGGCCACCTATACCTTCAAGTTCTCTGCCGAAGTCGATGACGTCAGCTTCCGCATCAACGATATCGACCTTTCCTCCAAGGTGATCATCCGGGCCTATGATGCCGACGGCAACCTGGTCGAGATCGATGTGGATGCGGGCAGCAAGGTCATCGCGACGGATGAGGACAGTGCCGGGGGCACCGAGACGCTGCTGTCTGGCGTGCCGTACAGCGACTATGCGACCAACGCGGGGCAGACTTCGGCGCTGGTGACCATTCCCGGCCCGGTGACGAAGATCGAGATCGTCCACACCCAGGTCGCCAGCGGCACCGCCGGCATCCTGATGACGGACATGTCCTATGACGTGACGCCGGACTACGTGGACGGCTCGCAGACCACCTCGTCGGACGGCAATGACGAGATCAGTGGCGGCTCGGGCGACGACACGGTCTTCGGCGAGGGCGGAGACGACACGATCACCGACGGCGCCGGGGCGGACCTGTCCTATGGTGGCGCCGATCGCGATACCTTCATCGGCGCCTCTGTCGGGGACCATGTCGATGGCGGCGAAAGTGGCGACGACTACGACACGCTGGACCTGCGCGGCCTCAAGGTCACGGTCGAACAGGCGTCGGGCGATGACGAGGCCGGGACGGTCACCTTCTACGATGACGAGAACAACGTCACCGGGACGATGACCTACGAGAACATCGAGAACGTCCTGACCGATCCCAATCCGCCGAACCCGACGAGCGACGGCATCGTCATGGGCACCACCGGCGACGATTCCATCGATACCGCCTACGACGGCGATCCGGATGGCGATTTCGTCGACAATGACGATGCGATCATCGTCGGCGACAGCGGCGATGATGACGTGATCCACGCGCGCTCGGGCGATGACACGGTGGCGGCCGGCGAGGGCAGTGACGAGGTCTACGGCGGTGCGGGCAACGACAGCATCGGCACCGGATCGGCCAGCCAGGCGCTGGACCACGAGACCTTCGACGGCATCCCCTACGAGACCGGCGACGACCAGCGCGATGACCTCGACTGGGTCGATGGCGGCTCGGGCGATGACACGATCTCGACCGGCGACGATGCCGACACGATCTTCGGCGGCACCGGCCACGACAGTATCGATGGCGGCATCGACGACGACCTGATCTATGGCGGCGCCGGCAATGACACCATCGACGGCACCCAGACCGACTCCAACCTCGGCTCGCTTGGCAATGACGAGATCTGGGGCGGGTCGGGCGACGACAGCATCGTCGCGGGCATGGACCTGTTCTCGGACTACTCGGGCGACGATCCGAACCTGCCCTACAGCTTCGATCCCTCGGCCACGTCCGACCCGAACCCCTATGACGAGCGGGATACGGTCTATGGCGGCAGCGGCAACGATACGATCCTCACCGGCGACGACGCCGACCTGATCCATGGCGGTTCGGGCGAGGACCTGATCTATGGCGGCATCGACGATGACACGATCATCGGCGAGATGGGGGCCGACGTGATCTTCGGCGGTCACGGCTCGGACAGCATCCAGGGCAACTCGGGCGACGACGTGATCGACGCCTCGGCCTCGACCAGCGGCATGCTCTATTCGAACGAGCCCGATGCCACCGACCCGCTGCCCGGCAACGACAAGGACACCGTCAGCGGCGGGCGCGGCGATGACTCGATCATCACCGGCGACGACGATGACGTGCTCTATGGCGAATCCGGCGACGACACGCTGGATGCGGGCATCGACGATGACAGCATCTACGGCGGTCGCGGCGCGGATGTGATCTATGCCGGATCCGGCGACGACCTGGTCGAGGGTGCGTCGGGGGATGACGAGATCAGCGCGGGCGCCGGTGCGGATGTGGTTACCGGCGGTGCCGGCAACGACACCATCGCGAACGACGGCGACGACGATGTTGACATGATCTATGGCGGCGGCGGTCGCGACGTGATCACCGGCGCCGGCATCGGCGACGTGATCGACGGCGGCAGCTCGGGCGACGACTACGACACGCTGGATCTGACTGGCTCGGCGCCCGCAGGCGGGCGGATCGAGATCAAGTACACCTCGCCCGACCAGGAAGACGGCAAGGTCGAATACTACGACGCCGACAACAACCTGCTTGGCACGTCGACCTTCACCGACATCGAGAACATCGTGCCCTGCTTCACGCCGGGAACGCTGATCGCGACGCCGCGCGGCGAAGTGCCGGTGGAAGAGCTGCAGGCCGGCGACCGGGTGATCACCCGCGACAATGGCATGCAGCCGATCCGCTGGATCGGCACCCGTCACCTGAAGGGCGGAGAGCTGCTGAAAGCGCGGCACCTGCAGCCGGTGCTGATCCGGCGCGGGGCCCTGGGCCATGGCCTGCCCGAGCGCGACATGGTGGTCAGCCCGAACCACCGCATGCTGATCAACAACGACAAGACCGCCCTCTATTTCGAGGACCGCGAGGTGCTGGTCTCGGCCAAGCACCTGACCGGGCTTTCGGGGGTCGAGCGGCTGGCGGCCGAGCAGACGACCTACATCCACTTCCTGTTCGAGCAGCACGAGGTGGTGCTGTCCGACGGTGCCTGGTCGGAGAGCTTCCAGCCTGGGCATCAGACGATGGACGGTCTGGGCAATGCGCAGCGCAACGAGATCTGGGAACTCTTCCCCGAGCTGAAGGGGCAGGAGGGTCTGCAGGGCTACGGCGCCGCCCGCAAGACGCTGAAGCGCCACGAGGCGGAGCTGCTGACCCTCGATTGATTCGACATGCGGACTTGCAGCCGGGCCATGCCATCGGGGGACGGCATGGCAGGCGTCGGGGCCCAGGCCCGGACGCCACCCGGCCCGCCCGTGGGCGCTGTGGTGGATGGGGACCAAGACCACCGCAGCGCCCCGGGCGCGGCTGACAGCGCGGTGAATGCTCTGGGTAGTGTTCCCCGGGCGTGTACAATCCCGGCGGGCAACTTGCTGAACGTAAAGTAAAATCGGCGCGGGCGTGCGACCGATACCCCGAATCACCGGGGCGTCCGGCCAGTGCAGCTTGACCTCTCGCGCATGGCTGCCTTGCGCCCAGCGTGACCTTAAGGTCACCTCGCACTTCTGGCGCGTGGTTAATTGTTCTCCCTTCCGCATCCAATTTTGTTTTCGTACCTGCATTGCAGGCTGCGCTGGCGAAAATGCCAACGTCCCGATTGCTATTCTTCGAAAATTTTGGCTATCTCCGCTCCAGGGGGCGCAAAGGCCGGGCGCTGCCGATGAAAATCGGAAACCGGACTTTCAACACATCAAGGACACGGACCGGCATGGGCTCATGACCGGTGCCAGCAAGTCGCGCTTCGGAGGTAGAAAATGAGTGGTAGTCACGGCGGGTCGGGCTCGGGTCACACGATCTCGGGGACCAGCAACAACGACAGCCTGCAGGGCACCAGCTGCGACGACACGATCTATGGCCAGCAGGGCCAAGACCGGATCGAGGGTCGCGGCGGGGATGACGACATCTACGGCGGTGACGGCAACGACACGCTCTATGGCGGGTCCGGCGACGACCTGATCGACGGCGGCACCGGCAGCGACAAGATCTACGGCGGCGCGGGCAATGACACGCTCTATGGCGGCGATACCAACGACACCATCTACGGCGGATCCGGCAATGACTGGATCGAGGGCGGCAACGTCGAGCGACTCTCTCGAGGGCGGGCGCGGCAACGACACGCTCTATGGCGGAGAGGCCGAGGACACGCTGATCGGCGGCTCGGGCGACGACCTGCTCGAC
>NZ_AFPM01000331.1 GCF_000220565.1 Oceanicola sp. S124 | reverse complement strand
GCGATCAGGTCGGCAGCGATCCCTGGCAGCGGCTGGTCTGCCAGCAGCAGGGTGGCGCCCTGCGCGCGGCGACCGGGCCTGCGGGCCAGGTCATGTCGGGCGCGGTGCCGAGCTGCCCGCCGCCGTCGACCACCAGGGTCTGGCCGCCAAGTGCGGCGCCCGCCGCAGAGCCGAGGAAGGCGACGGCGGCAGCGATGTCCCGGGGCTGGGCAATGCGGCCCAGCGGAATGCCGGCGGCCACGGCCTCGAGGTCGACGCGACCGGCGGCGGCCAGGTCCTCGACCAGCGGGGTCAGGGTGTAGCCCGGCGCAACGGCGCTGACGCGCAGGCCGCGCGGCGCGGCCTCGGCGTCCAGCGCGGCGGTCAGCGCGGTGACGGCGGCCTTGGTGGCGCTGTAGGGGCCGCGCAGGGCCAGCGGGCGATAGGCGGCGCCCGAGGACAGGTTGACGATCCGCCCCCCGGGCGCCAGCAGGCCAAGCGCGGCCTGGCAGATCTTTTCGACGGCGACCAGGTTCAGCTGCACCAGCCGGGCGAAGTCCGCCTCGGGCAGGCAGGCGATGCCGCGTCCGGAGCTGTCGGTCATCCCGGCGTTGTTCACCACCAGGTCCAGCCCGCCCAGGGCCTTGCAGACCTTGCCGGGAAGGGCCTGAGCCTGGGCGGCCTGGGTCAGGTCGATGCTGAAGGCGGCATGGCCGGCGCCCAGCTCGGCGGCGGCCGCATGGGCCCGCGCGCTGTCGATATCCGCCAGCGCGACGCGGTAGCCATCGGCCGCCAGCCGGGTGCAGATCGCCCGACCGATGCCCGAGGCTCCGCCGGTCACCAGGGCGACCTGCTGCCGTTGCTCCTCCATGCTGCCTCCCATGCCGCCGAGCCTCAGGTGATGGCGATGCCGATGCCGCCGTCGGCGGACAGGACCTGGCCGGTGATGAAGTCGCTTTCCTCGCCCAGCAGGTAGCCGATGGCGCGGGCGATATCCTCGACCGTGCCCAGGCGTCCCAGCGGGGTATCGGCGATCCGCTTGGCATCCCGCTCGGCCGAGCGGTGCTTGGCGGTGCCCTCGGTCGGCACGGCAGAGGGCGCCACGGCGTTGACGCGGATGCCACGCGGGCCAAGCTCCACCGCCGAGGCACGGGTCATGCCCATCACGCCCGCCTTGATGCCCGAGTAGACCATCGAACGCGGCGCCGAGCGGAAGCCGGCGGCCGAGGCGACGTTGACGATGGCTCCGCCACGCGTCTCGTCCATGGCGGCGGCGGCCAGCTGGGTCGCCCAGATCACCCCGGTGAAGCCGACGGCCAGCATGCGCTCGACGGTCTCGGGCATGATCTCGGGGATCGCCTGGTAGCGGACCCAGGCGGCGTTGTTCACCAGCCCGTCCAGCCGCCCGGTCTCGGCGACCACCGTGTTGATCGCCGCCTCGATCCCCTCGTAGGTCGAGACGTTCTGGACCACGGGGAAGGCATGGCCCCCGGCGGCGGTGATCGCGGCCACGGCCTCTTCGGCGAACTCGGGCTTCAGGTCGTTGACGCCGACGCTCCAGCCGCGCGCGGCCATGAGCTGCGCCGTCGCCTTGCCGATGCCGTGACCGGCGCCGGTGATGAGAACGGATTTGCTGTCAGACGACATCGGGAACCTCTTCGTACCATTGGTTGGTGGTGCCGGAGATCAGCTCTCCGGCAAGCTGGGCCAGCTGGTCGGCGGCCCGGCCCTGCTGGGCGAGGGCGCGCATCTGGCGCAGGTGGCGGTGCAGCGGCACCTCCCAGGTGAAGCCCATGCCGCCGAAGACCTGGATGGCGCTTTCGGCAACGCCGGGGCCCATGCGGGCGGCGCCCAGCCAGACGGCCTGGCGGGCCAGCGGCGCCGCATCGCCGATATCGGCCAGGGCGCGGGTCAGGCCCATGCGCAGGGTCTCGACCGCCAGCAGGTCGCGCGACAGCCGATGCCGGAGCGCCTGGTAGGAGGACAGGCTGCGCCCGAACTGCACCCGGTCCTGGGCGAAGTCCGCGGCCTGGGACAGGCAGCTTGCGGCAGAGCCGGCGATGAAGGCGGCGCGCAGGATCTGCGCCTCGTCGTTCAGCGCGGCGACCTGCGACGCCGAAAGCCGGATGCCTTCGGGCGCGCCACCAAGGGTGAACTCGGTCGCGGCGCTGTCGGTGTCCAGCGCATCCGACAGGCGGGCGGCGAGCCCGTCGGTCGCGGTCAGCACCGCGGAGCCGTCGGCGCGGAAGACCAGCACCTGCGCCGCGGCAAGGCCGAGCGGCGCGCCGGCGACCTTGCCCTCGGCCTCGGTGCCGAGCCAGGCGATCGTGGCGAGGGTCTCGCCGGCCACCAGCGCAGAGGCCAGTTCGGGGTGATCCCCGGCGAGGGCGCGGGCCAGCAGCATGGTTTCGATGAGCGGGAAGGCCAGCAGCCCGGCACCGGCGGCCTCGAGGATCGGCACGGCGAAGCGCGGCGGCAGGCCGAGGCCGCCGACCGACTCAGGGGCGGTGACACCCAGCAGGCCGGCCTCGGCCAGGGTGGTGGCGCGGGCCGCCACGTCGGGCGCCTCGGCGCAGGCCTGCATCACCGAGCGGGCGGTTTCCTCGAAGTCCTTGGGGTCGAGATCGTCGAACATGGGTCAGGCCGCCTTCTTCAGGTTGAGGATGCGCTTGGCGATGATGTCGAGCTGGATCTCGGTGGTCCCCGCATAGATCGTCTCGGCGCGGGACGCGAGGTAGATCGCCTCCATCCGGGCCTTCACATCCAGCAGGGGCTGGCCGGCATCGGTGGGGAAACGCGACACGATTTCGGCCGCGATGCGGGCGAATTTCTGATGCGATTCAGACCAGTAGAGCTTGGGGAGGCTGCCGCGGGGGCCGATCTGCTCGCCGGCCAGAAGGGCCTCGACCAGGGTTTCCACATGGCCCTTCAGCAGCTCGATCTCGACCCGGATCTCGGCCAGGTCGCGGGCATGGCCCTGCAGGATCGCGAAGGCGCGCGCATCGCTGCGGCAGGCGGCGACCAGCTGGTCCAGCTCGCTCTCGAAGCGCCACGAGCGGTACATGCGGTTGCTGGCCCGCTCGATCGACAGCACGCGGGTTGCCGCGCTCCAGCCTTCGTCGGGGGCGCCCAGCATGTTGGCTTCGTCGACCACCACGTCGTTGAAGAAGACCTCGCAGAAGTGGCTGTGCCCGTCGATGGAGCGGATCTCGCGCACCTCGAGGCCGGGGCTGTCCATCGGCACGGCGAAGAGGACGAGGCCCTTGTGGCGGTCTTCCTTCACGCCGGTACGCGCCAGCAGCAGGCAACGTTGCGACTTGGACGCGCCCGAGGTCCAGATCTTCTGGCCGTTGACCACCCAGCCGTCCCCGGTGCGTTCCGCGCGGGTGCGCAGGGCCGCCAGGTCAGAGCCCGCGCCGGGTTCCGAGAAGCCCTGGCACCAGACGTTCTCCATGTTCAGGATCTTGGGCAGGTAGTCGAGCTTCTGCGCCTCGGTACCGACGGCCTGGATGATCGGGCCGGCCAGTTCCTTGCCGATGGAGTTCACCGCATTGGGCACCGGCGCCAGGCCGATCTCGCGGTTGGCATCGAGGTGTTCGCGCAGGGTCAGCCCATGGCCCCCGTAGGCCTTGGGCCAGGTGATCCCGGCCAGGCCGGCGCGGTACATGGCAGCCTCGAAGGCCTTCAGCTCATCCAGGGTGGCCGGGGTCTGGTGCAGCCGGTCGGTGCGCAGGTTGCCGGTCAGGTTCTGTTGCAGCCAGCTGCGGGCCATGGCGCCATAGGCGCCGGGGTCTTGGGGGGCGGTCGTCATTCGGCGGCCTCCTGGCGGGGGGTGACGGAGGGGATGATCAGCGCATCCAGGGCGATGGCGCCCTGACCCTGGGGACGGGCCAGCAGCGGGTTGATGTCGATCTCGGCCACATCGGCAGCATGGCGGGCTGCGAAGACCGAGAGGTCGACGATGGCCTGTTCCAGTACCTCGAGGTCGGCGGGGGCCCGGCCCCGCGCGCCGTTCAGCAGCGGGAAGGCACGCAGCTCGCGCAGCATCTGCGCCGCCTCGACCCGGCTGACCGGCGCGAGGCGCAGGGCAGTGTCCTCGAAGATCTCGGCGAAGATGCCGCCAAGACCGACCATGACGACGGGACCGAAGGTCGGGTCGGTGGTGGTGCCGAGGATCAGTTCCGTCCCGCCCGAGGTCATGGGAGAGATCAGCACGCCGTCGATCACCGCCTCGGGGGCATGTTGCGCGGCGGCGGCGATGATCCGCTCGAAGGCGGCGCGGGCGGCCTCGGGGCCCGAAACGCCCAGCTCGACGCCGCCGATGTCGGACTTGTGCTGGATGTCGGGCGACAGGATCTTCAGCGCCATGGCGCCGCCAAGGGTGGTGGCCGCCGCGGCGGCCTCCTCGGCGGTGGTGGCGGTGATTTCCTGCGCGAAGGGCAGGCCGGCGGCGGCCAGGGTGGCGCGGGCGGTGGCCTCGTTGCGGCAGGCCCCGGGGGCGAGCTTGGCGGCGGCGATCACCGGCAGGGCGGCCTGGCTCTGCCCGGCGATGGCCTCGAGACGGCCCAGGGCGGCGATGCCGGCCATGGCGGCGTCGATGGTGGGGAAGCAGACGACGCCAAGCGCGGAAAGCTCCTGCACCGCATCGGCGGGCCCCGAGACGCAGGCAACCAGCGTGCGGTCGGGATGGCGGCGGGTGACCTCGGCCAGCGCGGCGGTGAAGACCGAGCGCAGGCGCGGGATTTCCATGCTGAGGGCCAGCATCAGGCAGAGGGTCGAGTTCGCCTTGTCCTCCATCACCGCGTCCAGCAGTTCGCCGAGGATGTCGGGATCGGCCGACATCTGCGCGGTGGCGTCGATGGGATTGGCGGCAGAGGCAAGCGGCAGGGCCCTGTTGATGCGGGCGCGGGCAGCCTCGCCCAGGGGGTTCACGGCGATCCCGTTGGCGGCGGCGGCATCGGCCATCATCACGCCGAAGCCCCCAGAGGCGGCGATCACCGCGACCGAGGGCCGGGTGCCGATGCGCCGGGCGCCCTTGGCCTCGGCAGCGGCGCCGACCTGGACCAGTTCTTCCAGAGAATGCACCCGCACGGCGCCATGACGGGCGAAGACGGCGTCATAGACCCGGTCACTGCCGGCCAGACCGCCGGTATGGGACAGGGCGGCCTGCTGTCCGGCCTCGGACACGCCGATCTTCAGCGCGATCACCGGCTTGCCGGCGGCGCGGGCGCGATCCAGCGCGGCGGTCAGACGACCGGCATCGCGGCAGGTTTCCAGGCAGCAGAGAATCACCTTCGTCTCGTCGTCGCCGGCCAGCCAGTCGATGGCATCTGCGGCCTGGACGTCGGCCTCGTTTCCGGTGGCGATGAAGCGCGCCACCCCGGCGCCGCTTTCGCCCAGCAGACGCAGCGCGGCGCTGCCGATGTTGCCGCTCTGCGAGACGATGGAGATCCCGCCCGAGCGCGGCATCTGCTGTTCCAGCGCGATGGAGAAGGTGCCGATGGCACGGTTGCGCACACCGATGGCGCCCAGGCAGTTCGGCCCGACGATGCGCATGCCCGAGGCGGCGGCGATCTCGGTCACCCGGTGCTGCAGGGCGAGGCCCTCGGGCCCGCTTTCCGCGAAACCGGCGCTGAGCACGATGGCGGCGGGCACACCCATGGCGGCAGCCTGTTCCAGCACCGCGACGGCGCTGGCGCCGGGCACCGCGACCAGGATCAGGTCAGGCACGCCGGGCAGCGCGTCGAGCGCGGCAAAGGCGGGCAGGCCCTGGATTTCATCGGCCTTGGGGTTCACCGGCCAGATCTGACCGGCATAGCCGTGCTTGATCAGCATGTGGACGGGGCGCCCGCCGGTCTTGGTCGGGTTCGATGAGGCGCCGATCACCGCAATGGAGCCGGGCTGGAAGATCGCCGTCAGGCCTGTCGGTCGGGTCATCTCAGCGCCCCTTGAACACGGGGGCACGCTTTTCCAGGAAGGCCATGCGGGCCTCCTTCGCGTCCTCGGTGCGCGACAGCGCCATGGTGTAGTTCTGCTCCAGCCGGTAGGCGTCGCGCTGCGGCATGTTCTCGACCATGTTGGCGGCCTGCTTGGCGTAGTTGATCGCCAGGGGCGCCTTCGAGGCGATCTCCTGGGCGACTTCCATCGCGGTCGGGATCAGGGCCTCGGGGGTGGTCACCTCCTCGATGATCGACCGCGCCTTCAGCTCGGCGGCCGTCAGGCGGGCGCCGGTGAAGAACATCCGCCGGGTGGTCGAGCGCCCGAAGAGCGAATGCAGCATCGAGGCGCCGCCGGCGAGGCCGACGTTGATCTCGGGCATGCCGAAGACGGCGTTCTCGGAGGCATAGAAGATGTCGCAGGCGGCCATCAGCCCCAGGCCGGCGCCAAGCGCGGCGCCGTTGACGGCGGCGACCACGGGCTTGGAGCATTCCTTGATGGCGTTGCCGGTCTCGCGGGTCATGCGGTTGTGTTCGAGGAAATCGCCGGGATTGGCGGGATCGGGGCGGTCCTTCAGGTCGGCGCCGGCGCAGAAGGTCTTGCCCGCCGCGGTCAGCACCGCGCAGCGCACGTCGTCCCGCTGGGAGATCTCGTCGAAGATCTCGATGATCTCGCGCCGGGTCTGCCGATCAAGGGCGTTAACGGGGGGGCGGTTCAGGGTGACCAGGGCCACCATGCCGTCCATTTCCACACGTACGTTCTGCTTGTCGAACACGTCATCCTCCCTCTGAAGTGTCGCCTGACCGACCGGTCAGTCGCTAATTTGGGTAGCAACAGAAATATGAACACGCAACAAGATTCTCTCTGAAATTTTGGATTGACTGACCGGACGGTCAGGGCTTAGCGTCTGGAAGTTGCCGGGCAGGAGGGCCCGGAAAGATCCCGGGAGGAGGACAGACATGTTCCGTGCAGATCGCAGAAATATCGTTAAATCCCTAGGTGTTGCAGTCGCCCTGGCGGCGGCGCCCACGGTGTCGCTGGCGCAGTCCGGTGATCCGGTGACCCTGGTCGTGCCCTATGGCGGCGGCGGGCTGATCGACGGCCTGGTGCGCGAGATCGGCGAAAAGATGGCCGCCGAGCTGGACCAGCCGGTCGTGGTCGAGAACAAGCCCGGCTCGAACGGGATCATCGGGGCGAACTACGCCGCCTCGGCGCGTCCGGACGGGCTGACCTATTTCGTCGGCGCCACCGGCCCGCTGTCGCTGAACGTCATGCTGCGTCAGGGCCTGCCCTTCAGCATGGACAGCTTCGTGCCCGTCGGCACCATGATGAGCGGTCCGCTGACCGTCACCGTGCCGACCGAGATGGGCGTCGACGACCTGGACGGGCTGAAGGCCCACGCCATGGAAAGCGGCAAGCCGCTGCGCTACGCGACCCTGGGACCGGGCAGCGTCACCCATCTCTTCGGCATGGTGCTGCAGGGCGCGCTGGACGTGCCGATGGTCGACGTGGCCTATCGGGACAACCCCTCGATGATCCCCGATCTGCTGAATGGTCAGAATGATCTGAACTTCTCGACCCCGATCTCTCTGATCAAGTACCAGGACGAGGGCAGCGTGAAGATCCTCGCCATCTCCTCGCCCGAGCGGAACGAGCTGTTCCCCGACATCCCGACCACGACCGAACTCGGCTACCCCGAGCTGGTTTCGTCGTTCTGGTTCGGCCTGCTGGCGCCGGCGGGCACCCCCGAGGAAGAGGTTTCGCGCGTCAGCGCCGCGCTGCAGACGGCGATGTCGGACGCGGCCCTGCAAGAGCGCATGGTCAAGGTTGGCCTGACCCCGCAGGTGGGCGGCGCCGATGCGATGCAGGCGCAGCTCGACTGGGACCAGGAGTTCTGGGGTGGCGTGATCAGCGAGAACGGGATCACCCTGAACTGATCCGCGCCGCCTGGGTCCGGTCCGGACCGGCGCAAGACCCGCAAAGGAAAACCCCGGAGCCTCGGCTTCGGGGTTTTTGTCTGGCGGTCCGGCTGGTGGATGCGGCTCAGCGGGGGGGGCGCCGTATCACGCCGTTCAGCACGATATCGGCGTAGGCGTCGGCGATCTGCTGGGCGGTCTTGTCGCCGTCGGGGCTCCACCAGCGGTGCATCCAGTTGATGCCCGAGAGGATCAGCCGGCCGGTGATCGCGGGATCGACCTCTTCGAATTCCCCGCTGTCGACACCTTCGCGAATCAGGTCGCGCAGGCGTTCCTCGAACTGGCGACGCCGGGCGACTCGAATCTCCATCCGGTGCCGGTCGGGGTCGGACCAGAAGGCGGTGCTGGCGGCCATCCAGGCGGTGCGGTGCTCGGCGAAGAAGGTCGCGGCGGCCCGCATGTAGGCCCGCACCTTGTCCGCGGCTGTGCCATCCGCCGGAATGCGCTCTTCGACGAAGGTGTTCAGGTGCTGCGTCGCCATGAAGGCGATCCGGGCGTAGATGTCGTCCTTGCTCTTGAAATGGTGATAGAGCAGCGCCTTGGACACGCCCGCGGCCTGCGAGATGTCGCGCATCGACGTGGCTTCGAAGCCCTTTTCGGCGAAGAGCCGGGCGCCGACATCCAGCAGGCCGCGGACGCGCTCGCTTGTCTCTTCCTCGTCCGCCGGCCGACCGGCCAGCTGGTCCGAAACCTCTGTAGTCATGATTGTTCCCTACCTTCCGGCCCCAAACTGACCGCGGCTGACCGGTCGGTCAAGCCACCGGGCCGAAACCATCGCCATTCCGTAGCGCATCGGACCAATTGCGCACCACGAAGTCGATGTAGACGCGCAGCTTGCCGGGCAGGTAGCTCGATTCGCGATAGGTCACGAAGACCCCCTCGTCGAAGGTGGCATTGGTCACCCGGATCTCGGGCAAGAGCTGCACGAGCCGCCCGGCGGCGAGGTGATCGGCCACGGTGTAGTCGTCCAGAAGGGCAATGCCACGCCCGGCCAGCGCCATGTTCAGAAGCACCAGACCGTTGTTGCTGACGAAGGCGCAGGTCATCGGCAGCTCGATCTCGCCGTCGGGCAGGCGGAAGCGCCAGTAGACCGGCTCGTTGCTGATCCAGTAGCCGAGGCAGGCGTGACCGGCCAGATCCGTGGGGGCGCGGGGCGTGCCGTGGCGGGACAGGTAGTCGGGCGAGGCGACGAGGATGCGCCGCGACAGGAACAGGCGCCGGCGTACGAGGCCGGCCTCGGTCGGCGGAGCGATGCGGAAATCGAGGTCGAAGCCATCCTCGCGCATCCGGGCCGGGGTCTCGGAAAGGTGCAGGTCGACCACCAGGTCGGGATAGGCATCGCTGAAGGCGGGTTGCAGGCGTGACAGGACCGAGACGCCGAACATGGTGCGGGAATGAACCCGCAGCAGCCCGTGCGGACGCTCCTGCCGGTCCGCCGCCGCCGTATCGGCCGCGCGCACGCTGTCGAGGATGTCACGGGCGTCCTGCAGGTACCGCTCGCCGTTCTCGGTCAGGGTCACGGCGCGGGTCGAGCGGTGCAGCAGGCTGACGCCAAGCTGGCCCTCGAGGTCGTCGATGCGGCGGGTCACGCTGGCCGGGGACAGCCCGTAGTGCCGCCCCGCCGCCGAAAAGCTGCCCTGTTCCGCGGTGGCCACGAAAAGCTCCATCGCGCGTAGCTTGTCCATCTGGTCGCCTTTTCACTTTCCGAAAAGCTGCCATTGGAATTTCGGACATTATCCCCCTTTGTGCAAGAAGCTACGCTGAAGACAGATGTTTTTGGAGGAGGACACATCATGGATTTCGGTGCATTCATCCTGGCGCAGCAGCGCGGCTATCATCAGGACTCCCACACGGTCATCGCCAATTCGGTCGAGCAGACGGTGATGGCCGAACAGGCCGGGTTCTCGAACGCCTGGTACGCGGAACACCACTTCAACAACTACTCTCTGTCGCCCTCGCCGCTGATGATGGTGGCCCATTGCGCCGGCAAGACCAGCACGATCCGCCTCGGCTCGGCGGTCTGCATCCTGCCGCTCTATCACGCGCCGCGCTTCCTGGCCGAGATCGGCCTTGTCGACTCGCTGTCTGACGGCCGTCTGGAGCTGGGCATCGGCTCGGGCTACCAGCAATTCGAATTCGAGCGCTTCGGCACCTCGCTGGCCGAGGCCGGCAAGATGTTCGAGGAATACCTCGACGTCATCCCGATGGCGCTGAAGCAGAAGATCTTCGAGTACCACGGTCAGTATCTCGATATCCTGCCCAGCTCGATCGCCGTGCGCCCGGTGCAAGAGCCGATGCCGCCGATCTGGGTGACCACCGGCAACCCGATGATCCGCCAGCGCGCCTTCCGCGAGGGGCACAACCTCTTCGTCACCGCCCTGCTGGGGGGCCTCGACGCGATCAAGGGTCTGCGCGAGAAGCTGGACGCCGACATGGAGGCCGTCGGCACCGATGGCAAGAACACCCGCATCGGTTTCCTGCGCTGCGGCTATGCCAGCGACAACCAGGCCGAGATCGACAGCTATCTCGAGAACGCCCAGTTCCAGCGCCGCCTGTCTTTCAGCCTGAAGGAGCGCACCCAGCAGACCGAAGACGGCTACCTGATGAAGGAGATCCCGCACCCGACGGACATGTCCTTCGAGGACATGCAGAAGAACCTGCCGATCGGCAGCGTCAACTACGTAATCGAGCGGATGATCGAGGAAATCGAGATCCTGCGCCCCGATCACATTGCGCTGCAGACCCAGCTGGGCGACTTCGACCAGAAGACCATGCTGAAGCAGATGGAACTCTGGGGCGACAAGATCATCCCGGCGATCCAGAAAGCGGTCGGTCCCTCGGTCAAGCTTTCGGCGGCGGAGTGAGCCATGCGGATCGTCCTGAAAGCAGGTGTGCCGGCCCGCCTCGAAGGGGCCGGCGACTTCCGCCGCTTCTCGGTCGCGCTTGATCCCCGCCTTCAGGGGGATCTGCGCGCCGCCGCTGCCGCCATCGGCCATGCCGAGGGGGACCATGTCTGGGTCCGTCCCGACGCCGTGCGCGCCCTCAGTGCGCAGGCGGGAGATCCGGCCTGGGTCGAGGGGTTCTCGGCCATGCAGGAGTATGCCCGCGCCCACGGCTGGGTCGATCCTTCGGGCTGCATCCGTGCCCATGTCGAGGTTCTGGAAGAGCCCGCGCCGGTCTCGGTCGATGCCTTCCGCCAGGCCATGCGCCGCTTCGCCTCGGGGGTCTGCATCGTGGCCACCGGCGAGGGGGAGCAGCGCACCGGCATGACCGTCTCGGCCTTCTCCTCGGTTTCGGCCGAGCCGCCGCTGGTGCTGGTCTGCCTGAACCGATCGGCCGGGTCGCATGACAGCCTGGTCGGGGCTGGCAGCTACAGCATCAACATCCTCGGCGCCGGTCAGCAGGAAGAAGCCATGCTCTTCGCCGGTCAGCGCGGTCTGCACGGTGCCAAGCGCTTCGGTGCCGACTGGCGGCAAAGCGACAGTGGCGCGCCGGTGCTGACCAGCGCCCATCACACGCTGGTCTGCCGGAGCGAGGCGCAACATCCCGCCGGCAGCCACACGGTGCTGATCGGACGGGTGATCGACATCCTTCCCGGTCGCGGCGGTGCGGCGCTGGTGAACTATGATGGCGCCATGGGCGTGACCTCTCACGCCGCCTGACATTCTCCTCCCCGTCAGGGCGTCATGGGGCGGGTGGCTTGCCACCCGCCCCTTCTGCATTCAGTCGTCCAGGCCCAGTGTGGCCATCCGGTAGACCGGATCATCCGGGAAGACCCCGCCGATCGGGGTGCGCGGCCCGAACCTCTCGGCCTCGCTGCCTTCGGGCAGAGGCTGGGGCTCGACCCAGTCGTAGACCACCGTCCGCCGCGCCACCCGCCATTCCGTGCCCCGCAGCTGGAACAGGTCGCAGTAGCGCCCGCTCAGCATGACCTGCCGCGTGACGCCGTCGGGGCCGCTGCCCCGTTGCAGGGCCAGGAAATAGCTTTCGACCTCGGCCTCGGTCTCGCTGCGGAAGGAGATCAGGATGTTGGTGACGTGATGGATGTTGCGCGGTGCCCGCGCCCAGGCCTCGCGGACCCGTTCGTAGAAGACCTCGACGGGGCCGCTGGTCGCGCCGTGGCAATCCTCGGCATCCTCCCAGTAGCTTGACCGCAGGGCTGCTTCGTCGGCGCGGTCGATCCCGCGCGCATAGCGGTAGAGGCAGTCACGAATGGCTTCGCGCGCCTGCAGCTCTTCCAGTGGTGTCCACATGCTTTCTCTCTCCCTCGATTGCCTGAGGAGGATATCGCCCAGAGATCTGGAATTGAACGGCTTTTCGGAGTTGGAGCGGCCAAGGACAGCCAATTCCGAGGGATATTCGCCGCCCGGGGAACCTGCGTCCGCCCGAGGTGATCGCGCGCATCCGCATGCAGGCCCACTTCGATGTGATGGAGCCTACCCAGGCCGGCATTTCCTCGGTGACGGCCGGGCGGCTCTGGGTCAGTTCGGGGGGCTCTTCCGGCGGACCCTCCAGCGGTGCGGTGCTGTCGGTCCTCTGGCAGGCGCCTGGCCTGCCGCTGCGCGTCAGCCCCGGAAGTGGCGGGCCGACCTTCGCGGTCTCGTCTGATGGTCCTGACCCGTGCCGCCTTGCGGAGCCGGATCCGGTGCCGTTCACCCCGATCGACGGAAAGTCGGGGTCGGCGGTCTGCGGGAACCCGGGGATCAGGCCAGGTAGTGCACGACGGCGAGGAAGATGGCGGCACCGGCGAGCAGTTCGAGCGCCTGAGCGCGGACCCAGCGGCGGTTCTTCTGCTGGCTGGCGAGTTCGATTTCGTGCTTGCTCATGTCGCTGTTCCCTCTGTGAAAGTGTGAGTTAACCATACCGTCGTTAACCCTGAGGGGGGAGGGCTGCGGGGGGGTAATCCGGGGCGCTTTGGGGGACGCGGGATAGCTCTTCCGGCGCGGATTGGGACAGGCGGTTGGGCGGCCCTATCCCTTGGGATAGGGGCATCTTGAAGGGGCCACGAGAGCGCCGCAATTGCGCCTCATTTCCGCCGGGCGGGGGCCCTGATCGGGCGGCGACGGCGGGGGGCGATGCGCCCGGGGCGCGGTGATTCGCAGCCAAAGGGGGCTGAAACGCCAAGGGACCGGCGGGTGAACCCGCCAGTCCCCGGACGTCAGGTCGCGGGCAGCGCCCCGGCCTCAGAAGTTGGCGGTCAGCCCGGCATAGAGCGTGCGGCCCGGCCCCGGTTGCGTGGTCAGGCCAAGCGGGTCGATGTAGAAGCGGTCGGTCAGGTTGTCGACGCGCAGCCGGGCGGTCACGGTATCGTTGATCTCGTACTCGGCGAAGGCATCGACCAGCGTGTAGGGCTCCCAGTCGACCAGCGAGATGAAGGCCGAAGCCCCGGTGGCGGTCACGTCGCCATGGCCGATGGCACGCGGGCCGACATGGGTGACGCGGCCGCCGAGGGTCAGGCGCTCGTCCATGAAGCTCTGGGTCAGCGACAGGCTGAGGCTGTATTCGGGCGGCACCTGGTTGGTTGCATAGTCACCGTAGAGCGACCTGGAGTCGCAGGTGTCGGCGGTGCGGCAGAAGGTGACCTCGGTATAGTAGTTGGCCGAGATATCCGCCTGGAAGCCGCCCCAGCGGTAGCTGGCCGCCAGCTCGAGCCCGTTGAACCGGGCCTGGTGGATGTTGTC
The DNA here is from genome assembly GCF_000220565.1 of Oceanicola sp. S124. Classification (GTDB taxonomy): domain Bacteria; phylum Pseudomonadota; class Alphaproteobacteria; order Rhodobacterales; family Rhodobacteraceae; genus Pseudooceanicola. The sequence goes on along the minus strand of NZ_AFPM01000331.1, from coordinate 2,678 downwards.
GATCTCGATCCACAGCGGGAACTGCGCGTCCGGATCCACGGTCACCACGCGGCCGAGGTAGTCGTCGACCGTCCAGTTGAAGTAGCTCAGCTTGAAGCCCGCCTGATCCTCGGCGGCCAGCAGCCCCTCGCGCAGGAAGTTTGCCCCCAGCTCCCAGTTGCGCGAGCGTTCGGGTGTCACGTCCTCGTTGATGCTGAAGGTGAAGGCGGTGGCGGATTCATAGATGTTGGGCTGGCGCAGCGTGTCGGAGTAGGTGGCGAAGAGCTGCCAGTCGCGGTTGACCTGCGCGGTCAGTCCAAGGGTGCCGCCCCAGCCACCGCTGTCGCGGGAGACGCCGTAGGTATGGGTCGCTCCGCGGTCGGTCTCGGGATCGGTGTTGCGGTCCTCGGACCAGTAGTGCTGGTAGCGCAGCCCGCCGTTCACGGTCAGCCAGTCGGTGGCCTCCCATTCCGCCTTGGTGAAGGCGACGATCTCGTCGCGGCGCGCATCGCGCAGGTCCAGCCAGCCCTCGACCTCCTTGGTGCCGGGGGTAGGGCGGGTGTCTTCCATCTTCCAGCTGGCACCGTAGGTCAGGGCCAGCGGCCCGGCGCCGGTGTCCAGCCGCGAGGTATTGCCGAGCGTGGCGCCCATCATCACCGTCTCGCTGCCCGGCAGGAAGTCGGCGGGCAGGCCGTAGGTCTCGGGGTCGCGCCCGAGGCCGCGCGGCGCGTTGCGCTGTTCAAGCCGGGTCAGGTAGAAGGTCGCGTCGAGGTCGATCAGCCCGGTCTCGGCCGGCTGCCAGCTGTAGCCCAGGGTCAGGCTGTCCAGGTCTGTCTCGGTCATCTGCTCGCGCTGCGTGGCGCTGGTCTCGGGGCCGTACTGGCGGCTGGCCATCACGTCGCCATTGCGCCCACGGAAGCCGTTGTAGCCGAGCTCCAGCCGCTGCCCCTCGCCGAAGGTCCAGCCGCCCTTGGCCAGCAGGCTGCGGCTTTCGGACTGCGAGTTCAGCACCTCTTCCCCGGCGCGGTAGTTGGCGATGCCGGTATTGGCGACGTAGTCCGGGTAGGCGCCGGGAATGCAGGTCGTGGTGTAGCACAGGTCACGCGGTCCCGTGCTGAGCGGGTTCGAGACCGGCCCCTCGGTGCCGGCGTGGTAGTTGCCGCGCGCGCGGTGCGAGAAACCCAGCAGGAAGTCGCTGTCCTCGCCCTTGTAGGCGCCCAGCAGGGACCAGGCGGTATCGGTGGCCTCGAAGGTGCCGGGCCGGTTCATGCCGGTGGCATTGGGCGTGGCGCTGCCCGGCTGGCCGATCCGGTTCGAATAGGCATAGCCCGAGCGGTTGCCGGCCACCGGCGTCGAGGTATTGCCGCTGAACTCGAGGTTGAGGCGGAAGCCGACGGTCTCGCCGGGCTTGACGATGTCCCCGGCGCGCAGGGTCCGCATGGCGACCTGGCCGCCATTGGCGAAGGAGGCGACGTCGGCGCCCTTGTTGATCTCGATCTCGGCGATGAAGTCCGGGTCGACATAGCTGCGGTTCGAGACCCCCTGGTAGCCCTGGTAGACCATCAGCGTGTTCTCGGCCCCGTCCACCGTCGCGGCGACCCGGCCCATGCCCTGCAGGCCCCGGATGTTTGGGTCGATGGAGCCCGCCCCGTTGCGCGCTTCGCCCGAAAGCACGCCGGGTTCGCCGCGGAACATGTCGGCGGGCCCGGCGCCGCGATACCGCTCAAGCTCGTCGCGACCGATATAGGCGGCGCCGCCGGGCAGGGCGTAGATGCCCAGCTCTCCGTCGCTGGTGCCCTGGACGCGGATCGGATCCAGCAGCAGGGCGTCTGCGGGCAGGGCGCTGAACGGCCCGGTCGTGTCCGTGTCGGAGATGGTCACGGTATTGGGGCCGGTGAAACTGTGGCTCAGCCCGGTGCCGAGCAGCAGCGCGGCAAAGGCGGCGTCGGGCGCGTAGCTGCCGCGCAACGCCGTGCTGCGCTTGCCGCTCAGCGCCGAAGAGGCCACGATCAGCCGCATGCCGGTCTGATCCGCCAGCCGGGTCAGCGCCGTGCCGAGCGGCTGCGCGGGGATATCCAGGGTGATCCGCTGCTGCGCGGCCACCGCGCTCTGGGCGCGGGCCGCCATCGGCAGGGACGTGGCCGCGAGCGTCGCGGCAGTACAGAGCATCATGGTCCCGAGGGTGGGGCGCCACAGCAGGCGGGTCGTGCTGGCGGCGTCACGGGGCCGGCGGGTATCTTGTTTCATCGGTCGTCTTCCGGTGTGTCTGGGTCGCTGGCTGTGCCTCCGGGACATGGCTTTCATCTACCAGACGACCCGGTGGCGCCGACCTTGCACCCCATGCCGAAGATTTTTCACGCCGACTGGATGATCGCCAGCATCGGCACCCGGCGGATGCGCAGCGGCAGGGACAGTGCCATGCTGTCGAGGAGGCCCTCCGGGTCGGCCAGGTCGAAGATCCCGGTCACCTCCAGCCTGGCGAGGGCCTCTGTGGCGATCAGGATGCGCCCGCCGCGATAGCGCTCGATCTCGGCCACGAGATCCGAAAGCCGCCGGCCATCGAAGATCAGCTTGCCGCGCCGCCAGGCGGTTTCCGCGTCCAGGTCGACCGGCTCGACCGCGCCGAGGGTGCCATCACCTCCGACACGCAGGCGGGACGCCCCGGGCAGCGTCAGGCGGCGGCCGCCGAGGGTGATCCC
>NZ_AFPM01000332.1 GCF_000220565.1 Oceanicola sp. S124 | reverse complement strand
ATCGGGGCGGGCGAGGTCGAGGGTCATGGCGGTATCCTTGGGCGACGCGGGGGAGGAAACGCCGCGCGATGCTGCGGCGCGGCAGGCTTGCCCAAATGGAATGCACGGAAAAGCGCCGCACGATAGGGCCAGTTGACCCATTGCCGTGAGGCCAGTTTGCCTCGGCGATTGCCCCCTGTCGGCGGCCTCGTAACGCTGAACCCGATAGACCGGCCGACCGCCCGACGGGGCGTCGAACAAGGCCGGAGATCATAGCAACATGGAGAAGGACAAGATCATGAAGACCAACAAGCTGCTGTCCGGCGCGGCCTTCCTCGGCGCGCTGATGAGCGCCCAGACCGCCTTTGCCCAGGACCAGATCACGGTGGGTTACTTCCTCGAATGGCCGATGCCCTTCGAATACGCCAAGGCGACGGGGATGTATGACGAAGCGCTCGGAATGACCGTCAACTGGGTCTCCTTCGACGCGGGCACGGCGATGTCGGCGGCCATGGCCTCGGGCGACGTGCAGATCTCGGTCAGCCAGGGCGTGCCGCCCTTCGTGGTCGCGGCCTCGGCCGGGCAGAACCTGGTCGCTGCCGATATCGCGGTCAGCTACGCCGAGAACGACAACTGCGTCGTCGCCGAGGCGCTGGAGATCGACAAGGACAGCGCGATGGAGCTGGAGGGCAAGAAGGTCGGCGTGCCGATCGGCACCGCAGCGCACTACGGCTTCCTCAAGCAGATGGACCACTTCGGCGTCGACATCACCACCATGGACATCGTCGACATGGCCCCCGCCGATGGCGCCGCCGCCTTCGCGCAGGGCTCGCTGGACATGGTCTGTGGCTGGGGTGGCGCACTGCGCCGCATGAAGGAACACGGCAACGTGCTGCTGACCGGCCCCGAGAAGGAGGAGCTGGGCATCCTGGTCTTCGACGTGACCTCGACCACCGCCGATTTCGCCGCCGAATCCGGCGACGTGCTGACCAAGTTCCTCGCCGTCACCGCCGAAGCCAACGCCATGTGGGCCGCGGGCGAGATGAAGGACGAGATGCTCGAGGTCATCGCCAAGGACGCCGGCATGGACATCGAGGCCACCGCCGAGACCCTCGCCACCTTCGAGTTCCCCAGCGTCGAGGACCAGCTGACCGAGAAGTGGATGGGCGGCGGCATCCAGGAGTTCATGCTGGGCGTGGCCCAGGTGTTCAAGGACGCCGGATCGATCCCGACCTCGCTGGACAGCTACGAAGGCAACGTCGACGCCAGCTTCCTGGAAGCCGTCGGCGACATGTGAGCCAGACCAGGGAGGGGCTTGCGGGCCTCTCCCTGCCACGACAGGGACCCCGGCAAAGGGGTCCGATCACCAGAAGGGACGGTGCCCGGCATGGACGGCCTCCACATAGAGAATATCTCGATGCGCTTCGACCTGCCCAACGGAAGTTCGGTGCAGGCGCTGAAGAACGTGTCGATGGACATCAGGACCGGCGAGATGGTCTCGATCCTGGGCCCGTCGGGCTGCGGCAAGACCACGCTGCTGAACATCGTGGCCGGCTTCCTGGCGCCGACCCAAGGGGCGGTGAAGCTGGACACGACCGCCGTTGCGGGCCCCGGGCCGGAACGCGGCATGGTGTTCCAGAAGGGCGCCCTGTTCGAATGGATGTCGGTGCGCAAGAACGTCGAGTTCGGGCCGCGCATGAAAGGCATGGCGAAGGCCGAGCGCGACCGGATCACCGATCACCTGCTGGGGGTCGTCGGGCTGCAGGATTTCAAGGACAAGGCCGTCTACGAGCTGTCGGGCGGGATGCAGCAGCGTGTCGCCCTGGCCCGCTGCCTTGCGAACGAGCCGGACGTGATCCTGATGGATGAACCCCTTGGCGCGCTGGACGCTCTGACGCGGGAGAAGATGCAGGGGCTGGTGCTGAAGCTCTGGAAAGAGACCGGCAAGACGGTGATCCTGATCACCCATTCGGTCGAGGAGGCGCTGCTGCTGGGTGAGCGGCTGATCGTCATGGCCCCGCGACCGGGCCGCATCCACAAGGAATACCGCCTGCCCTTCGCCGAACGCGGCGTCAACGCCGACCTGCGCGAGGTGAAGAAGAGTGAGGGCTTCCAGGAAACCCGCGACGAGATCCTCTCGATGATCTGGGAAATGGAAGAGGAAATCATGGGCCGCTCGGAGGATGCCGCATGACCGGGCTGATCGTCTTTCTGGCCTATGTGGCGCTGTTCACCGCGGGCTACTTCATCGTCCGGCTGGCCAAGTGGCTGGGGCGGCCGAACCGCGATTTCACCTCGCTCAAGACCGTCACCTTCGGGGACGAGAGCGCCATCCGCCCCGACCGCGCCGCCTCGTTCCTGTCGGTGCTGGTGATCTTCCTGATCTGGGGCGCCTTCACCGGCTCGAAATGGGTGCCCTTCCACGTGCCCGGTCCCTTCGTGGGCGATACCAGCTTCAGCTACACGGCGACGGATGCCTCCGGCGCGACGGATGACGCCACGATCACCGTGCGCGTGCATGAGGTCGGCGCCCAGACCGATGCCCCGAAGATCGCCCTCGGCGAGGGCTTCGCAAGGAACGATGCGGACAGTGTCGCCGCCTGGCGCTCGACCCTGATCCGCGCGACCTCGAATGACGAGGGTGATGAGCTGACCGTCACCGCCATCGACGGCCAGCCGATCGCCCCGGGGCAGACCGTGACGGTCGCCGACGGCGAGGTGACCATGACGCCCAAGGGCTCGCTCAACTTCCAGCCTGCCAAGGGTCTGCAGATGGAGCCGATCTGGATGCCCCCGCCCGAGGATGTGCTGAGCCGCTTCAAGGAGATCGCCAGCGAAGGCTACCAGAACTACACCCTCTGGCAGCACCTCGGCTCGTCGCTGGTGCGGGTGCTGGCGGGCTTCGTCCTGGGCTCGCTGGTCGGCATTCCGCTGGGGTACGCCATGGGCCTGTCGGGCTGGTTCCGCGGCTGGTTCGACCCCATTGTCGAGTTCATGCGCCCGGTGCCGCCGCTGGCACTGATCCCGCTGGTGATCATCTGGTTCGGCATCTGGGAGACGGGCAAGATCGTCCTGCTGTTCCTCGCCGCGCTCTGGGTGATGACCATCGCGGCACGGGCCGGGGTCTCGGGGGTGAACATCTCGAAGGTCCATGCGGCCTATTCCCTGGGCGCCTCGAAACGTCAGGTGCTGCGGCACGTGATCCTGCCCAACTCGCTGCCCGAGATCTTCACCGGCGCGCGGGTCGCCATGGGCGTCTGCTGGGGCACCGTCGTCGCGGCGGAACTGGTCGCGGCGCAGAAGGGCGCCGGGATGATGATCATCGCCGCCTCGAAGTTCCAGCTGACCGACATCGTGCTGATGGGGATCATCCTGATCGGCATCATCGGCTACGGCATCGACATCCTGATGCGCCTGTCCGAACGCTTCCTCGTGCCCTGGAAGGGCAAGGTCTGACCGGGAAACGACCGGGAAGAGACCGAAGCAGATGCACTTAGGGGGTCCGGTTCGCCGGACCCTTTCGCGCTTCAGGTCCCTTTGCTTTCCGGGCCCCTTCGGGCAGGCTGCGCCCGTGCCACACCGCCTTTCCGCAAAGGCGCCTCTGTCGGGATCAGGGTGACGTGGTACTTCCTCTACGTAAACCTTCACGCTAGGAAACATCATGTTTCCGCGTTTTGACCTGCCGCTTACCAGTATCCAGAAAGACCTGCTGCGACGCCTCGCGCTGGACGGGCCGCAGAAGCGCGCTGGCCTGATCGCCGAGTCGGGCCTGTCGCCGCAGACCATCATGCGTGCCATCGCCCCCCTGCGCGATGGCGGGGTCCTGCGCGAGATCCCGATCAGGATCGGCGAACGTGGCCAGCCCGCGCGCGAGTTGCGGCTGATCCCGGGGCAGCTCTGCCTGCTGGGCATCAGCGTGGCCGAATTCGAGGTCTCGGTCTGCCTGCGCGATCTGGCCGGGACCATCTTCTACCGCGAGAAGGCCCAGGGCGATCTGGGCCACCCGGACGAGGCGCTGGCCTGCCTCGAGCGGATGCTGGACGCGGCCCGCGATGCCCTGCCCGAGGCGGCCGACTGCCTGGGCGGCGGCATTGCGGCGCAGGGCTTCATGATCGAGCCCGGCCGCCGGCTTGCCGCGCGCGGCGGCATCGCCGCCTGGTCCCGGCTCGACCTGCACGCCCGGCTCGAAGAGTTGACCGGCCTGCCGCTGGCCCTGGAAAACGACAGCCGCGCTCTCGCGCTCTGCGTGGCCGACAGGGTTCGCGATCTGCCCCAGAACGCCTTTTTCGTCCATCTCTCGTCCGGGATCGGCGGGGGGCAGATGCTGTCGGGGCGGCCCGTACGCGGCGCCTGGGGCAACGCCGGATCGGTCGGCGGGCTGATCCCCAGGGGGCCGGACCGCCCCACCGAGACACGCATCCGCGCGGCCTTCGGGGTCTCGGACTGGCGCGAGCTTCCACAGGTTTCCCAGGCGCAGTACCAGGCCGGGATGGACTGGCTGGACCGCGCCGCGGCGCAGCTCTCGCCCGCGCTGCAGGCGATCTGGGCGCTGATGGATCCGGCCGTGATCTACCTGCTGTGCCCGCTGCCCGCCCCGATCGCCGAGGCGCTGATCGCCCGGGTCTCGCTGGTGTCCGAGGCGCGGATGTCCACGCTGGCCGGGCTGGATCCGGCGCAGCTGCACCTGCCGGATCTGGTGCCCTGGCCCGCCGCGGAACCGGACATTGCCGCCTGCATCGTCGCCCGCGAGGCGGCGCTCGCTGCGGAGGGCTGGCCCTGAGCCGAGGCGCGCCCTGACGCCCGCCCCGCAGACGTCCCTGTCAGCAAACCGTCATCAAGCTGGTGTAGGCCGGGCCTCTCGCCAAGCCGGATTGCCCATGACCTCTCTTCCCCG
>NZ_AFPM01000333.1 GCF_000220565.1 Oceanicola sp. S124 | reverse complement strand
ACCGGGCATGGCGATGTCGCCCATGCGGTCGAGGCGATCCGCGCCGGGGCCGATGACTTCCTGGAAAAGCCCTATGACTCGGCGCATCTGCTGTCGATCATCCGCCGCACCGTCGATGCCCAGGCGGCCCGGCAAGAGGTGTCGCGGCTGCAACGGGTCCTGTCCGAGCGGGACCAGGTCAGCCTGCTTGGCAAGTCCCGCGCCATGCGCGCCTTCCGCGACCGGATCGCGGCGCTGGCCTCGGTCGATCTCGACGTGGTGATCACCGGCGAGACCGGCACCGGCAAGGAGCTGGCGGCGCGCGCCATCCATGCGGGCAGCAGCCGCGCCGAGGGGCCCTTCGTGGCGCTGAACTGCGCCGCGCTGCCCTTGTCAATGGCCGAGACGATCCTCTTCGGCCACGACCAGGGCACCTTCGCCCATGACGCAGGCGGGCGCCCCGGCAAGCTGGAAGCTGCCCATGGCGGCACGCTGATGCTCGACGAGGTCGAGACCATGCCGCCCGCGATCCAGGCCAAGCTGTTGCGTGTCCTGCAGGAACGGGCCATCGAGCGCATCGGGGAAACCGCGCCACGGCCGCTGGACGTGCGGGTGATCACCACCACCAAGGCCTCGCTGCGCCTGCTCGAGGGCTTCCGCAGCGACCTGTTCTTCCGTCTCGCCGGCACCGAGCTTGCCACCCCGACCCTGCGCGAGGCCGGAGAGGACATCCCCCTGCTTTTTGCCCATTACGCCCAGCTTGCTGCCCGGCGCTATGGCCGCCCCGACCCCGACCTGCCCTGGCTGCTGCAGGAGAAACTCAAGCGCCTCGCCTGGCCCGGCAATGTCCGGGAGCTGAAGGCCAGCGCCGAGGCCTATGCGCTTGGCCTGCTGGACATGCCGACCGGCGCGCCCGCCCCCTCTGCCGCTGCGGCCGGGCCTGCGACCCTTGCCGACCGGGTGGCCGAATTCGAGGCCCGCGAGATCGCCGCCGTCCTCGATGCCCACGCCGGCAACACCCTGCGCGCCTCGCAGACCCTCGGCATCCCGCGCCGCACCCTGAACGACAAGATGCGCCGCTACGGGCTGACCTCGGATCCCGGCAGCGACCGCGAAGCCTAGGCCATCGCACGCGGCAAGCGAGGGCAAGCGTCGGTCCTGCAATGGCGCGCGCCCGGGATCGCCCTGCCGTCGAAGCGGCAAGGTGACAGCCCTCGGCCATTCGGCAAGGCCCCGACGAGGCATGCCGGGCTGCCCGACCGAGGCCTTGCCTGAAAACCCGAAGGTTTCTGCCTTGTCTCGACCGGACGAAATCCCCATCGGGACCGTCTGCAACGCGACGGCCCCTGCCGCCCTGCCGCGCCCCGCCGCAGCGTTGCACAGGGTGCCGACACCCTGCGGGAAGGTGACATGCCCGATGATCGGACAACGGTGACCAAGCGCTGCCCTCTGAGGTGATCGGCGCTGCCGATACGTCAGCGCAAGTGAGGCCCTGTCAGTCTCTTGCGTGGAAAACACACTGCATTTCAAAAGCATAGACACAGCGGCCTGCATCACTCCGGGACAGGCGAGAGACCCTGCGGACCGTGTTCTCGAAAGTCGCGAACCCCTCCTCAGGTAGCGGCACGGGACAAGGAAGCTGGGGGCGGCACGCCACCGGAAGGGCGCGGTGCCGCGATTCACCGCGCGGTGAATCCAGGCAGCCGTGCGGACGAAGTTGCCATTCGTCAGCCTAGGCTGGTCAGATCGAGTATTGTTTTCTGACCACCCGGTCTTTCGACTTCCGAGAGGGCCTCCCGCCATGCCTGGGCGGGGAAAACCCTTGCAGGTGATGGCGGGGCATCTTCCAGCAGCGGCCAAATCTGGGCGAATGCGGATTGCATGCCCTGGTCCGCCAAGACCGGGAAGTGATCGCGCATGTGAAACCGGTGGTACCGCGCCCTGATCCCTGCTCGGGTCAGGACTGGCTTGCCCGTCAAGAGACCGTAGGCAACAAAATCCGTCTCCTCGCGCATCCGCTCCAGAATCCCGGTCGCCACATCACCGCCAAGGGCATCGAAGGCGACATCAGCCACGACAGAGGCGTTCGAAATGGCGCTGAAATCGGATGCTGCGATCGGTTCGATACCGACGCGGTGCAACCGGTCCTTTCGGCACTCCGAACGATAGATCCCCATAACACGCCTGGCTCCCTGGCTGATGGCCCAGCGTCCCAGGTGTTCGGAACAGCTTGATCCCGCACCACTGAGCAGCACCACCTTGTCGCGGACGGGCCAGAGCCGAAGCATCGTGGCGGCGGCCAGGGGATTGATATATGCCCGCGCTGCAACCAGGTCGGGAACCGTGTCGGGCACCTCCACTGCATGATGGGCAGGGCAATCAACATAGGTCTGCCACGTGCCTTCCCCGCGCAAAGGCAGAACGCGCCGTCCGACCATGTGCGACAGGCCGTCCGGAGCCTCGACCACGCGGCCGACCCCTTCGTATCCCGCGACGCCCGGCAGCGTGATGCGATGCGCGTAGGCTCCCGTGATCGGGATGAGATCGGATGGGTTGACCGGCACATGGGAAACTCTCACGCGCAATGAACCGGGGTCGCGTGGAGGTAGTTCACGAACGAGCACTTCCAGAGACGACTGCGGCGAGCCGAAAGTTCTGTAGACGAATGAGACTCGCATGGGCTGCTGGGGGTCTGTCCAAGGCATGGCTTGCACTAGACCAAGACATGACTGTCCGCAAAAGGCTGATACTGTTGAAAAGCCCGCTGAACGGGCCCGATCGGCAGATTGGCAGGACAACCTCCCGCGAAGCGCCACCTCGGCAAATGCGGTTTGCAAAGGGGAGGCTTGCAGGAACAATGTTCCGAGATTTCGAGCCGCTTCTCGGTTCACTGAGTTTTTCACCACAATCGGCTCGAGGCCGACCTTCGCCGCGCGCGTTTTCAATGCTCCGCTCCGGGCCGGAAGCCCTGCGAGGTAGGCTAGCCCGACCAGGCATGATCGGTTCGCACGCGGCTTCGCCGTGCCGCGGCAGGCACGCATGGTGGCCGATGTGATGCCTGACCAAACCGCTCCCTTGCCTTGTCGGCAGGTGACTTGCGACAAGGCGGCACCCTCTGGCGGAACCCCTGCTCATGCCCGCAATCCCCTTGCCGTTCCTCGTCTCTGGCGTGCTCCTGCTCGTCGCCCTGCGCCTGTGGAAGCGCCCGAGGCGGGACCGGCTTTTCCGTCTCTTCATCCTGGCCTGTGCGGTCCAGACGCTGCTGGTCGGCCTGCGCTGGAGCCTCTGCCTGACCGGCGTGCGCTTCATCCAGCCCCTCTTCGCCTCCTGCCTTCCGCTTCTTGCCTATGCGGCCATTGTTTCCCTCCGCGGCGGCGTGCTGTCGCGCTGGCATCTCGCCTGGCCCGCTGCCCTGGCTGTCTTCTGGTGGGCCCTGCCCCCCGCCGTCGACCTGCTGCTGATCGTCGAGTTCACCGCCTATGGCATCGCGATCCTGACCCTGCGGCTGCCGCAGGAGGTCCTGACCCATGTGCGGATCGGCGATGAATGGGCGATCTCCTGGGCCCGGACGGGGATCGCCGCTTTGCTGCTGCTGAGCGCTTTGTCCGACGCGATCGTGGCGATCTCGCTGAGCGGAGGCAACGGCGGCGTCGCCGCCCCGGCCATTGCAGCCATGTTGAGCGTCATCCTGCTGGGCCTGGCTGGCGGCCTGCTGGGATGGGCGACCGGGGCCTCGCCTGACGAAACCGCCCCTCCGCAACAAGCCGTGGCCGAGGACGTCCCTTCGGAGACCGAAGAAGAGCAGGCCATCCTGATGCAGGTCGAGGCCGCCCTTTCGGAGGGGCTCTATCGCGATCACGATCTGACATTGGAACGCCTCGCCCGGCGCACACGGATCCCGGCGCGGAAGATCTCCCGCGCCGTGAACCACCTGCGACAGTGCACGGTAACCGACCTGGTCAATGGCTACCGGACGCGCGAGGCGATGCGCCTGCTGCGCGACAGCGACCGGCCCGTGACCCAGGTGATGCTGGACTCCGGCTTCCAGACGAAGTCCAACTTCAACCGGGCCTTCAAGGCGATTGCAGGGGAAACGCCAACTGCGTACCGCTCTTCAGGAAGGTGAGGACCATCCGGGCGATTTCGGCATGCAGCTCGGGCCGCGGCGCGGTTTCGCCCTCGCAGACAAAGGCCTCTTCCCCCAGCAGTTGCGCGGCGCCCTCCCTGCAGGTGCTCATGAAAGAGAAGTGCGTCGCGCCGGGGATCTCGGCATAGCGGCTGGTCGCAGCAGGCAGGCGCGCGGCCTGGGTCCGGCCCTCCCAGCCCAGCGGCAGGGCGGGGTCCTCGACGCCCGAGACCAGCGCCAGGACCGGAACGGGAAGCCGCGCGAGGCTGTCGGGCGTGAAGGCGTGGATGCCCTCCATGTCCAGCAGAACCGCTGCCGAGATCCTCGGGTCCCGGGCCGAGACGGGCGCCATCGCCTTGGTCAGCCCGCCCGCGCGGTAGAGGGTGCAGAGCAACTTGTCCCTGTCCTCGCCGCAGGCCTCGACCAGTAGGGACGGGTCGAACAGGCCGCCCGACAGAAGCAGCGCGGTGGACCCTCCGAGCGAATGGCCGACCACCGAGATCCGGGCGTCATCGATGCGCGGGCCAAGGTGCGGATCCGCCAGCAGCGCGTCGAGCACCCGCGAGACCTGCTGCGGGCGCAGCGCCAGATCCCTGGCCCAGTCCGGATCCATGTCCCCGAACGTCGTTCCGGGCTGGTTCAGGGCGACGGCAATGAAGCCGGCACGGGCCAGATGCTCGGCAAGCCAGGCCTGGTTGCGCCAGAGGCCGCTATAGCCGTGCGAGAGCAGCGCGACCGGATGCGCGGCCCCCGCGATCGGCGCGTCCCTGACCACGGAAACCCCGACGAAGATCTTGTTGCCCGCCACGGTCGTTACCGGCGCGGTTTGCAGGGTCGGATACCAGGCGACGGCCTCGATGCCGGGAACCTCGAGCGCGCGGAAGCCGACCGCTGAAGGGGCGACAGGGAGGGGTTCGGCCGGCGCGGACGTCGCCGTCACCAGGCCGAGGATGAGAAGAGCAAGAAAACGCATGGGACCTCCTTTGCGGATTGATGCCCTCTCATCGCACCGGGGTTTTCCCCGCGAGACCTCGAACGCGATAAAGGACCGGGATATCGGCAGATCCTGCGAAGGGGTGCGGCCGTCCCGAGCCGAGATCGGCGGCACGGACCTCGTGGGCCACGCCGCGAGGTGGTTTGACTGGCCGTTCCGGGACAGCTGCCCGGCTGCGCAGGCGCTGTGTCCCGAGCGGCTTCGGGCCGAAAGCGCCACGTCTCCAGGGTACGGGCCGGATGGGACCACGCCTGCGGTCCGCTCAGCGCAACCCTCCAGCGAGGTGATCACGAGGGCTTGCCCTCTTCGCCCGGCGAAGGCTCGGCGTCGCAGTGGCGCACGAGCGCCGCCGGCACTTGCAAGAGGCCCGGGCCCGTCGCGACGCGCACCCGGCTTCCACCCGGCCCCGGCATGTCGCAGGCCAGTCCCCTTGCCTTGCGCACCTCGCCTGCCCTCGATACACATTCCCCAGCTACGTCATCTGCAGCGAACTCAGTCCCCTGATCCGGTTCCGCACATGACGCTCTCCTCCTCGGCTGTCAGTACCCTCTACCAAAGCGAACGCGCGCGGCTGCTGCGCTTTGCCAAGAGGCTGACCAGAAACACCGCCACCTCCGAGGACCTGGTGCAGGACGCCTTCCTGCGCCTCCTGTCGCGACGTGGATCCGGCCCCATTACGGCAGAAGAGGCCTTTGTCACCCGCATCCTGCGAAACCTCGCGCTGAACCACCTGCGGCATGCGCGCATGGGTGTCGAGATCGCGGTGGAGGAGAGCGTGCTGGCCGCGCTTGCAGACAAGGGACCCGGTATCGAAGACAGGATCATCGCGCGCCAGTCGCTGGAACAGGTGTTGCGTGCGATCCTGTCCCTGCCGCCCCGACGGCGCGAGATCTTCGTGCTGCACAGGTTCGAGGACCTGACCTATGACCAGATCGCCGCACGGCTGGAGATCTCGCGCAATACGGTGATGGTGCAGATCGTCAATGCCCTGGCGGACCTGAGGCGGCAGCTGTGAGCGGGCCACCGGACACCACGGATGGCGGATCGGACGACCCGATGCTGCGCGAGGCGCTGGAATGGCTGGTGCGGCTGCGCGATGAACATGCAACAAGGTCCGAGCAGCAGGCGTTCGACCTCTGGCTGACCGCAGATACGCGCCACCGCACGGCCTGGGCCGAAGCGACCCGGCTCTGGGACAGCTTCGAGCCGGTGCGCTCGCAGGTACGGGCCATGCGGCAGCGCGACCGCGCCCTGTCCCGGCGCGACCTCTTGCGCGGCGCGGGCGCGCTGGCGCTCGTGGGGGGCGCCAGCTGGAGCCTGCTACCACAGCAACACCGCATCGGCACGGCGCCGGGAGAGCTCCGCAAGCTGACCCTGGCGGATGGCACCCGGATCACCCTAGGCGCGCGCTCGACCCTGGAGGCCCGGGCGGAGGACAGAGCGCTGATCCTGCATCGCGGAAGTGCCTACTTCGAGCGGACCCACCACGGTGGCGCGGGGCCGCTGCGGGTCGTCGTCGCGGGTGTCGAGGTCACCTGCGCGACCGGGGCCTTCGACCTTTCGCTCTGGCCCGATCGGGCGACCCTGGCCGTTGCCCGGGACAGGGTGATACTACGTCCTGCGGTCGGCGCAGCGACACAACCGCTGGCGGCAGGTTGGCAAACCTCGGTCAGCGATGGCGCCATGGCCGCTCCGATCCCGGTGTCTGCGGCGGCGATAGGCGCCTGGCGGGACGGACGCCTGATCTTCAGCGATGCCCCCCTGGCAGAGGTCTTTGCAGCGCTCGACCGCTATCGCGGCGGACGCCTGCTGTGCCTGGACAGGCAAACACGGCAGATCCCGGTCACGGCCGCCTTCGACGCCGCAACACCGGACCTCGCGCTGGCCACCGTTGCCGACAGCCTGGGCCTGTCGCTGTTCCCGCTGCCAGGGGGCCTGACCCTGGTGCGGGCCTGAGGCCGCGAAAAAACTTCCGCCGGGCTTAATGACCTCCCCCTCCCCGGGTGTCGAACAGGGTAAGGGCCGCGGGGCCCGAAACTCAATGCCCCCCAAGAGGGGCGGGAACGGGACGGACCATGACCGACAGTAAGACGACCAATCATCGAAGCGCAGGCGCGAGGGTGTCACACCTGGCACTCTGCGCGGTACTTTCCCTCGGGGGCACCTGCCTTGGGGCCACGGCCCCTGCCCTGGCCCAGGCCAGCCGCGAGGCGGCGCAGGACTTCGCGATCCCGGCACAACCGCTGGCCGCCGCGCTGCTCGAGTTCTCGGATCGCACCGGCCTTCAGGTCTTTGCCGATCAGCGCCTCGTGCGCGGTCATCGCAGCGCCCGCGTCGAGGGCGAGATGCCCCCGCTGGCCGCATTGACGCGCCTGCTGGCCCCCAGCGGGCTGAGCTATCGCGCGACCGGAGACAGGGTCCTGGCGATCATCGATCCGCGCCTGGGCCTGCCCGGCGACAGTGCAGAGGCAGGGATGATGCTGCCGCCCATCCAGGTGACCGTGCCCCGGGGAGGGTCCGGCGGGCGCGGCTTCCAAGGCGCCTCGGACAGCATCTATGAAACCGCGGCCAGTGTCAGCGAGATCTCCCGCGACACCATGACCTCGGCCCGGGTGCGCCATGCCAACGACCTGCTGGACGACGTCGCAGGGGTCTATACCGCCGACAACCCCCAGGATCCCGGGGTGAACATCAACCTGCGCGGCCTTCAGGACCAGTCACGGATCGCCACCTCGATCGACGGCGTCCGGCAGAACTTCCAGCTGTCGGGGCATGGCTCGACCGGCTATGTCTACCTCGACCCGGCGATGTTCCGCGCCGCCCATGTGGACAAGACCGTGACTGCCGGGCCCGGTGGCGCCGCCTCTCTCGGTGGCCAGGTCGATTTCCGGACCCTCGGCGCGGCCGACCTGATCCCCGAGGGCGCGCGCCAGGGCGGCCAGGTGATAGCCTCCACCGGCAGCAACGGCTATGACTTCGCGGGATCGGCCTTCTGGGCCCGGCGCCTGTCCGAGCAAGTGGCGGTGACCGCCGGGATCAGCCGGCGCAAACTGGGCGACTACGACATCGGCCACAGGGGCGACATCGACGGCTACTTCGGACCGGTCAGCGAACCGGCCGATTACACCAGTTCGGAAACCCTGTCGGGCCTGGCCAAGGTCGAACTGACGCCGGATGACGACCAGAGCCTCACCCTCAGCTGGCTGGGGTTCTCGGGCGACTACAGCACCGGCACCGGGCAATACATCGACACCAACAAGACCACCAACCACACCCTGCGCGTAGGCTATCGCTACAATCCCGCCTCGCCGATGCTGAACCTGAACGCCGACCTCTGGGCGAACCGCACCCATGTCGACCAGTACCGCCCGCCGCGCACCAGCTACGGCGCCTTCGATGTCGGCTACGAGATGATGAGCTATGGCCTCTCGCTCGACAACACCAGCGCGCTGATGCTGGCGGGTCGACCGCTGTCGCTGCGCTACGGGATCGAGGCCTTCCAGGACAACACCGAGACCACCTCGACCGGCTCGGACCCGACGGACGATCCCCAGGGCGCATGGTACGCGGGCACCATGCCCCGGGGCACCCGCGAGGTCGCCAGCGCCTTTGCCATGGCCGACTACCGGATTGCGGACCGCTTCGGCCTGCAGATGGGACTGCGTCGCGACAGCTACGACCTGTCGGGCACGGCGCTGATCTACGACGAGAGCACCCAGCACTACGACGAGGAACAGATCCACAGCTCCGGCGCCCGATGGCTGCCCTCGGCACGTCTGACCTTCGAACCCGGTCCGAACCTCGACCTGTGGCTGTCCTACAGCGAAGGCTACCGGCCGCCCGCGATCATGGAGGTCGCCGCCAGCGGCACCCACATCGGCAGCGGCGGACAGTTCTACATTCCCAACCCCGACCTGCGCCCCGAAACCTCCCGCACCTGGGAGATCGGCACCAACTACACCCGCGACGATGCCCTGCTGCCCGGCGACAGCCTGCGCCTGAAGGCCGTGGTCTTCAGCCGCGAGGTCGAGGACTATGTCTCGCTCTGGTACAACAGCGACTTCCGCTACACGAACATGAACTCGAACGGCACCAGCACCTTCGACGGGATCGAGCTGGAAGCCGCCTACGACAGCGGAGGCTTCTTCATCGGAGGCACCTATTCCTGGATGGATGCCGATATCGACACCTCCTACACGATGACCCAGGTCATCGCGGGGATGGAATTCACCTATGACGCCGAGGGCGGTCTCTTCGTCTACATGCCCCCCGAGCAGAAGGCGACACTGGAGGCCGGCCTGCGGCTTCTGCGGGATCGCCTGACGCTGGGAGCACGGGCCACCTGGGCCTCGGACTCGGTCTACGGCGGCGCGGCGGGCTACCAGTCCGATGTCTCGGGCTTCACGGTCTATGACCTGTTCGGCAGCTATGCGCTGTCGGACAGCGCCATGGTGAACTTCGGTGTCGAGAACGTTACCGACCTGGCCTATGCGGACGTGCTGGGCAATCCCAACTACGGCGCGCCGGGGCGGACCTTCACCATCTCGCTCGATACGCGGTTCTGACGTTGATGATCGCCAAGGGGCGCCGTGCGTCGGCGTCCCGGATCCCGAAGGACACAGCCGGGCCCCCGACCGCCCCGCCGCTTATGACGCATCCGATTGGCGGCGCAGGGTGATCTCGTAGCTGTAGTTGCGCGCCGGCAGGATGCTGAGAGAGATGATCTGCGCCGCGCCGTCCCGGTCGTGATAACTGCGGCGCATCTCGAGCGCGTGATCGCCGGGCGCGACCTGCAGCACCTCGGCAAGCTCGGCCGGCACCGGCGCGGCGCGGACAGTCTGGCGGATCTCGTGGATCAAAACGTCGTGCCGTTCTTCCAGAAGAGAATAGACGAGGCCCGCATAGCCCGGCACCTCTTCGGCGATATCGGCATAGGCCGCGTCCAGGTAGACGTCGGTCCAGCCGACCGGCGCCGCCTGGCTTTCGATGTGACGGGTCTGCCGGATCAGCACCCAGCGGCGGCCGGGGCGATCGTTCAGCCGCGCCGCCAGCGCCTCGTCGACCACCGTCGGCGTGATCTCGACCACCTGCCGCCAGGAGGGCCCGGCGAACTGCAACAGGTCGCCCGCCGCCGACATGGCGTGGACATAGGTCGGCGGCGGCTCCAGCGAGCGGATGCGCGTCGCCGCCCCCTGCCGACGCTCGATCAGGCCCAGCTTCTCCAACTCGGCCATGGCGCTGCGGATGGTCGAGCGCCCGGCATCGAACTTTTCGCAAAGTGCGGCCTCACTGGGCATCACATCCCCGACACGGGCCTCACCCGACTTGAGCTCTGCCATGATTCGCTGTGCGATCTCGGGATAACGCCGCTTCATTTCCTTGCCTTTCCAGACGCTTGATCGGCGCGTCATAGACCTGTCTTGACCGATCCCACATCTTGCCCCACCCTATCCGCATAAGTCAACTTGTTCGAACAAGTTTGAGCGGAGGGGAAGTTTCCGAATGAATGACATGGCGCAGAAAGAGCCCGAGGATCTCGATGCAGAGGGCCTGGACCGCGATCTTCCGCGACGCCTCGCCATCGCTCTGGCGGTCCTGTCGGCGGCCTATGCCCTGTTCCACCTCGCGGTGCTGAACTTTTGGTCGATCGACGAATGGGTCTACCGGGTGCTGCACGTCAACATGGGCGCGGTGCTGGCCTTCATCGGCCTCAAGGCCTGGCGCGGCGAGCGTGCCCGGCTGGTCTGGTTCCTCGACGTGGCGCTGGTGGCGGGGGCCGTCGGCTGCAGCCTCTATGTGGCGATCAACCTCGAGATGCTGATCATGCGCACCGGGGTCATCACAACAACCGGAGACCTGATCTGCGGCGCCGTCGGCACCCTGGTGGTGCTGGAGTTCGCCCGCCGCGTCTCGGGCCTGGTGCTACCGGTGATCGCGCTGGTCTTCATCTCCTATGTCTTCGTCGGCGGCTGGCTGCCCGGCATCCTGCACCACTCGGGCTTCCAGGCCGACAACGTCGCCTCCTACCTCTACAGCCAGGACGCGATCTTCGGCATGACCGTCGCCGCCTCCTCGCGCTACATCATCCTCTTCGTCGCCTTTGCCGTCTTTCTGCAGGCCTCGGGCGCGGGCGAGTATTTCATGCGCCTCGCCATGACGCTCTTCGGCGCGACGCGTGGCGGACCGGGCAAGGTCTCGGTCTTCTCGGGGCTGCTCTTCGGCACCGTCTCGGGCTCGGCGGTGGCCAACGTGGTCGCCTCGGGCACATTCACCATCCCGATGATGCGCCGCGTCGGCTACCCGCGCGAAAGCGCCGGCGGGATCGAGGCGGCCTCGTCCTCGGGTGGCCAACTGGCGCCGCCGGTGATGGGCGCGGGCGCCTTCATCATGGCCGAGATCACCGGCATCCCCTATTCCGAGATCATCATTGCCGCCGCCCTGCCCTGCCTGCTGTTCTACCTGGCGATCTTCCTGACCGTCGACCTGCAGGCCCGCCGCCTGGGGCTGAACGGCGTGCCCCGCTCCGAGCTGCCCCGCCTGCGCGAGCTGGGCCGCGATGCCTTCCTGCTGCTGCCGCTGGCGGTACTGCTCTACCTGCTGCTGTCGGGCTACTCGATCATCGCGGCGGGCACCTGGGGCCTTGCGGCCACCCTGCTGGTGCTGATGTGCCGCGAGTTCGGCTTCCGCTCGCAGGTGCTGGCCCTGCCGCTGGCGCTCTTCGTCGCCCTGCCGCTGACCGGGATGCAGGTCAACTACGCCGGCGCCATCGCCACCCTGGCTTCCGCCGCGATGATGATCGCCCTGCTGGTGATCCGCGGCGGGGCACGCCGTCTGCCCTCGGCCCTGAGCGCCATGGCGCGGACCACCTGGGGCGGGCTGGCCGAGTCCTCTCGCAAGTCGCTGCAGCTGATCAGCGTGATGGCCTGCGCGGGTATCGTGGTCGGCGTGCTGGGCCTGACCGGGCTGGGCGGGCGGTTCTCCTCGGTGCTGCTGTCTGCGGCAGGAGAAAGCCAGGCGCTGGCTTTCCTGCTGGCGATGCTGATTTCCATCGTGCTGGGCATGGGGATGCCGACCACGGCGGCCTATGCCATCGCGGCGGCGGTGGTTGCCCCGGCCTTGCAGCAGATGGGCATCTCGGCCCTGGCCTCGCATATGTTCGTCTTCTACTGCGCGGTGATCTCGGCGATCACCCCGCCGGTGGCCATCGCCGCCTTCGCGGGCGCCGCCATCGCCGGCGGCAAGCCCTGGCCGACCTCGATCCGCGCCATGCGCTACGGTGCCGCCGCCTTCGTACTGCCCTTCATGTTCTACACCAGCCCCGAGATCCTGCTGCAGGGCTCCTGCGTGGAGACCCTGCACGTGCTGGTGACCGCGCTGATCGCCATCTACTTCATCGCCGTCGCCGGAGAGGGAGAGCTCTTCGGCCCGGCGGGCCCGCTGGTGCGCCTGCTGGCGGGCGTGGCGGCGCTGCTGCTGCTCTGGTCCAGCCTGCCCACCGATGTGTTGGGCCTCGCCATCGCGGCGGGTCTCGTGCTCTGGCGCCGCGCCGGACAGCTGCGCGCGGCCCACTGAACGACCCAAGACACTTTCACCGGAGTGATTAGAGGAGGAACTCCATGACGACCATCAAGCACACCATGATCGCCGCGCTGGCGGCCGGCACCGTGGCACTGCCCGCCATGGCCCAGGACCGGCCCGCGTCGATGACCATCTCGACCGCCTCGCCCGGCGGCGTCTACGCGGTCTACGGCGAAGGCGTGGCCCAGCTGGTCTCGGACGTGGTCGGCATCCCGACCTCGACCCGCCAGACCCAGGGCCCGGCCCAGAACCTCGTCCTGCTGCAAAGCGGCCAGACCGAGCTGGCGATGACCACCTCGGGCCCCGCCTTCGAAGCGATGAACGGCGAGCTGGAGCTGGCACCGGGCCAGAGCTACGGCGATGTCCGGGCGCTGTTCGCCATGTATCCGACGCCGTTCCAGATGGTCGCCCTGGCCGACAGCGGCATCGCCTCGCTGGAAGACCTGGAGGGCAAGCGCGTTGGCTCGGGCCCGCGCGCAGGGACCGGCGGCACCTACTGGGTGCGCTGGCTCGACGCCATGGGCATCGACGCCAGCCTGCAGTACGGCGGCATCGGCGACCAGGCCAGCCAGCTGGCCGACGGGCGGCTTGACGCCGTCGTCACCGCCGGTGGCATCCCGCATCCCTCCCTGTCCGAGCTGGAGAACACCCAGGACGTGACCATCTTCGGCATGTCCGACGATACCCTCGCGGGGATCCTCGACAGCAACCCCTACGCGGTCGAGTTCACCATTCCCCAGGGCACCTACGAAACGCCTGAGACCGACCTGACCACGGCGGCCATGTGGAACTTCGTCGTCGCCGATGCCTCGATGCCGGAGGACCTGGCCTACGAGATCACCAAGGCGGTGCTTGAGAACAACGACCGCATGAAGGCGACCCATGCCGCGGCCAAGGACACCCTGGCCGAGAACATCCTGAAGGATACCTTCATCCCCCTGCACCCCGGCGCGGCCCGCTACTATGCCGAGATCGGCGTGGAGATCCCCGACGCCATCGCCCCCGGCGCGGAGTGATCTGACATGAGCCTGGCATCGACGGCCCCCGGCCTTCTCTCCCGGACACGCGGCTTCCTGCGGGCCTCGGGCTACTTCGACGAGGTCGGGACCGTCGATGCCTACCTGACATTCGAGGCCGCCCTCGCAGAGGTCGAGGGCGGTCTCGGCATCATTCCCGAAGCGGCGGTACCGGCGATCCTTGCCGCCTGCAGGCGCGATCAGCTGGACATGCCCGGCCTGCGCGAGGGTGCGGCGGCAGTCGGGTATCCCATCGTGCCGCTGGTTGCGCAGCTGTCCGAGCTGGCGGGCCCCCATGGCCAGTGGGTGCATTACGGCACGACCACCCAGGACGTGATGGACACCGCCCAGGTGCTGCAGATGCGCGGCGCCCTATCAGGCACCTTCGACGACCTCGACAAGCTGGAGGCCCGTCTGGCCGATCTTTGCGACCGGCACCGGCGCACCCCCATGGCCGGACGCTCGAAGCTGCAGCACGGCATCCCGATTTCCTTCGGCTACAAGGTCGCGGTTTGGCTCGACCAGATCCACCGCAGCCGCAAAGCGCTGGCGCGGGCGCTTGACGAGGCTTGCGTGCTGCAGTTCGGCGGCGCCATCGGCACCCTGGCCTCGCTGCAGGGACGCGGCACCGAGGTGCGTGCCGCCCTCGCCCGCCGGCTCGACCTACATGACCCGGCGATCTCCTGGCACGTCAGCCGCGACCGCATGGCCGCCCTTGCGGCGGCGCTGGCCACCAACCTGGCGGCGCTTGCCAAGATGGCCAGTGATATCGCCTTCCTCATGGCGACCGAGGTCGGCGAGCTGCGCGAACCCGCCGCCGAAGGGCGCGGCAGTTCCTCGACCATGCCGCAGAAGCGCAACCCGGTGATCTGCGAGGCGATCCTCGAGGCCGCCCGCTGCGTGCAGCAGGCCCCCGGGCAGGTCCTTGACGCCATGTTGCAGGAACAGGAGCGCGGCATCGGCCACGGCTACCGCGAGCGGATGGTACTGGCCGAGGCGATCTGCCAGCTTTCAGGCGCCGCCAGCCTGGCCTGCGATCTGCTCTCGGGGCTGGAGGTCGACACCGCCCGGATGCGCGCCAACCTGGATGCCACCGGCGGGCTGATCCACGCCGAGGCCCTGATGATCCACCTCTCGGACAGGCTGGGCCGGATCGAGGCCCACCACCTGCTGCACCAGGTTGCCCGCGAGGTCTCCGACGACGGGCGCGCCCTGCGCGAGGCGCTCACCGCGCGCGGCATCACCGTCCCGGAAGAGGTCTGGTCCGAAGCCGCCCAGATCGCCCCCGCCCAGCCGATGATCGACGCGGTGCTGGCCGCCTGGAGAGCGCGCGGCGAGGACACCGCCTGACTGGGCACCGCCCGGCACCGACGGCGCCCAAAGCCACGGCTCACCACCCCAAACTGTCCTCGCGACAAGGTTTCGCAGGCAGGCTTTCCTCACGCTTGCTGCGGATGGAAGGGGCTCGCCCACCGGTCGGGCGCGATCGGCGCATTTTTCAGCCCCGGGGCCGGGAGTGTGACGAGGGCCACAGCCTGACCCAGCCTCCGCACGATCTGGACGGCCTTCCTGCGTGACGGTGTCGGGATGACCTGAAGCCAGCTGACCGTGCGGCCCCATGAAGCTCCGTCAGTCCGCATCTTGGCACGGTTGACCCTTCGGGGACGTTCGGCAAAGCTTTCGGTGACACCTGTTTCCGCGAAAATACCGCTTTGAAGGAAGAGCCGACGATGGAAGTTCCCCATGACCGCTGAGGATATGAGTGCTGCCGGCTTCGCCCTGGATCAAGTGCTTCGGGCCAGGGATATCGACGGAATCGAGACCGCCCGTGCGCGCCTGTTGTCCATCGTGGAAAGCGGACAGGCCCGGGCCGGTGCCAGCCCTCAGGCCGCGCAGCAGGCCCTTGAGGCCACCCGCGCCGAGATTGACAGGCGGATTTTCGAGGCCGGGCTCTTTGTCTTCGCGGATGGCAGGGTGCGCGATCTGACGACCGGGGATCTGGTTGCGGCCAGCGAGGCGATCGCCTTCGGGGATGGCGCGAACACCGCCGCCGCGAAGCTTCGGTCTGCCCTTGTCAGGATGGGCTATCCGCGTTCTGCGCTCGCCGATCATTCGGATCGCATCGCAGAGATCGCAGCGAAAGCGGCACAGGCCAGGTCCCCAAGTTCCGGACCGGACAAGCCACCGAACCAGCCCCCGGAAACCGCACCGCCGCCCGAGGCAAGGCCGGCGCCAGAACCGGAGCCTGCACGGCGCAGCGCGTCCCGGGATGTGCCGCCGGCGGTGATCGACCATGCTACGGTTGCCGGGATCATGGCGGCCCATCCAGGTATCACGTCCCGCAACGAGATGATCCGCGCCCTGCGCACCGATCTGGCACACATGGGGATCGATACCGCGCTCATGGAAAGCCGCCTCGATGACGTGAAAGGATGGGCGCGCGAAGAGCTGCAACGCCGGGCCGCCGAACCCAAGGTGACATGGAACGATGTAAACCCCATCCTGACGGCATATCCGGAAATCTCGGACGACGCGCGGATGGGCGAGATAGTCCAGGACCGCCTTTCGGCCAGAGGCTTTTCCCCGACGGCCATCGCTGCGGCGTCCAGTTCGATAAGGATCTGGGTTGAAAGCCATCTGTCGCAGCCTCGCCGTCCCGGCGAGGCACCTCTCACACCGGCTCAGGCCGTGCCCTCGCAGGGGAATGAAAAGGACGCGGACAGGGCCGCACCGCCGCAGACGCCGGGGGTCAGCGCAGAACCGAGTGGGACCAGCCCGGCGCAGCCCCCAGCGCGACCGGACGCGCAACCGACCATCGAAGAGCGGCGTCAACACCGGTCGGCAATACAAGCGGCGATGGCGGAGGTTCTCAACGATATCCCAGACGGCGGTCTCGGCGATGCAGAGGGCAAGCTCCGCCAGAAACTCGTTCACCGGGGCTGGGACCCTGCAGCCATAGAAAGGGCGCGCGACGAGATCGCCGCGGTGGCGATGGACGCCTTCAAGACCCGGCGGGAAAAGCTGGCTCGCGATGCGAAGGACGCCGCGATGGCTCGCCCCGCGAACGGGTCCGGCCCGCGCAAGGCGACCCGGGCCAAGCGGTCGGGGGGCAGCGGCACCGCGGGTTTTGCCGTCACGGTGATTTTCCTCGGGGTCTTCGGCGGCGGGGTCGCCTGGTGGCTGACGGCGCCGGACCCTCGGCCAACGGACAATTCCAGTGCCGGCATTGCCTCGCCCTCCGCGTCCCCCGAGGCGTCCACGGACCCCGCGCAGGAGCGGACCCTTGCCTTGAAATTCGCCGTCAGGAACGGCCTCTGGTTCAATGAAACCCTGCGAAAGCTCGCCCCTGAAGCCTGCAGTTTCAGGGTGGCGCAGGGCACGTCGAGATGGACCGGCCACAAGTTGATCGACGCAAGCAGCATCGACAGGGCGAAGAAGTTGCTCGAGCAGGGCATTCTGACCGATACATACATTCGAGGTGGGCAACCTCGGCCCGATACCCTTGTCACGGAGTTTCGTGAGGACGCAAGCAACGGCGCGTGGATGGTCGTTCTGACGCACAGCCGCATCGGGATCGGTGCGGGCCTTCATGTCGGCCACTACTTCCGTCCGCAGATCGAGACACTTGCCAGATCCGCGCCGCGTGATGCGCAGGGGCGCATCGGCAGCCTCTATTCGACCTTCTCCAATCAATATGGAGAGACCTTCACGGTGCGCAGCGGTCTGCGGGTAGACGATCGTGGGCTGTTGACCATCCAGGAGGCCGAATACAGGGATACCTGGCGTCCGCTGAACAGCTTCAATTTCAGCGGCACGATCACCCATACCGCTTCTGTGCGCATCGGCCCTGCTTGGTCCCGGCAAGCGCTCTCGGGCAGTCATGAAACCAGCGTCTTCGGCGTCGCCCTTCTCGAAGATGCACTTGCGCAGGTGGCGCCGG
Source organism: Oceanicola sp. S124 (assembly GCF_000220565.1). Classification (GTDB taxonomy): domain Bacteria; phylum Pseudomonadota; class Alphaproteobacteria; order Rhodobacterales; family Rhodobacteraceae; genus Pseudooceanicola. The sequence continues at coordinate 1,000 of NZ_AFPM01000333.1, read as the reverse complement.
CCATGGAGACGGGCCGCTGCCGCATTTCCTCCGACGAGTCCCGGGAGTACGAAGATATCCTGACCCAATACCAGATGAGGGGGTGAGACGGCACAGGACGCCAGTTCAGGGAAGGCCACTCTCCCCCCCCGGAAGCAGACGGCGATCACCGGGGCCATGCAGCGCGGCATCGCCAGGCGAGAAGCCGTCGGCATCATCTCGACACGCGCAGAGACCATCGGGACAGACGTCGGACATGGCGTGCCGGACATCATGACATCGGCCCGCGAGGCGATGGATGGCGCACAAATACGCTGAAGCCACTGCAGGCAACAGATCCGCTCCGGGAACCGGCGGCGGATGACGGGCACAACGATCTGATCGTGATTGGCGCACCCGATAGGTCGCCGCAAGACAAGCGATGCCAGCCCCTTACGCGGAAAAGGGACAGCAAATCAGACACACAGAATCAATGACTTACATCCATTTTGGAAAGGCAGTTGGTACTGCCAGCAGGCATTGCCGAAAGTCTCGAACGTCTCCCTTGTTGGCTTTAGGGCACCAGGAGAGTTGGGGTCGGCGAGCTACCCGGATTTGCCCTTACTCATCGACTGGTCAGCCTATTGCTGCCTGCTCTCGCGCTTTACACTAGCCACGGCAGCCAGTCCTTCAACTCAATGCGTTCTCTGTCTACCGGGAAGTGAGGCGGCAGCTCTCACACGAACCGAAGCGTACCGCCGCTATTCTCACGTCGGTCCGCAAATCCCAGCCCTGCTCCGCCCCCAATCCCGCGAGCAGAACGAAAGAGCGGCGGAGGCTCCAACGGCCGGTACAGAAGCTGCGCTGTTTCCGGACGAACGGCGGCGAAACAAGCTTTGCAGAAGTTCGCAATGGGGCGCCTGGGCGGCTGCCAAGCGCAGGAAGCAGCCGTTCGATCAACGGCGCTTGAGTGACCGCTATGCGCAGCAAGCGGACGTGGCGCTCGACAGGGGCAGGCAGGGCTCGGCTGGCGCTATCGGCC
>NZ_AFPM01000334.1 GCF_000220565.1 Oceanicola sp. S124 | reverse complement strand
TCATGCCGCCCCTGATGGGCGCCGGCGCCTTCCTGATGTCCGAGTTCACCCGGGTGCCCTACGTGGACATCGTGCTGATCTCGATCTTCCCGGCCGTGCTCTACTTCGGCGTGGTCTACCTGATGGTGCATATCGCCGCCGTCAAGCAGGGCATGACCGGCCTTGATGCCGCCGAGCTGCCGCGCACCCGCACGGTGCTGGCCGAGGGCTGGCACTTCCTGTTGCCGCTGGTGGCGCTGATCGCGCTGCTGGTCGCGGGCTATTCGCCGATGCGCGTCGGCTTCTATGCCATCGGCGCGATCCTCGCCGCCGCCGCGGCCCGCGCGCTCTGGACCTTCGCCACCTCCGGGCCCAGTGCCGCCGGCTTCATCGCCCTCTGCCGCCGGGGCATTGCCCTGACGCTGGAGGCGCTTGAGCTGGGCGCGCGCAATGCCGTGGCCGTGTCGATGGCCTGTGCCGTCGCCGGCATCATCGTCGGTGTCGTCGGGCTGACCGGCCTGGGGCTGAAGTTCTCGGCCATGATGATCGCCTTCTCGGGCGGCAACCTGCTGCTGGCGCTGATCCTCGTGGTCCTGGCCTCGCTGATCCTCGGCATGGGCCTGCCGGTAACGGCAGCCTATATCGTGCTGATCATCCTCGTCGGCCCGGCCCTGACCGAAGAGTTCGGCGTGCCGCTGCTGATCGCCCACCTGGTGGTCTTCTGGTACTCGCAGGACAGCAACGTGACCCCGCCCGTGGCCCTGGCCGGTTTCGCCGGCGCCGCCATCGCCGGCTCGAAGCCGATGGAGACCAGCGTCCAGGCGTGGAAATACGCCAAGGGCCTCTACCTGATCCCGCTCTTCATGGTCTACAACGACGAGATCATCCTCGGCGGCCCGCTACCGCTGGTGCTCTGGAGCGGCGCCATCGCGATCCTCGGGCTGGTGGCCTTCGCCGCCGTCCTCGAGGCCTTCCTGTGGCGTCCCATGCAGCTGTGGATGCGGGTGCTGCTGATGCCCGGCATCGTGGCGCTGTTCTGGCCCTCGCTGAGCATCGAGATCGCCGGTGCGGCCCTGGTGGTGGCGCTGCTGGCGCTGAACTGGGTGCAGGCGCGCCGGGACCGCGACGACGGCGCCGGTCTGGCGGCATGACGCAAAGGCCCGTGGCCGCGCCCATGGCCCCGGGCCCTGCCCCCGGCCGGGCTCTCGGGACCCGGCCGCAGGGCAAAGGCAAGGCCGCGCCATGATCCTGGCGCGGTCTCTCGCATGCGCGGTGCTCATGGCGACGCTGGCATGGTTCGCCGCGCAATCGCGCGCGGTCGCCACCGCCGGGCACGAACTGGATCAGACGCTGCTGCTGACCACCCGCGCCGTCGAGGCCGAGATCGACCGCCTGCGCGCCCTGCCCTCGGTCACCGGCGAGGATGCGCGGATCCGCGGGGCGCTCTCGGGCACCGGGACCTTGCAGGAGGCCAACGCCTACCTGCAGGCCGTCTCGGCCCATACCGGGGCCGATGTCCTCTACCTGCTGGATGCGAGCGGGCAGACCATCGCCGCCTCGAACTGGAACCTGCCGGAAAGCTTCGTCGGCCAGAACTACGCCTTCCGCCCTTACTTCCAGGAGGCCATGCAGAGCGGCTTCGGCAGCTACTACGCCATCGGCGTGACCACCGGCGTGCCAGGCTATTTCCTCTCGGCCCGGGTCGAGGTCGCCGGCAGCCCCGGCGTGGTGGTGGTCAAGCTGGACCTGCAGCCACTGCAGGAAACCTGGCGTGCCGCCGAGGCCGATGTGGCCCTGGCCGATGAACACGGGGTGGTCTTCCTCTCAGCCCGTCCGGAGTGGCAGTACCGGCCGCTGGTGGCGCTGCCGGAAGCGGTACTGGGCAGCCTGACCGGGGCGCGCACCTACGAGGGCGTGGGGCTGGACGCGGCCACCCCGCTGCTCATCGCCCCGCCCGAGGGCGCCGATGCGCGCGGCGACAGCTGGATCGCCCGCATCGGCCAGGTGCCCGCGACCGGCGGTCAGGTCATCGCCGCCAGGCCCCTGCGCGGGGTGCACCTGGTGGCCTGGGCCTGGGCGGCGCTGGCCGCGCTGGCGACCCTTGCCGTCTCGGCCACCCTGCATGGTCTGGAACAGCGCCGCCAGCTCATCGCCATGCGCCTGTCGCAGTCCGAGAAGATGGAAGCCATGGTGATCGAGCGCACCGCCGATCTCGGCCGGGAGATCGAGGCCCGCAAGCAGGCCGAAGCCGACCTCCGTCGCACCCAGGAGGCGCTGATCCACACCGAGAAGATGGCCGCCATGGGCCGTATGTCCGCCGCCATCGTGCACGAGATCAGCCAGCCCCTGGCCGCGATGGAGGCCACGCTGGCCGCCGCCGAGCTGGGCATCCCGCCGGGCGACACCCGCACCCCTGCGCGGATCACCAAGGCCCGCGACATGATCCGCCGCATGCAGCGCACCACCAAGCACCTGCGCAGCTTTGCCCGCAAGGACCGGGTCGAGCTGTCGCGCATCGACCTGCGGGCCCCGATCCGCTCGGCGCTGGACCTGGTGCTGCCGCGCGCCCGCACCGTCGGTGTCGCCCCGGTGCTGCACCTGCCCGGCGAACCGGTTCCGGCCATGGCCGGCGGGGTGCGCATCGAACAGGTGGTCGCCAACCTGCTGCTCAATGCCCTCGACGCGGTCGAGGCCGTCGCCGCGCCCGAGGTCTCGGTCACCCTGGCCCGCGAGGGCAACGCGGCGCGGATCACCGTCTGCGACAACGGCAGCGGCATCGCCGCCGAGGACCTGCCCCGGGTCGAGGATCCGTTCTTCTCGACCAAGCAGACCGGCGAGGGCCTCGGGCTGGGTCTGGCGATCTGCAAGGCGATCCTTGCCGATTTCCGCGGAACGCTGGATATTCGCTCCATCCCGCAGGAGGGCACCCGGGTGAGCGTCACCCTGCCCCTTGCCGACCCCGACGACGACAGGACGTGATGGCAGCCCGAA
>NZ_AFPM01000335.1 GCF_000220565.1 Oceanicola sp. S124 | reverse complement strand
CAACATCCTGTCACAGCGGCTGGCCTGGGTGATCAACATGTCGATGTGGCTGCCGACTGCGGTTGCCTGGTCGGGAGGCAGTGGCCCCATGTCTTCGCGGATCCACTCGGGGATGGTCTGGAAAGCCCGGAAGGTGGCGCGCAGGTCGTGGGTGATGATGTCGAGGAAGCTGTCAAGTTCCGTCTGGGCATCGCCAGCCATGCCGCGGGCCATGGACGATGGCCCGGGGCAGGTCGCGGCGGTCCGTTCAGGGTCGGTGTCGGTGGGGGCATTCATCATGTCTCCATCTGGAACCTGACCTGCGAAGACCGGGTTACCGAATCTGATCTCCGGTCGGGAAAGTGACTCGGACTGTCTGCTAAATCGCTGGAAATGCGAGGAAACGCGCAAGGCCTTGTTAAAGGATTGGCAAGGCCCGATGCGGAAACCTGAAGCGGGACTGGATCCGGTGAGAAGGAGGATGCGATGGAGGTATTCAAAAACGAGCCGGAGCGACTCCCGGTCATGGCTCCGGCGACGGGTGTCTTCGCGGTGCCGCCTGAACCCGAGCCGCCCCTGATCGACGTGCTGGTGCTTGATGACAGTCGCTTCGACGCGATGCAGCTTCAGAGAGAGTGCCGCTCGACCGATTTGCCAGTGCGTGTGTCGATTGCCACCGGAATCGATGAATTTCGCCAGATGCTGCAAGCGCGGCGCTACCATGTCGTCTTCATTGACTATCTTCTGCCGGACGGTGATGGCCTCGCGGCGCAAGAGATCCTGCGCGGGGGCGAAAAGAACGGACAGTCCCCGGTCGTGATGATCAGCGGCGAGGCGCGGCACGACGTTGCCGTCGAGGCGATCCGGCGCGGGTGCATCGATTACAAGGCGAAGTCCGACCTGACGCGCGAGGCACTTAAGGGGCTGATCCTGCGGGCGCTGGAAGAGGGCAGCAAGATCGCCGAACAGACACTCCGCAGAGCGCTTCAGGCTCAGCGCGAAGAACTGGTGGCGGCCATGCGAGAGATCGTTCGTGAAGAACTGAGCCGGGGGACGGGGCATCACGATCCCGGTGCCGAAACCCTGCGGATGCTGCGCTCCTACGGTCTGGTGCCCGATGGCGGCGACAGGGACTGGGGCGATCTGACCGAGGATCCGGCAATGCAGTTCATTTTCCGAAAGCACTGAGGGAAGAGGACGGTCCGGGTCCGACCCCTGTAGTGCGATGGTCCGGACGGGCAGGGTGCAGACGTGCAGCTTGGCTCGTCGTCCAGACAGTTGCAGCGCATCTTGCCAAGATGCGCCATGTGTCGCTGGCGCTGGGGCGCTAACCCGCTGCCCGGGCGTCTCCCTCGCAGAAGCGGCTTCTGCGATCTCGCCGAAGGCCCATCGGCTGCCCTTTGCCCGATCCCGGCGGATGGCCTGTGTTTTCGAGAGAGGGGCCCGTCTGCTCGGGTGGCATGGGCGCTGCGGGTCCTCCATGGGTCAGATTGACCCTTTGCGACATGTCGTCAGGCCGGTCGCGTGACGGAAAGCGCAAGAGGACCTGCGGGATAGCTCAGCAATCTCTGAACACGAATTGGGGCTGGCGCCAGGCTCCGTTCGGGCCGTGGTGGGGCGTCCATGCTGTTGTCGCTTCTTCTTGTTTCTGACCCGCCGTTGCAGGACCATGTCTTCGAACGGGGGCGGGAGGCATCTTTTAAGGGCCAAGCAACAGAGCGCCGCCTTGCACCGCTGATCCCGGGAAGTCCCGGCCTCTGGTTCTCGTCTGCCCTAACCTCTGAGCCGGGAGAGGCCGGCCGGCAAAAAGGCTCTTGCGGGTCACAGGCCGGGTCGAGCAGTCAGGAGAGTTTTGCTCCCCTCCCTGAGCAGTCCGCGCAGCCTCAAGCTGGCCCAACTGGCGCAGGAGTTCATCTCTGTCGCCCGCGTCTGGGGCGGGCCGTTGTGGCGGTTGGTCTGGGGCAAGGCGTCAGGCCGATCCGCCTTGCGCTGATCACCGCCGTCGGGCTGAGAAACGCCACCCAGCAGGGTCGCGGACGAACCTCGGCCCGCGACGGGTGCGTGCGTTTCCAGGGGAGACGCGCGGGAAAGATCCATGCCACCGCTGACCGGTATCAAGTGCGTCACTGCACCGGGATTGCCCGGGGGATGACGGCGGGCAATCTCCCGGCGATCTCGCGCCTGGGCGTCTGACAGCAGCCTGCCTCGGAACAGGCGCCCCGCATGGGAGCTTGCCGGCTCTCGGTCCGGGCGGGGCAGCGGGCAGGGCCGCCGTGCCGGGGCAGGCGAGACTGTCAGAGGTATCCCCGTGCCCGGTAGGTTTCCAGGATCTCGGCGATGGCGCTGTCATTGATCGGCTTGGTGAAGAAATGTTCGACGATACCGCTGGCCTGCGAGCGCTCCACGTCCCTCTCGTTGTCGGACGAGGAAAACATCGCAACGATCTGCCCCGAGGAATTGGCCTCGTCCCGGCGCCGCTTCAGCTCTTCTATGGTTTCGAAACCGTCCAGTTCCGGCATGTTGATGTCCAGCAGGATGAGTTCGGGCAGGGCCGGCAGGGGCTGGTCCATGCGATCATGCGAGAAGTAGCGGCGCAGGAACTCGGCCCCGTCGGCGGATTCCTCGACTGGGCTGAAATGGCCGCTCTTGGCCAGGCGCCGCCGCGCGATATAGCGGTCCGACTCAACGTCGTCGACGATATAGGTCGGGATCATCATGAGACTCTCCGAAGGGGAAGGGTGAGGGTGAAGCAGGTGCCCTCGGGGGAACTGTCGAGCCGGATGCTGCCGCGCAGCCGGCGAACGTGTTTCTGCACCAGGGTCAGGCCCAACCCATGGCCGGTGCTCTTGCCCGAGCGGCGGAACAGCTCGAAGACCCGGGCCTGATCCTGCTTGGGAATGCCGATCCCGTTGTCGCTGACCGACAGTTCCAGCCTTTCGGGGGCATGGCGCAGGCGTAGCTCGACCCAGGGCGACTCTTTCGTGGGGTCCTGGAAGCGGCAGGCGTTGGAGAGCAGGTTCTCGATGGCGGTCAGCAGGGTCTGACGCTCGGTGATATAGTCCGCGGGGCCGTCCGAGACGATGCAGAAGGCGGGTTTGGCCAGCCCGTCGCAGGTCAGGTCGTCCCAGATTGCCGTGGCGGCTTCGGTCAGGTCGACGGGTTCGGGCGGCATGGGGTCGAGGCCGGCACGGGCCAGGGTCAGCACCTGTTCGACCTTGCGGATATTGCGTCGCGAGGTCTTCAGGGCCTCGGTGATGTTGCGGGTGCATTCTTGGGTTTCGCCCTCGGCCAGGTCCTCCAGGCAGAGTTCCAGCAACCCGGCGATCGTGGCCAGGGGCGCGCGCAGGTCGTGGCTGGCGGAATAGGCGAACTGGGTCAGCTCTTCGTTGAGGGCCGAGAGATGGGCGTTGCGTTCTTCCAGCTCGCGCTCCTGGGCCATGATCTGGCTGAGGTCGACCAGGGTGGCCATGATGCGTTGCCCGCCGACCCCGTCGATCGGGGTCAGGGCGATATGGACCGGGGTGCGCCTGCCATCCAGGCCGACCACATGCAGATCCCGTCCCTCGGTCATCGCACGGGGCCGGGAGGCGTTGACATAGCTCTGGCGATAGACGGCATGCTGGACGCGGAATTCGGTCGGCACAAAGCTGTCGACATTGCGTCCGACAAGCTCTGCCGAGACCCCGCCGAGCAGCGCGCAGGCGGCAGAGTTGACCAGCTCTATCGTCCCGTCGGGGGCGACCATGACCATGGCCGTGGCGGCCGCGTCCAGCGCCTCGCGCAGGCGCCTTTCGCCGAGACGGCGTTCCGAGATGTCGACGACGGTGGTGAAGACCATGGTGCGCCCGCCCAGGGGCACCGGCGACAGGCCGATCTCGACCGGGACAAACGAGCCGTCGGCGCGTTGTCCGTAGACCTCGCGGCCCTGGCCCATCTCGCGCCGGATAGGGCGCCGATTGAACGCCTCGCGCAGGATCGGGTGCCGGGCCTGCGAGGACAGCGGAACCAGCTGCTCGACGTTCTGCCCGATCAGCGCGCGATCGGGGTAGAGGAAGAGCTGGTCCAGCGCTGCGTTGGTCATGGCGATGCGGCCTTCGGGGCCGACCAGAAGGGCGGGCACGGGCGAGAGGGAGACCGCCAGCTTGAAGCGTTCGAACAGCTCGTCCTGGGGCACGGTCGCAAGATCATGCCCGGACGGGTCCGGCCCCCGGGGCGGCGGCTGGGGTCCCTGGTCCGTGGCGGATGAGCCGGTGAAAGGTGCCATAATTCAGTTCTCGATTGCCTGCTCGGTAAGGGGGGCTTCCGACTTGGTCCCCGCCGGGGCGCCGGATGGCCCATGTGCCTGCTGCCCTGCCTGACGCGGCAGCCGCCGCCCGGAGCGGTCTCCGGCAGGGGTAACGATACGTTCCGATAGCTTACCGTTGTCTTAAAATCAGGCGGGGGTCCGAGGCAGACCGCACAGGATTTTACTTTTCCCCCGGAAATCCCTCCCCACCGGGCTGCGTTACAAAACTATAATAAATACGATACATTTTCGTTTTGCTTCGCCCGTAGCACCCGCCCCAAGGATCTAGGGGATGACTACGTGCTTCGCATCGAGCAACTGACCAAGAAATTCGGCCGCAACACCGCTGTGGATGCGGCCAGCATCCATGTCGCGAAACCGGCGATGATCGGCATCATTGGCCGCTCTGGCGCCGGCAAATCGACGCTGCTGCGCATGCTGAACCGCCTCGAGGACGTGTCCTCGGGCAGCATCTCCTTCGAGGATCGTGAGATCAGCGGGCTGACCGGTGCAGCCAAGCGCGCCTGGCAGGCCGAGTGCGCGATGATCTTCCAGCAGTTCAACCTGGTGCCGCGCATGGACGTGGTTTCGAACGTGCTGCACGGCACGCTGAACCGCCGGTCGACCTTCGCCACGCTGTTCAACCTCTACCCGAGCGAGGACATCCACCGCGCCATCGACATTCTCGACCGCCTGGGCATTGCCGAGCATGCGCCAAAGCGCGCCGAGGCGCTTTCGGGCGGGCAGCAGCAGCGTGTCGCCATCGCCCGCGCCCTGATGCAGGACCCGAAGATCATCCTGGCGGACGAGCCGATTGCCTCGCTCGATCCGATGAACGCCCAGGTGGTGATGGAGGCCCTGCGCCGCATCCACGAGGAAGACGGCCGCATGGTCATCGCCAACCTGCACACGCTGGACACCGCGCGCCGCTATTGCGACCGCGTCATCGGCATGCGTGCCGGGCGCATCGTCTTCGACGGCACCCCCGAGCAGCTGACCACCGACATGGCGCGCGAGATCTACGGCGCCGATGCGAGTTTCTCGGAAGAGGCCACCTCGACCGAGATCGACGCCCTCGACCGCTCTGCCGTCAAGGCGGCCGTGGCGAAGGCGCTTGCCTGAACGACCCTGCATTTCATCTGCCGCGGCGCGACACCGGCCGGGGCACATCAAGGAGCTGAAAAGATGAAAAAACTGATCGCGGCCGCCCTGGCCACCACTGCCCTGACCGGCGCCGTGCAGGCCCAGGAAATCACCGAGTTCCGTCTCGGCATCCTCGGCGGCGAAAACGCCCAGGACCGCATGGCCAGCAACCAGTGCTATGCCGACAAGATCGCCGAAGCCCTCGGCGTCGAAGTCCAGGTCTTCACCCCGGCCGATTACAACGGCGTGATGCAGGGCCTGCTGGGCGGCACCATCGACGCGGCCTGGATGGGCGCCTCGTCCTACGCCGGCACCTTCATCGCCGACGCCGAGGCGGTCGAGCCGGTGCTGGTCAAGCAGAACCTCGACGGCTCCATCGGCTACTACTCGATCGGCTTCGCCCGTGCCGACAGCGGCGTGACCTCTCTGGAAGACCTGCAAGGCAAGAAATTCGGCTTCGGTGACCCGAACTCGACCTCCGGCTACCTGATCCCCTCGGTCGAGATCGACGCGGCCGGCTTCTCGATGGAGCCCGGCGCCTTCTTCGGCGACGTCGTCTTCACCGGCGGCCACGAGCAGACCATCGTCGCAGTCAACAACGGTGACGTCGACGCCGGCGTGACCTGGGCCGACGGTCTGGGCAACTGGGAAGACGGCTACAACTCGGGCGCCCTGCGCAAGGCCGTGGACGCCGGCCTGGTCGACATGAACGACCTGGTGCAGATCTGGCAGTCGAACATCATCCCCGAAGGTCCCTTCGTGCTGCGCAAGGCCCTGCCGCAGGACGTCAAGGACAAGGTCACCGAGCTGACCGCCAACCTCTGGGAAGAAGACGCCGACTGCGCCTATGGCGTTGCCGCCGGCGATGCGAAGGACTTCATCCCGGTGACCCATGCCGAGTACGAATCCATCGTCGCCGCACGCCGCTCGGTGATCAACAACTGATCCGACACGACCGAAAGGGTCCGCAGATGCGCGGGCCCTTTCCCTTTTCCGGGACAATCCATGCCTGACCAGACCGCTCATGGCGCAGGGGGCTCTGCCCCGGCCGCGCAGATCCGCGAAAGCTACATGGCGCAGACGCGCCGCAAGCGCCTCTACGGCGGCGTGCTGCTTGCCATCTTCATCGCCCTCATGATCAGCGGCTTCATGACCGCCGACAGTCGCAACGCGGGTGGGTTCTGGGAGGGGCTGCACCAGATCTTCGACTTCCCGGCCGCGGTGCTGTCCGAGGCCGGCGAGAAGATCACCGAGCTGCCGGGCAACCTGGTCAAGTATCTTCCCGCCCTGGTCGAAACCCTGAACATCGCCGCCGTCGCCACGCTGATCGGCGCCATGGGCGGCATCCTGCTGTCCATGCTGGCGACCCGGGGGCTGGCGCGCTGGCCGCGGCTGATCCCGCTGTTCCGCCGCATCCTCGACGTGATGCGCGCGGTGCCCGACATCGTGATCGCCCTGGTGCTGATCTTCGTGCTGGGCGGCGGCCCGGTTCCGGCGATGATCGCCATCGCCTTCCATACGGTCGGCGCCCTGGGCAAGCTGTTTTCGGAGGTGAACGAGAACGCCTCGCTGAAACCCGTCGACGGGCTGGCCTCGGTCGGGGCGAACTGGTCGCAGCGGATGATCCTCGGGGTCATGCCGCAGGTCGCGCCCAACTACCTCAGCTATGCGCTGCTGCGCTTCGAGATCAACATCCGCGCCTCGGCCATCCTCGGCTTCGTCGGCGCCGGCGGCCTCGGCTACGAGCTGAAAAACGCCATGGCCTGGGGCATCGGGCGCTACGACGAGGCGGCGGCGATCTTCCTGCTGCTCTTCATCACCATCGTCGCGGTGGACCAGATCGGCAGCGTGCTGCGCGACCGGCTGACCCACGGCCGCAAGGAGGAGCTTCTGGCATGAGCCTGGCAACCGACCCCATGACCGCCTCCGTTTCGGCCGCCGGCCTGAAGGCACGCGCCGACCACCTGTTCCGTGCCAAGCGCCTGCGCGCCTTTGCCCTGCCGGTGCTGGCGCTGCTCTATCTCGCCTATGCCTTCTTCGCCTTCGACGTGACGGGGCTGGTGGAGCGTGCCCGCCCCGAGAACGGCGCGATCCTGATGCGCGACATCTACAGCTACAAGACCCATGTCGAGCGCGACAACCGCAGCGGCGAGATCAGCTATGCCATCGAGGGCGAGCGCAAGGGCCAGTACCCCGAGGGTACGCGGCCCGAGTGGGTCACCGTCGCGGGCGATGTGACCACCGTGGCCATGCCGCAGGGGCATGAGCTGCGCTACTATCCGGACCATGTCGAATACGACATCCCGGGCTATGGCACGATCAGCGCGCGCTCCAGCGCCCGTGGCGTCGATGCCACCTATCCCGAGGGGCCGCTGCCCGACTATATCTCGGCCGCCGCGAACCGGGTCATGGTGACCACCGATGCGGGCCGGGTGACGATCACCCGCAACCGCACCGAGGTCTTCCGCTACTTCACCGGCTGGGAGCTGTTCTTCTTCACCCTGCAGAGCCCCTATCACGGCATGGGCTTCCAGGAGCTGGCCGGCCATGCGCTGAACGGCGAGGCGGGGGCGATCTGGCACGACTTCTGGTACAACGAGATGTGGCGCCACGCCGATGTCGCCTGGGCGCTGTTCGAGACGGTGCTGATGGCCTTCCTGGGCACCTTCGGCGCCGCCATCGTGGCCCTGCCGCTGGCTTTCCTGGCGGCGCGCAACTTCACCCCGCTGATGGTGGTGCGCCAGGCGGCGCGGCGTCTGTTCGACCTGTTCCGCGGCGTGGATGCGCTGATCTGGACCATCGTGCTGTCGCGCGCCTTCGGCCCCGGCCCGATGACCGGCGCCCTGGCAATCCTGCTGACCGACACCGGCAGCTTCGGCAAGCTCTTCTCGGAGGCGCTGGAAAACGTTGACGAGAAGCAGATCGAGGGCATCCGCTCGACCGGGGCCCGACCGGTGCAGCGCTATCGCTTCGGGGTGATCCCGCAGGTGACCCCGGTGCTGATGAGCCAGGTGCTCTACTTCTTCGAGAGCAACACCCGCAGCGCCACGGTGATCGGCGCGATCACCGGCGGCGGCATCGGTCTGATGCTGACCCAGGCGATGATCACCCAGAAGGACTGGGAAGAGGTCAGCTACTACATCCTGCTGGTGGTGCTGATGGTCTTCGCCATGGATGCCTTCTCGGGCTGGCTGCGCCGCAAGCTGATCAAGGGCGGTGAAGGCGGGCATTGATCGCCCCGCCACCGCGACACAGACTGTGCCGGAGGTCCGCCTGGGCCTCCGGTTTCATTTGAGGACACCATGGCAAGACTGAGTGCAGAAACCCCCTTCCTTCACCCCGATGTCGAGCTGACCGAGGCGCAGCTTGGCCGTTATGTCGAGATCGGCAAGGGCAGCCGGATCGCCTGGTCCAGCTTTGATGACTATGCCTACTGCGACCGCTACGCGGATGTTGCAAATGCCTCGGTCGGCAAGTTTGCAAACATCGCCGCCTTCACCCGGATCGGCGCCACGGACCATCCGCTGGACACGGCCGCCTGCCACCATTTCCTCTATCGCTCGTCCGACTACTGGGACGACGCGGAGGTGGACGAGGCCTTCTTCGAGCACCGCCGGTCCCGCCGTGCCCGGATCGGCCATGACACCTGGATCGGCAATGGCGCGATGATCAAGCCCGAGGTGACACTGGGCGACGGCGCTGTCGTGGCCTCGGGGGCGGTGGTGACAAAAGACGTCGCGCCCTACACGATCGTCGCGGGCACCCCGGCCCGGGTGCTGCGCCTGCGCCAGCCCCCCGAGGTGGCCGAGCGGCTGATGGCGCTGGCCTGGTGGGATTGGGACCACGCCCTGCTGCGCGAGCGCCTGGAGGATTTCCGCAGCCTGCCGGCGCTGGAGTTCCTCGAGAAATACGAGGGGTGACGGACCGGCAGGGTGCCCCCCGCCTTGCGGTGCGCTGCTGGCCGGGGCAGGTGGCGGGGGCAACCGATGCGGGACCCGCAGGACGGTGGCTCACCCCGCCGGGTGTGAATGGCGACAGGTAGAGGGGGGATGGGGGCTCTGCCCCCCGTCACCGGATGGAGACAGGTAGAAGGAGGAGGGGGGCTCTGCCCCCCTTCGCCGGATGGCGACAGGTAGAAGGAGGAGGGGGGCTCGGCCCCCCGTCGCTGCGCGACTCCCCCCGGAGTATTTTCAGCCTGGTGATGATATGGGGCAGGCGCGTTCCTGTCCGGCGTGGGCGCCCGGAGGAGAGAGGGCATGTGATGGCCGTGGGTCTATTCTGCGGCCATAGCGGTGCGTTGCGGCAGCGTGGCGAAACGGTGGGCAGCCTCACCTGCGAGGTGGGTGATCCGACCGCCGCAGATCGTCGCCTCGATGGCGCGGGTCTCGGCGTTGATCACCACCATGTCGGCGCGCATCCCCGGCTCCAGCCGGCCCCGGTCGGGCAGGCGCAGGATCTCGGCGGGCCGGGTCGAGATCATCTCCCAGGCGGCGGCCAGCGGCAGCAGTCCACGGTCGACCAGCGCGAAGGCGGCCTGGTGCAGCGCGGGGTAGTAGTAGTCCGAGACCAGCGCATCGCAGAGCCCGGCGCGGATCAGCTCTTCGGCAGCGATATTGCCGGACTGCGAGCCGCCGCGCACCACGTTGGGTGCACCCATCAGGATCGGGTCGCCGACCGCGCGGGCCAGGGCCGCCGCCGATCGGGCGGTGGGAAACTCGCAGATCTTGGCGCCGATCATCGAGAAGGTTTCGCGGGTTTCGCCATCGGGGTCGTCATGGCTGCCGTAGGTCACGCCCAGGGCGTCGAACTGCTCGGCCAGGCGGCAGAGGAAACGCGGCACCTCGCGGGCTTGGCGGCGGGCCTCCTGGACGATCTGCATGTGCTCCGGCAGGCTGCGCCCGGCCTTCCTGGCCCAGATCATCAGGTCCTCGCGGCGGGTCTCCATCATCTGCACCGCCTCTTCGAGGTGGTTGTTGAAGACGACGTAGTCGATGCCGTGGTCGCGGATCGCCGCCAGCAGGCGGGATTCGGTTTCGACGGTGTGGGTCTCGCAGCGGATCTGCACCCGCAGGTCGGTCAGTGCGTGATCACGCCGGTAGAGCGCAAGCGCCGCCAGCAGATCAAGCGTGAACTCGGGGCCACGCGCACCGCCCTCCCAGGACCAGCTCTGCGCCAGCCAGGCGGTCGTGACGCCATTGGCGGCCGCCTCTCGGTCGGTGGCACGCAGCCCGGTCTCGATCGGGAAGGGGGCCGAGGGGCGCGGCGCGATGTGGCGCTCGAAGGCGTCGCCGTGCAGGTCGACGATCCCCGGCAGCACGAGGTAGCCGCTCAGGTCGACCTCGGGCAGGGGGCCGCGGGTGATCCGGCCCTCGGCGAAGGCGATCGAGCGGGCCTGCAGGGCGCCGTCGCGCAACACGGAGGCGCCGGTCAGGCGCAGGCTCGGAAAGGAAACTGGGGACAATGACACTGGCATGGCTCTGCTCGAACTCTTGTCCGCTGTGGATAACCCCGCTTTGTATCGGCGGCGTGACGCTTTCCCTGAGGGCAGGTGAAATCAACGCTCCGGGGCGCTTGAGGTCCGCGTCGCGTCAGTCTTCGGCGAGGGTCAGCGTGACGCGGTCCCCGGCGAACCAGGTGCGCCCGTATTCCAGTGGCAGTCCTTCCGGGTCGACGTTCAGCGAGGTGGTGCGCAGGATCGGGTCACCCTCGCGCAGTTGCAGGTGCAGCGCCTGGTGGGCATTGGCCAGCTTCGCCGTCAGCCGGGTCCAGGCGCGGGTGTAGTCGGGCACCCCGTTGTCCCGCAGCGCAAGGGTGATCGAGGACAGCCGGTCGAGCGAGGCGGGCAGGCCCGGCAGCCGCGACAGCGGGAAGATCGAGCGATAGAGCGCCAGCGGCTGCTCATCCGCCAGAGACAGGCCCTCGGTGACGAATATCTCATCTCCGACAGGGACTTGCAGAAGTTCGGCCTCGTCCGCGGTGGCGGCGCGGCGCTCTTGCGTCAGGGCGCGGCGGCTCGGCAGGCGTCCGGCGGCGCGGATGTTCTGGTGAAAGCGCACGCGCCGCCCGATGGGGTAGTCGGTCGGCGTCTGGGCCACGAAGACCCCGGCACCGCGCCGGGCGTGGGTCAGCCCGCTGTCGGCCAGCGCCGCCAGCCCGCGCCGCACCGTGTGACGGTTGACGCCGAAGCGGGCCGAAAGCTCGGCCTCGGTCGGCAGCCGGTCGCCGGGGCGATAGCGCCCCGTGGCGATGTCATTGGTCAGCGCGTCGGCGATGGAGCGCCAGAGAGGGGTCTTGCGGGCAGGGTCGGGGCGGGGGTCTGTCATCAAAATTTCATTCGGATGTCTGGGGGGATGGCTTGTGCGGGGACGATGGGTCGCGTAAGGATTTGTCTAGTTGTATAGTGATCTAGACAAATCGGCAAGGTGTCTAATGGCGGATCGGCAGGAATTGACGGAAGCGGAGGCGGCACGGCGTAGCTGGATGTCGCTGCTGGCGAAGGCGCCCGCGGGGCGGCTTGCGGACCTCTGGCAGGCGCGGGGCGCGGCCCCGGGCTTTGAGTGGCTGCGCGCGCCCGAGGTGGGCGGCGTGATGGTGCGCGGTCGGGCCGGGGGCACCGGCGCGGCCTTCAACCTTGGAGAGATGGTGGTCACCCGCTGTGCGCTCAAGTTGGCCGATGGCCGGGTCGGGCACGCCATGGTGCAGGGGCGCGACCGCAAGAAGGCCGAGATCGCCGCGCTGGTCGATGCCGGCATGCAGGGCGCCGAAGCCGAGGGGCTGCGCGCCGGCCTGCTGGAGGTGCTCGAGGCCGAGATGTCCTCGGCCAAGGCCGCACGGGCCGCGAAGGCCGACCAGACGAAGGTGGATTTCTTCACCATGGTACGGGGAGAAGACTGATGGCGATGGCAAGTGAGGCCCTCTCGGGCGGTTTCAGCGATGCGCCCCGGCAGTCGGCGCGGGCCTTCCGCGCCGCGCTTGAGGCGATGGCGCGCCCCGGCGAGATGCAGCAGCTGGCCGATTTGGCCGCGGCCCCGGCGCCGGTCAGCCCGGCGGCGGCGACCCTGCTGCTGGTGCTCTGCGACCCCGAGACCCCGGTGCATCTGGCGGGCGATCACGACCGCACCGAGGTGCGCGACTGGATCACCTTCCATTGCGGTGCGCCGCTGGTCGGGCCGGGCGAGGCGGCCTTTGCCCTCGGCAGCTGGCAGGCGCTTGGCGATCTGGGTGCCTATGGCCTCGGCACGGCAGAATACCCCGACCGCTCGGCGACGCTGATCGTCGAGGGCATGGGCGGGGCGCCTGTCACGCTGCGCGGCCCCGGGATCCGCGACAGCCGCGCGGCCGAGCTGCCCGAGACGGCGGCCTTCCAGCGCAATGCGGCGCTGTTCCCGCTGGGGCTCGATTTCTATTTCTGCGACGGCGCCCGCCTCTGGGCGCTGCCGCGCACGACCAAGGTCACGGAAGCGGAGGCCGTCTGATGTATGTGGCTGTAAAGGGTGGCGAAAAGGCCATCGACAAGGCGCATGAGTGGCTGGACGAGGCGCGCCGGGGCGATCCCGCGGTGGCCGAGTTGTCGGTGCCGCAGATCCGCGAGCAGCTTGCGCTGGCGGTGAACCGGGTGATGGCCGAGGGCTCTCTCTACGATCCCGACCTTGCGGCGCTGGCGATCAAGCAGGCGCGGGGCGACCTGATCGAGGCGATCTTCCTGATCCGCGCCTATCGCACCACGCTGCCGCGTTTCGGCTATTCGCTGCCCGTCGACACGGGGGCAATGGAATGCGACCGCCGGATCTCGGCCACCTTCAAGGATGTGCCGGGCGGGCAGGTGCTGGGGCCGACCTTCGACTACACGCACCGTCTGCTGGACTTCGCGCTTGAGGCAGAGAGGCTGGAGCGGCCCGCGCCCGAGGCGGGTGCGGCGGTGCATCCCGAGATGCCGCGGGTGACCGAGTTCCTCAACAAGGAGGGTCTGATCCAGGACGAGGTGGCGCCTGCGCCCGCCGAGGACCAGCCCGACGACCTGACGCGCCAGCCGCTCGAGCTGCCCGCCGCGCGTCCGCTGCGCCTGCAGGCGCTGACCCGGGGCGACGAGGGCTTCGTGCTGTCGATGGCCTATTCGACCCAGCGGGGCTACGCCAAGAACCACCCCTTCGTGGGTGAACTGCGCATCGGGACCGTCGGGGTCGAGGCCGAGATCCCCGAGCTGGGTTTCGATATCGAGATCGGCGAGGTGGTGCTGACCGAATGCGAGACCGTCAACCAGTTCCTGGGCAGTAAATCCGAGCCGCCGCAGTTCACCCGCGGCTATGGCCTCGTCTTCGGCCAGACCGAGCGCAAGGCCATTTCCATGGCGCTGGTCGACCGGGCGCTGCGCTGGAAGGAGTTCGGCGAGGACGACAAGGGCGCCCCGGCGCAGGACGAGGAATTCGTCCTCTACCATTGCGACAACATCCAGGCGACGGGCTTCCTCGAGCATATCAAGCTGCCCCACTACGTCGACTTCCAGTCCGAGCTGGAGCTGGTTCGCAAGATCCGGCGCGAGGCGGATGAGGCGCGGCATCAGGAGGCGGCAGAATGAGCGGCAAGCGTGAGTTCGGCCCGTGCCGGGCCGAAGCCTTCGGCGACAGTATTTTCAGCCATCGGATAGGGGCTGGGGGCGTGGCGCCCCTGAGCCGGGAGTGCGGAGCATGAACGCGGAACAGATCTCGGGCGAGTACAATTTCGCCTATCTCGACGAACAGACCAAGCGGATGATCCGCCGGGCGCTGCTGAAGGGGCTTGCCATTCCCGGCTACCAGGTGCCCTTTGCCAGCCGCGAGATGCCCATGCCCTACGGCTGGGGCACCGGCGGGGTGCAGATCTCGGCCGCGATCCTGGTGCCCGAGGATCGCTTCAAGGTGATCGACCAGGGGGCCGACGATACGACCAATGCCGTCTCGATCCGGCGCTTCTTCGAGAAGGTCGCCCAGGTGGAGACCACCGAGAAGACCGCAGAGGCCACCGTCATCCAGACCCGCCACCGCATCCCCGAGCGCGATCTGCACGAGGGGCAGGTGCTGGTCTACCAGGTGCCGATCCCCGAGCCTTTGCGCTTCCTTGAGCCTTCCGAGGTCGAGACCCGCAAGATGCATGCGCTCGAGGAATACGGGCTGATGCATGTGAAGCTCTACGAGGATATCGCCCGGCACGGCGAGATCGCGACCTCTTACGCCTATCCGGTGAAGGTCGAGGGGCGCTATGTCATGGATCCCTCGCCCATTCCGAAGTTCGACAATCCGAAGCTGGAAATGGCCGGGATCCAGCTGTTCGGCGCGGGGCGTGAGCAGCGGATCTACGCGATCCCGCCCCATACCCAGGTGGTCAGTCTCGATTTCGAGGACTACCCCTTCCAGCGGATGAAGGCGCCGAAGTGCTGCGATCTCTGCGGCGCCGGCGAGAGCTATCTGGACGAGGTGATCACCGATGATGCGGGCGGGCGGATGTATGTCTGCTCGGACACCGACTTCTGCCGCGAGCGGCGGGAAGCGGGCCATGTCGGCGCCCTGGGCGTGGCGGAGGATGCGGCATGAACCGGGTGACGGTACGGAGGCAAAGACAATGAAGGACATGACCGATATCGGCACCGGCCCGCTGCTGCGGGTCGAGGGGCTGGCCAAGTACTACGGCGCCCGGGTGGGCTGCGAGGGCGTGTCCTTCGATCTTTACCCCGGCGAGGTGATGGGCATCGTCGGCGAGAGCGGCTCGGGCAAGACGACGCTGCTGAACTGCCTGGCTGGCCATCTGGCGCCGGATGCCGGGCAGGTGCTGTTTGATCGGGCCGGCCAGCTGGTCGACACGGTGACCATGAGCGAGCCCGAGCGGCGCATGCTCAGTCGCACCGACTGGGCCTTCGTGCATCAGCATGCCCATGAGGGGCTGCGGATGAATGTCAGCGCGGGCGGCAATGTCGGCGAGCGGCTGATGGGACTGGGCGCGCGGCATTACGGGAAGATCCGCGAGCAGGCCGTCGACTGGCTGGGCCGGGTCGAGATCGCCGAGGACCGTGTGGATGACCGCCCGACGGCCTTTTCCGGCGGGATGCGGCAGCGGTTGCAGATCGCGCGCAACCTGGTGACCGGGCCGCGGCTGGTCTTCATGGACGAGCCGACCGGGGGCCTTGATGTCTCGGTCCAGGCGCGTCTGCTGGACCTGCTGCGCGGGCTGGTGCGCGAGATGGGGCTGTCGGCGATCATCGTCACCCATGACCTGGCCGTGGTGCGCCTGCTGGCGGACCGGCTGATGGTGATGAAGTCGGGGCAGGTGGTGGAAACCGGCCTGACCGACCAGGTGCTGGACGATCCGCAGCATGAGTATACCCAGCTGCTGGTCAGCTCGGTACTGCAGGTGTGAGAGGCGCGGCGCGGCCGGGGGCTCTGCCCCCGGACCCCCGCAGTATTTGGAGCCATCGGATGAAACAGGAACAGGGCGGGACCATGATCTCGGTTCAGGACGTCAGCAAGACCTTCACCCTGCACAACCAGGGCGCGGCAGTGATCCCGGTGATGGAGGGCGCCTCGCTGCAGGTCGCCGCCGGCGAATGCGTGGCGCTGGTCGGCGCCTCGGGGGCGGGGAAATCCACCCTGATGCGGATGATCTACGGCAATTACCTCTCGGCCTCGGGGCGGATCATGGTCGGCGAGGTGGATGTCGCCAGCGCCGAGCCGCGCGAAATCCTGCGGCTGCGGCGCGAGGTGCTGGGCTATGTCAGCCAGTTCCTGCGGGTGGTGCCCCGGGTGGCGACGCTGGACGTGGTCGCCGAGCCCTTGCTGGCGGTCGGCGTGACGGCTGAAGAGGCGCGGGCGCGTGCGGCGGACCTGCTGGGTCGGCTGAACATCCCCGAGCGGCTCTGGGGTCTCTCGCCCACCACCTTCTCGGGCGGGGAGCAGCAGCGGGTGAACATCGCGCGCGGCTTTGCCCGGCAATACCCGGCCATGTTGCTGGACGAGCCGACCGCCAGCCTCGACGCGGCCAACCGCGAGCAAGTGATGCAGCTGATCGAAGAGGCCAAGGCGCGCGGCGCGGCCATCATCGGCATCTTCCATGATGTCGAGGCCCGCGACCGGGTCTGCGACCGGGCGGTCGACGTGACGGGCTTCACCCCGGCGAAGGTGGCCTGAGATGGCGCAGGCACCGGGCCTTCTGCTAGGCGTGGTCGGCCCCTCGGGGGTCGGCAAGGACACCGTGATGGAGGCCGTCGCGGCGGCGCGTCCCGGCGTCTCGCTGGTGCGGCGGGTCATCACCCGGCCCAGCGAGGCCGGCGGCGAGGACTTCGAGGGCACCTCCGAGGCCGATTTCGCCGCGCGCGAGGCGGCGGGCGACTTCCTGCTGTCCTGGCGGGCGCATGGCTTGCGCTACGGCGTTCCCCGTGGCGTTCTGGCAGAGCTGGCGGCGGGGCAGGACAAGCTGGTCAACCTGTCGCGCGCGGTGCTGCCGCAGGCGCAGGCCCGGGTGCCGGGCTTTGCCTGCGTGCTGCTGAGCGCGCCGGCCCCGGTGCTGGCGGCGCGACTGGCCGAGCGGGGCCGCGAAAGCGCGGCCGAGATCGAGCGGCGGCTGGCGCGGGCGGGCTTTGCCCTGCCTGCGGGCATCACGCCGCATGAGGTCGACAATTCGGGCGCTCTCTCGGACACCGTCCGGGGGGGTGCTCGGCATTCTGGATGCGCTGCGGGACGGCCCGACGGCGGAAGCGATGGGACAGGTGGAATGAAGGACGGAACGGGGGCTGCGGCCCAACAGGGTGAAATCGTGCTGGCCAATGCCCGGCTGGTGCTGCCGGACGAGACGCGCGAGGGCCATGTGGTGATCCGCGACGGGCAGATCGCCGAGCTGGGCAGTGGCGCCGTGCCGCGCGGCGCGGTGGACTGCGAGGGTGACTACCTCTCGCCCGGGCTGGTCGAGCTGCACACCGACAACCTCGAACGCCACATCACCCCGCGCCCGAAGGCGCACTGGCCGCATCATGCCGCCATCGTCGCCCATGACGCCGAACTCTGCGGCTGCGGCATCACCACGGTCTTCGACGCGATCCGCGTCGGCTCGATCGTCGAGGGCTCGAAGGGCGATTATCGCCGCTACGCCCGGCCCATGGCCGACGAGATCGCCGTGATGCGCCGGGCCGGGGCGCTGAAGATCAGCCACAAGCTGCACCTGCGCGCCGAGACCTGCTCCGAAACCCTGATCGAGGAGCTGTCCGAGTTCGGACCCGACGACAATGTCGGCATCGTGTCCCTGATGGATCACACGCCGGGGCAGCGACAGTTCAGCGATATCAGCAAGTTCGAGGACTATGTCTGCGGCAAGCATGGCCTGTCCAAGGAAGGTTTCGGCGAGTACTGCCAGTTCCTCTACGACCTTCACGACCGGCTGGGCGCACGCCACGAGGCGGCCTCGGTCGAGGCGGCGGCGCGCTATGGTGCGGTGCTTGCCAGCCATGACGACACCACCCGTGCCCAGGTCGAGACCTCGGCCGGGCATGGCATCCGCCTGGCCGAGTTCCCGACCACCGTCGAGGCGGCGCGGGCCTGCCACGACCATGGCATCAGGGTGATCATGGGCGCGCCCAACCTGATCCGGGGCGGATCGCACTCGGGCAATGTTTCGGCGCTGGAACTGGCAGACCTCGGCCTGCTGGACATCCTCAGCTCGGACTACGTGCCGGCGGCGCTGCTGCAGGCGGCGGTGATGCTGGGCGAGCATTGGGGCGACATGGCGCGCGGCCTCGCCACGGTGACGCTGGCGCCGGCACGGGCCTCGGGCCTTGCCGATCGCGGCGCGCTTGAGGTCGGTCAACGCGCCGACCTGATCCGCTTTGCCAAGCGCGGCAATGTCCCGGTGGTGCGCTCCGTCTTCGTCGAGGGCGCGCGGGTCGGCTGAGGTCGCAGGCACCGCGAAAGGGGGGGCATCCTGTCGCAGGCCCTCCCCGAAAGCGCCTTGCAGGCCCTGCAAGGCAGGGGGGCACCGGCCTGGCCGCCGGGCGCGCCCCTTGACCTTTCCGTCGGGGAAGGACCATCTGGCATCCTGAAAGGCGGTGCAAGATGGACCAGACAGTCGCAGGGGCTGAGCGCCCCGCCCCCCTCGATGCTTCCGAAACGCTGACGCTGGAAGTCACCGGCATGACCTGTGGCGGCTGTGTCCGCCGGGCCGAAGGCGCCCTTGCCGGGCTGCCCGGCACCGTCGCGGCGCGGGTCAACCTGGCGACGCGCAAGGCCGAGATCGACCACGACGGCAGCCTGACCCCTGCCGCCGCCGCGACACGCCTGGCCGAGGCGGGCTATCCCGCATCCGAAACCACCCTGGTCCTGCATGTCGAGGGGGCCACCTGCGGCTCTTGCGCGGCGCGGATCGAGGCGGCGCTGGCGGCGGTGCCGGGCGTGACCTCGGCCAGCTTCAACCTGGCGAACGGCACGGCGCGGGCCCGAGTGCTGACCGGCGCGGTGACCGTCGCGGCGCTGATCGCGGCGGTAGAGGCGGCGGGCTACGGCGCCAGCGAGGCGCTGACCGGCACCAGCGCCGCCGAACAGGCCGAGGCGCGCCAGGCCGCCGAGACCGCCGGGCTGCGCCGCGACACCCTGATCTCGGCCGCGCTCTCGCTGCCGGTGGTGATCCTGGCCATGGGCGCTCACCTCGTGCCGGGCTTCCATCACTGGATCGCCGGGACGATCGGCATGACCACCTCGAACGTCCTGCAGTGCGTGCTGACCACGCTGGTGCTGGCCTGGCCCGGGGCGCGGTTCTTCCGCCTCGGCCTGCCCACCCTGCGCCACCTGGCGCCCGACATGAACGCCCTCGTGGTGCTCGGCACCTCGGCGGCCTGGATCTATTCCACCGTCGCCACCTTCGCCCCCGCCGTCCTGCCCGAGGGCGCGGCCCATGTCTATTTCGAGGCGGCGGCGGTGATCGTCACGCTGATCCTCGCGGGGCGCTGGATGGAGGCACGCGCCCGCGGGCGGGCCTCGGCGGCGATCCGGAGGCTGGCCGGGCTGCAGGTGCGCGAGGCGCTTCTGGTGGCCCCGGACGGCAGCACCAGCGCGGTGCCGGTCTCGGCCCTGCAACCGGGCGACCTGATCGCGCTGCGCCCCGGTGACCGCCTGCCGGTGGACGGGGTGGTGACCGAAGGCGTTTCGGACATCGACGAGAGCATGGTCACCGGAGAGCCCATTCCCGCGACCCGTCGCCCTGGTGATGCGGTGATCGGCGGCACGGTGAACGGTGCTTCGGCGCTGGTGATGCGCGCCACGGCGACCGGCGCCGACACCATGCTGTCGCGGATCATGGCCGCGGTGGACGAGGCGCAGGGCGCCAAGTTGCCGGTGCAGAACCTGGTGGATCGGGTGGCGCAGGTCTTCGTGCCGGCGGTGATCGCCATCGCGGCGCTGACCTTCGCGCTCTGGCTGGCGCTTGGCGGAGGGCTTGGCGCGGCGGTGGTGGCGGCGGTCTCGGTGCTGGTGGTGGCCTGCCCCTGCGCCATGGGGCTGGCGGTGCCGGTGTCGATCATGGTCGGCACCGGGCGCGCCTCCGAGCTGGGGGTGCTGTTCCGGCGCGGCGATGCGCTGCAGCGCCTGCGCGAGGGGCAGGTGGTGGCCTTCGACAAGACCGGAACGCTGACCCTCGGCAAACCGCGGCTGACCGGGTTCCTGGCCCTTGTCGAAGAGGACCGTACCCTGGCCCGGCTGGCGGCGCTGGAAAGCCGGTCCGAGCATCCTCTGGGCCGTGCCGTTGTTGCGGCTGCCGCCGAACGCGGCCTGGATCTGCCCGAGATGGAGGGGGTGAAAGCTG
Organism: Oceanicola sp. S124; assembly: GCF_000220565.1. Lineage (GTDB taxonomy): Bacteria > Pseudomonadota > Alphaproteobacteria > Rhodobacterales > Rhodobacteraceae > Pseudooceanicola. Next base: position 52,356 of record NZ_AFPM01000335.1, on the reverse strand, counting down.
TTGTTGGAGAGGGGCTTGCGGGTCGAAGTGAAGGTATTGCCTTACGCATCGGCAACCGCGGTTTCGTCACCGCAGAGCTGCCCGAAGCGCTGGCTCGCCAGGCCGAGGCATGGGAGGCGACCGGCGCCACGGTGCTCTTTGCCGAGGCCGACGGGGCGGCGCTGGCGGTCCTTGCGGTCTCGGATGTGATCCGCGACGAGGCGCCCGGCGTCATCGCCGCGTTGAAGGCCGAGGGGCTGCGACCGGCGATGATCACCGGCGACAGCCAGGCCGCCGCAGCCCATGTGGCGGGACAGCTGGGCATCGACCTGGTGCGCGCCGAGGTGCGCCCGACGGACAAGGCCGAGGCCGTGACCGCACTGCGTGGCGAGGGGCCGGTGATCTTCGTCGGCGACGGCATCAATGATGCGCCGGCGCTTGCGGCGGCGGATGTGGGCGTGGCCATGGGCTCGGGCACGGATGTGGCCATGGAGGCCGCCGACGTGGTGCTGATCGGTGGCGCGCTGCAGGGCGTTCCGACAGCTTTGACGCTGTCGCGGCGCACCATGGCCAACATCCGGCAGAACCTCTTCTGGGCCTTCGCCTACAATGTCGCCCTGATCCCCGTCGCGGCCGGAGTGCTGGCGATCTGGGGGGGGCCGATGCTCTCGCCGATGCTGGCATCTGCCGCCATGGCGGCCTCTTCGGTGCTGGTCGTGGGCAATGCGCTGCGCCTGCGACGGGTAGCTCATCACCAGGAGGCTTAAGATGCATGATGTTGGCAAAGTGAAGGCATGAAGACTTATCCACAGGTTTTCTGGGGGTCTCCTGTCTGAAATAGTCAAGTGTTCGGGGCCGTCCTTCCGCATGCCCCTTTGACCTGGCCGTGGGTTCTTTTTGCTCGCTCAGGCTGCGCTCTTGGGTCCTTGTTCCGATGATGACTGGTCACCCGGACGTTCCCAGTTGGCCTGGCGACGAGCTGCGAGAGCCGGGTCGGGGGCCCGACCTGGAGCTGTTGCCGAGGCGACCTCAGCGGAGTGAGACCTCGTGGCAATAGTCCCCCGGACGTGCCGGTCGGTCTCAAGTCGAAGGTGGTAGTCGCCGGACCCCGGCCCTGGCATGGCCGGATGGGGTACGGCATGATGTTCGCTGCGCTGAGTTAATTGCGTGGCGTAATAATTTGTAATTATTGTATTTTTGAGTCTCCCTGCGAGGCTTTGACGCTTGTGATCTCCATCCCGCCCTCGGGATCCGGCAGGGGCAGTGGCCTGCGGCTGGCGAAGAAAAGCCACGTGCGGAAAGTCACATCTGTTGAATCGCATCAACAAGCGCCCGGCGCGGACCGGCTCAGGGGCCTTGCCTGACTTTGGCTGCAGGCATTGTCCTGCACCGGCCCGGCCGAGCTGCGGCAACGCAGGCTATCGGGATCAACCGCGCAGGGGCCGGTCGGGGGCGTCGCGCCATTCGCCGGGTTGCAGACCGTCAAGGTGCCATGGCCCGATGGCGGCCCGGATCAGGCGCAGGCAGGGGTGCCCCACATGGGCGCACATCCGACGAACCTGGCGATTGCGCCCCTCGCGCAGCTCGAGAGCGATCCAGCTGTCAGGAACCGATTTGCGGACCCGGATCGGCGGGTCACGCTGCCAGAGCCCCTCCGGGGCGTCGATCCGCCGGGCTTCGGCGGGTCGGGTCGGGCCATCCTTCAAGGTCACCCCATTGCGCAGCGCCGCGAGTGCGGCATCGTCCGGAAGCCCCTCGACCTGGACCCAGTAGAGCTTGGCCAGCTTGTGCTTGGGGTCCGCGATCCGTGCCTGCAGTCGCCCGTCCGAGGTCAGCACCATCAGCCCCTCGCTGTCGCGGTCCAGTCGGCCGGCGGGGTAGACGCCCTTCACCTGAACGTGGTCCGAGAGGGTCGCCCGGGGACTGCCCTCTGTCCCGCGGTCGGTGAACTGGGGCAGGGTGCCGAAGGGTTTGTTGAAGAGAAGGGTGCGCGCCATGGCGCCTGCCTAGCTGTTGCCCGGACGGAAATCCAGTAGGCCCGTGCCGAACCAGGGCGGGGTAAGGCGGTCGCGGTTGGGGGGGCCGCCAGAGCGGGTGCATCGCCCGGCCGAAGGTCCGGGTGCATCGCCCGGCCGAAGGTCCGGGTGCGGCGGGCGAGGCCCTCCGTGGGCCGAGACCGGCGCTGCCGCCGGAAAGAGCGCCGACCCGTGGGTGGGCGCGTCACATCCCTGTCATCGCGCCAGGATAGGTCTGCGACCAGTCAGACCATGGATCGGGGGATACCATGACCGAACTTTCGCCGCTGCGCTTCGTCCTGCATTGCCTCATTGCGCCCAGAAAGGGCGGCTACACGGAATGGCTGCTGCTGCGGTCGGGCCTCCTGCGCGGCTGAGGCCGGGCTCAGACCCAAGGCGCGACGATCAGCGGGTGGCGATCTGTCGAGGTGTCGGCAGCTGTTGCGCCGACCAGGGAAGCGCGCAGCCGGGCTTCCCGTTGCCCAGGCTGCAGTGCAACACCCGCGCGCCGCGCCGCCCGGCGATCCGGCGGCCGTCCAGCACCGCACATCCCGCGCGGCGGGCCTCGGAAGACAGTCGGGTCTCGGCGCCCGGGCTCGCCAGGTCGATCAGCCAGAGCGGCGGCGCCAGCCCCGCGATCACGGGGATCCTGCGGTCAGGCGCTGGGGCATGGACGATGCCGTCGATCCAGCCGCGGGTCATGCCTGGGCGCGAGAACTCGTGGAAGATCCCGTCGGTCGAGGCCAGCAGCGCACAGCGAAGTCCCGTCCCCGCCTGCATCAGATTGGCCAGCGTGGCGGCGCGGCTCATGTCCGGGTCGTGAAAGGTCAGCCTGGTGATCCCCCGGGCCGCCAGCGCCAGGGCAGCCGAATGTGCCTCGGAGCCGGCGCCCAGGATCAGGACGTGATCCGCGGACCGGGCGCGCAGGAATTCCGGCAGGGCCGCAGCAAGGGACCAGGTGCCGGCGTCGCAGCCACGCAGAGGGTACTGGCTGTCCAGGAAAATCGTGTCGAACAGACCGCCGCTGGTCGCCTCGGGCGCGCTGTCGTTGATCATCTCTGTCAGTTCGCCAAGCAGGGGTGCGGTGACGTGCAGGGTGTCGAAGCGGGCCTTGCGGGCGGCGGCGATCAGCCGGGCGACATCGCCGGGCCGATAGGGGCCCTCCAGCTCGAAGCGCCGGATCCGCAAGGGCAGGTCGCACCGCTGCGCCTCCCGTTCGAGGGCTTCGGCCACCGGCACCAGCCGGTCATCCTCCCCGGCCAGCCCGATACGGGTCGCTTGCGGGGGCCCTGGTATCGCGTTCGCAATCGCCATTTCTGTAACTGGGGACACTCTTACAACAACAGATCACAGCGTAGCTGGCTGAGGCGGGACGCAAATGGGACCATGGAAGGGCTTGTGGGCCGAGCCTTCGCGTGGCTGTCTCGCGAAACTGCTCGGCGCCGCTACGAAGTGCGCGCATCTGATGCCGCGTAGCGTCAACTTCGAGCCCGGGGCCACCTGTCCCGCGTTCACCTTTTCGTCATGCCTTCCGGGCTGGCCCTTGGCCGGAGCAGTGCGTTCCCTGCCGCAGGAACGGCAAAAGGCAGCCCCGGAGGGCTGCCTTGTCCTGCCATCCCGAAGGTGGCAGGCAGGTCTTTCGGATGGGGGCCGGGCTTGCGTCCTTGCTGGCCTGCGGAACGCGACCGGGTCGCGATGGGATGTCCGCGGCTGGCTTGGGGGCGGGCTGGGACCCGTCCGGAAGGTTTATTCCGCCGGGAAGGCGTTGGCGAACTTGCCGCACCAGTCGCTGGACTGCACCACCGGCCAGAAGCCGCGGCTGTCGGCGTCCTTCTGGGTCACGGGCGGGTTGGCGCGGCACAGGCCGGCGTCAGAGAGCTGGCTGGCGGAGTTGGCTTTGTGGTCCTCGTAGAAGGCGCAAGAGCTGCAATGCGTGGACATGGGCTGATCCTGTCGAGCTGGCGTTTCACGGATAGCTGGCTGGCGGGTCGCTTGCTTGCTGTCTTGCACCCTGTATAGGCCGCTGGTTTCGGGGGTGCAATAAAAAAATAAATAAAAACAAATAGTTGAGTGATTCTCTCGGGTGTTGAAAGCCCAGTTTTTCGGTCGGATTTGGCCCCCCGACAGCAAGCATTTCGCTCGGGAACCCGCGCAGGCCCCCCAGAGAGGTGCATAAATTGCAGCAGGACAGGGGCTTGCCGGGATCAGTCGGTCGCGCGGCCAAGAGCCTGACGGGCCAGGGTCTCGACACCCTCGCTGCAGCTGAGGGCGGCGATCTCGTCCACGGCAACCCAGCGGGCCTCAAGCGCGTCGTCGGCGGCCTGAGGCGGCGGGGCATTTTCCGGCAACTCGCAACGCAGGGCGATCAGCACGTAGTGGAAAAGCGGAGGAGGCGGGGACGAGCCCTGCGACTCATCCGGCGAGCCGGTCAGCGCTTCGCCGGGAACGATCACGTCCTGCGCGCCCAGCACCGGCCCGGCAGAGAGCGCCGTCAGGCCGGTCTCTTCCTTCAACTCGCGCAGGGCGGCCTCTGCGAGGGTCTCTCCGAGGTCCAGCTTGCCGCCGGGAAAGCCCCAGAGCCCGGCATCGGGGGGATTGGCGCGACGGACCAGCAGCACCTCGTTGCCGCGCAGGGCGACGGACAGGACTGCGGGGCGGGGATGGGTCAGCATGGCGATCTCCGGTGGGGTTGCCGGGGACCCTAGCCAGATGGGCCGTTCTGCGGAAGCCTTCCCGCCCGCCCGCTGGCCCTGTCGGGGGCAGGCAGGGTGTCAGGGTGTCACGCGCACCAGCGCCCCGTTGCCGCTGTCGGTCAGCACCATGACAGCGCCGTCGCTGGCCACGGCGACGTCACGGATGCGTCCCTGTCCCTGCAGGTAGCGCGCCTCGCCGGTGACGCGCCCGTCTTCCAGCGTCAGCCGCACCAGCGCCTGGCCGGCCAGCCCGCCGATCAGCACCGAGCCGCGCCAGCCGGGGAACATCGCGCCGTCGTAGAAGGCCATGCCCGAGGGGGCGATCACCGGATCCCAGTAGTAGACCGGCTGCTCCATCCCCGGCGCCTCGGTGCGGCCCTCGCCGATGGGACGGCCCGAGTAGTCCTGGCCGTAGGTTATCACCGGCCAGCCGTAGTTCAGGCCCGCTTCGGGGCGGTTCAGCTCATCCCCGCCGCGCGGTCCGTGCTCGACCGTCCAGAGGCGGCCATCGGGCGCCAGGGCCGCGCCCTGGATATTGCGGTGACCCAGAGACCAGAGCTCGGGCACGGCGCCCTCGGGGCGGGGATTGCCCTGCGCCGGGCCGCCAAGGGGTGCGATGCGCAGCACCTTGCCGAGGTGCGTCGCGGGATCCTGGGCCAGCTGGCGCGGCTCGGGGTTCGAGCGTTCCCCGGTGGTGACGAATAGCGCGCCATCCCGGTCGAAGACCAGCCGCGAGCCATAGTGCAGCGTCGAGGCCCAGGCCGGGGTCTGGCGGAAGATCACCGCCACATCACTCATCTGGCTGGCGTCGTCCGAGAGCACTCCGGTGGCGACCGAGGTGCCGTTTCGGCCGCCCTCGCGGGGTTCGGCATAGCTCCACCACACCCGGCGGGTCTGGTCGAAGTCGGGCGCCACGGTGACATCCAGCAGCCCGCCCTGACGGCGGGCGTCGACCTCGGGCAGGCCACGGATCGGGGCCGAGACGGTTCCGTCGCGCGACACCAGCCGCATGCGGCCGGGGCGCTCGGTGACCAGCCAGTCACCGGAGGGCAGTTCCTCCATGCCCCAGGGATTTTCCAGCCCGCTGGCGATGACCTGGCGGGTCAGCGTCACGCCCCGGTCCACCACCGGGGCGCGTGTCTGATCGGGGAAGGCGGGGCGCTGGTCGGGCGCATTGGGCGGGTCGGCGTTGAAGTCCTGCGACAGGGCAGGGGTACTGAGCAGCAGGGCGGCTATGGCCGCCACCGCCGCGATGGCGGCAATGCGGTCGGCGTGTTTCATGATGGCTCCGGTCTGGTGTCTCATGTTACGTTTCCTCGCCTATAGGTAGATCACTCCGGCAGAGGTCCAAACCACAGTGGCGCAAGGCCGCCCATGCGCAAAGCAAAACGCCCGGCGCGGGGCCGGGCGTTCTGTAACCTTGTCGTCAGGCGCGCGTGATCAGTCCGAGGTCGAGCCCTCGGCGTCGCGGCGGGCGCGCATCCGGCCCTTGACCAGCTTGCCGACGAAGATCGGCAGGATGAACCCGACGATGGCGACGGTCCACAGGCCGATGGACAGGGGGCTGTCGATCAGGGTCATGTAGTCGCCGTTCGAGATGGTCACGGCGCGGCGCAGGTTGTTCTCCATCGTGTTGCCGAGCAGCGTGCCGAGGATGATCGGCACCAGCGGCACGTCGAGCTTGCGCAGCACCCAGCCACCGACGCCGAAGGCGATCATCACCAGCAGGTCGAACGAGCTGCCCGAGATGCCGTAGATGCCGACGAAGCTGACCATGGCCACGATGGGCATCAGGATCCGCGGCGGGATCATCAGCACGCGGGTGAACAGGCCCACCATGGGGATGTTCATCAGAAGCAGCATGATGTTGGCGATGAACAGCGCCGCGATCAGGCCCCAGACCACGTCGGGGTTGTTCTGGAACAGTAGCGGCCCCGGCGTGATGTTGAGCGCCAGCAGCACCGCCAGCAGCACGGCGGTCGTGCCCGACCCCGGCACCCCGAGCGAGAGCATGGGCACCAGCGCGCCACCTGCGGCCGCGTTGTTGCCGGCCTCGGGCGCCGCGACGCCGCGCGGATCGCCGGTGCCGAAGGTGCCCTTCTTGTCGACCAGCTTCTTCTCCATGGAGTACGAGATGAACGAGCCCAGAGAGGCCCCCGCACCGGGCAGCACGCCTGCCACGAAGCCCAGCACCGAGGTGCGCAGCATGGTCGGGGTGCAGTACTTCAGCATTGCCCAGGACGGGGTCAGGCGGCCGACCTCGATCTTCTTGCTGTCCGCATCGGCTTCGCCGTGGCGGTGTTCGAGGAAGATGAAGACCTCGGAGAGGGCGAAGAGGCCGACGATGGCGACGAGGAAGTCGAGACCGTCATAGAGGTGGACCTCGCCGAAGGTCAGGCGCGGCACGCCGGTCTGGGTGTCGACGCCGACGACGGCCAGGCCGAGGCCCAGCATGGCGGCAAAGGCCGATTTCGCCTGGTTGGTCGACGAGACCCCGCCGAGGGTGGCGAAGGCCAGGGCGAAGAGGGCGAAGTATTCCGCCGGGCCGAAGAGCAGGGCGAACTTGACCAGCTGCGGGGCCAGGAAGATCAGGCCCCAGGTGGCCAGGAAGGCGCCGACGAAGGAGGCAACGCCCGAGAGCGACAGCGCCTCGCCGGCGCGGCCCGCCTTGGCCATGGGGTGGCCGTCGAGCACGGTCATCATGGCGGGCTCATCGCCGGGAATGCCCAGCAGGATCGAGCTGATCCGCCCGCCGTACATCGCCCCGTAGTAGACCGAGGTCAGCAGGATCAGCGAGGGCGTGGCGCCCAGCCCCAGGGTGAAGGCCAGCGGGATCAGGATGGCGACGCCGTTGGACGGCCCGAGGCCGGGCAGGGCGCCCATGATGGTGCCGAGGAAGCAGCCCAGCACCGCAAGGCCGAGGTTCTGCCAGGTGAGGGCGATCAGGAAGCCGTCGCCGAGGGAAGACATGATGTCCATCGGGGTCTCCTCAGAAGCCGAGCGGGCCGCGGGCCAGCGAGAGCCCCAGCACGAGATGGAAGATGACGTAGATGCCGACCGAGGTGCAGACGCCGACCAGCAGCGATTGCAGCGGCCGGGTGCCGAGGCGCCAGGTCAGGTAGGCGGCGGCCAGCGCGGTGGCGATGACAAAGCCCACCTCGGGCAGGAATTCCGCGTAGAGGATCATCACCACGACCGCGGCGCCGATTTCGGCCAGGCGGCTCAGCGGCGGCCAGACGGGGTTCTCGTCGGGGCGCAGCGCGATGACGGCGGACGACAGGCCGAGGATCACCGCGATAACCAGCGGGAAGGTCTTGGGGCCGACCTCGTCCGACAGGAAGCTTTCCTCGATCTGCAGGGTGGCCCATGCGTAGAACAGGGCAAGAAGAAGCCCGAAGGCTCCGAAGATACGGTCGCTCATTCTGACCTCCCGGAAAGAAGCGCGCGCGGCAGGGGGATGCCCTCCGCGCGCGCGAGCCTGGTTTACTTGATGATGCCGATCTCGCGAGAGATGTCCTGGATCTGGGTCACGCTGTCCGACACGAAGGTCTCGAACTCGGCGCCCTGCAGGTTCAGCGGGGCCAGGCCGTTGGCGGCCATGATCTCTTTCCACTCGGGCGAGGCGTAGAGTTCGCCGATCATCGAGACCCATGCGTCATAGGCCTCATCGGTCATGCCGGCGGGGGCGTAGAAGCCGCGCCAGTTGGCACCGATGGCGTCGACGCCCTGTTCCTTGGCGGTCGGGAAGGCGGCGAATTCACCTTCCAGGCGCTCGGGGGCCAGCACGGCGATGACCTTGATGTCGCCGCTGTCGACAAAGCCCTTGGCTTCGGAAAGGTCGCCGGTGAAGGCCTGGACCGAGCCGGCCAGCAGCTGGGTCACGGCCTCGCCGCCGCCGTCGAAGGCGATGTACTTGACGGTGCGTACGTCCTCGACGCCATAGGCGTTGGCGGCGATCAGCACCTTCAGGTGATCCCAGCCACCCACGGCAGAGCCACCGGCCACCGAGACCGAGCGGGGGTCATTCTTGATCATGTCCAGCAGCTCGGGCAGGGTCTCGATATCGCTGTCGGCGGCGACGGCGATCACGCCGTAGTCGGCGCCGATCGAGGCCAGCCAGCGGACCTGGTCCATGGTGTTGCCCGGGTAGGCGCCCTGGGCGAGGCGCGTGGCGGTCGCGGTCGAGGCGGCGACGATCAGGTCGCTGCTGTCATTGCGCTTGTTGACCACCTCGGCATAGGCGACACCGCCACCGCCACCGGCCAGGTTGACGACCTGCATGGTCTTCGAGATCAGGCCGATGTCCTGCATGGTCTTGCCCACCTGGCGGCAGGTGAAGTCCCAGCCGCCGCCGGGGTTGGCGGGGGCGATGCACTCGGGCTGCTCGGGGGCGAACTGGGCCGAGGCGCCGGACGCGGTCAGGGCCAGGCCCGCAACGGCCAGCGCCGTGCGAAGATGTTTGAAAGCCATTCGATTTCCTCCTCATGGGTCGCGGGCCTTGCTGCCCTGCGACCGGTATCGCGTGATATAGCGGTTGAACCTGTCACCAAGCTGTCACAGGGTCGGGCCTTGCGGCCCCGCCGGACGGTGGCGAGTCAGCCGTTAAGGAGGCGTAAATGCGGATCTTGCTGGTCGAGGATACCCAGGACCTGGCCGATGCCACCCTGGCGCGCCTGCGCGCCGGCGGAATGGCCTGCGATTACGCGATGACCCTGGCCGAGGCGCGCGACTGCCTGCGGGTGCAGGCCTATGACGTGGTGGTGCTGGACATCACGCTGCCCGACGGCTCCGGCGTCGACCTGCTGAAGGAGATGCGGGCCGCGGGGCAGAAGATGCCGGTGCTGATGCTGACGGCGCATTTCTCTGTCGACGACAAGCTGTCGGCCTTCTCCTTCGGGGCCGACGACTACCTGGTGAAACCCTTCGATCAGCGCGAGCTGGAGGCGCGGTTGCATGTGCTGGCGCGCCGCGAGGCCGCCGAGCGGGCCGGAGAGATCAGCCTGGGCGGGCTGAGCTACGATCCGGTGGCGGGAATGGTCTCGGCCCATGGCCAGCGGCTGGACCTGACGCGGCGCGAGTTCGCGCTGCTGTCGATGCTGCTGCGCGGGCGCGGCCAGGTGCATTCCAAGGACCGGCTGCTGGAGGGGCTCTATTCCTTCGACGACACGGTGGTCGGGGTGAATGCCATCGAGCTTTACGTGGCGCGGCTGCGCAAGAAGATCGCCGGCTCCGGCGCGGTGATCCGCACGCTGAGGGGGCTGGGCTATGTCCTCGATTCCGAAGACTGAGGGCCCGAAGAGTGGGGGCCCGAAGAGTGGGGGGCCGCCGGCGGGGGACGCCGGGCTGCGGCCGACGCTGTCGCTGACGGCGCGGCTGGTGGCGGGGCTGGGGGCGCTGCTGCTGGTCGGTGGCGTGGTGCTGGCGCTGGCGGCCTTCGCCTACGGGCGCACCGCCGCGCGCGAGGCCTTCGACCGGCTGCTGGTCGGCGCCGCCAACGATATCGCCAGCACCGTGGCGATCCGCGACGGCCAGCCCGTGGTCGACCTGCCGGCCTCGGCCTTCCAGCTGCTGGCCCTGGCCCCGGAGGACCGGGTCGCCTACCGGATCAGCGGCCCCGGCGACCAGCTGCTGACCGGCTACGAGGGCCTACCCGCCCCGCCCGAGGGCGGCGACACCCGCTTTTACGACGCCGAGTTCATGGGGGAACCCGCGCGCTACATCCTTGTCTCGCGCCGCTTTGCCGAGCGCAGCTTCTCGGGGCAGGTCGACGTGGTGGTCGGCCAGACCCTGCGGGCGCGCAACGACCTGGCGCGCGACATCACCGGCAAGGCGCTGGTGGTGCTGGCCATCGGCGGGCTGGCGGTGCTGCTGCTGGCGGTGCTGATCGTGCGCGGTGCGCTCGGGCCGCTTGGCCGTCTTGCCGCGCGGCTCGAGGCGCGCGATCCGCAGGACCTGACGCCGCTCGACGGGCGCATCCCGCGCGAGGTGCTGCCCATGGTCGTCGGTCTCAACGGCTTCATGGGGCGGCTGGACCGGCAGTTCGGCACCATGCGGCGGCTGATCTCGGATACCGCGCACCAGCTCAGGAACCCCGTCGCCGCCCTGCGCGCCCAGGCCGATCTTGCCGGGCAAGAGAGCGACCCCGAACGCCAGCGCCTGCTGGTCGGCCGCATCCATGCCCGCACCAAGAGCCTTGGTCACCTGCTGGACCAGATGCTGTCGCGGGCGATGGTGGTGCACCGGGGCGATTCCGCCCGCCGCGCCCTGCTGGACCTGCGCGACGTCGCGCTTGAGGCGGTCGAGGCCGATGACCCGCAGCTCTTGGCCGGTGGCGCAGCGGTGGCGCTGGTGATCGGAGAAGACCCGGTGATGGTGCGCGGCGATGCGCTGTCGCTGACCGAGGCGGCGAAGAACCTGCTCTCGAACGCCCTGCGCCATGGCCGGGCGCCGGTGGTGGTCGGCGTCGGGGTCGGTGCAGAGGACGGGCTGGCGCGGCTCTGGGTCGAGGACGCGGGGCCGGGGCCTGCCGAGGAGGTGCGCGCGCAACTGGGCGACCGTTTCGTCGCCGGTGCCGCGCAGGGCAGCGGGCTTGGCCTGTCGATCGCCGGTGCCGTGGCCGAGGCCTTCGGCGGCCGGCTGGAAATGAGCGGAGGCCATCCCTTCCGCATGGCCCTGGTGCTGGAGGTGGCGCAATGAGGTGGTTCCCGCGACGCGCGCGCGCCGCGCGCCCGGCAGGGGCGTGCGAGCGGCAAGGGGCGGCCCTCGGCGGAGGGCTGCGGTCCGCGAGACAGGGGGGCGCTCGCGCTCTGCTGCTGGCGGCGGCGCTCTGCGGGATCGGCCCCGTGGCGGCCCGTGCCGAGCCCGCCCCCGAGGCCGTGCGCAGTTTCGGCGCGGGGCGCGAGATCGTCCTGCGCACCACCACCGATATCGACGTCATGGCCCCGGCCATCGCGCAGTTTCTCGACAGCCGCCCGGGGCTGGCGATCCGCTATGAGCAATGGGGCTCGAACAACCTCTATGACCTGACCCTGGCCGAATGCGCCTCCGGTCAGCCCGGCGCCGGGCTGGTGATCAGCTCGGCGGTGCATCACCTGGTCAAGCTGGTCAACGACGGCTGCGCCGCGCCCTGGGTCTCGGCGGCCACCGCGGCGGTGCCTGACGCCCTGACCTGGCGCAACGAGATCTGGGGCATCACCCGGGAACCCGCCGTCATCGTCTACAACCGCGCGCTCGTGCCCGCCTCCGAGGTGCCGCGCTCGCGCTTCGACCTGCTGGACCTGCTGCGCCCGGAACGCACGCCCTACGCGGGCCGCGTGGCAACCTACGACATCGAGGCCTCGGGGCTGGGCTTCCTCTTTGCCTTCATGGACAGCCAGGAGGCGACCACCTTCGGCGCCCTGATGGAGGCCTTCGCCCGCACCGAGGCCGTCGCCACCTGCTGTTCCGCCGAGATCATCGAGGGGGTGCAGCGCGGGCACTACCTGATCGCCTACAACGTGCTCGGCTCCTACGCCCAGACCCGCGCCGCCGAGGATCCCATGCTGGGGATCGTCGCGCCGTCGGATTACACGCTGGTGCTGAGCCGCGCGGCGATCCTGCCGGGTCGTCAGGCGGATGCGGATGCCGGGGCGCTGCTGGACTACCTGCTGGGTCCCGAGGGGCAGCTGGTCATGGCCCGCAACCGGCTGGTCGGGCTGGATCCGCTGGACGCCGACCCCGACGATGCCGAAGAGGCGGGCCGGCAGGTGCCCATCGGGCTGGGACTGCCGCTGCTGCTGGCCATGGACCGCGCCAAGGTGGCCCAGTTCACCGCCCGCTGGCGGGATGCCTTCGGCCCCGGACAGCCCTAGCTCTCTGTTGCTCTTTCCGCACTGAACGCGCAGAATGTTGCGGATCCGGCAGGGGAGAGCCGGCGGCCGGAGGGCTGGGGGAGGGACAGATGAACCTACGCGGATTGCGCCTGTTCCGGGCGGTGGTGGCGACCGGCTCGCTTGCCGAGGCGGCCGAGCGGCTGAACCTCTCGGCCTCGGCGGCCAGCCGCTTGCTGTCGCAGCTGGAAGGGCAGTTGCAGATTGCGCTCTTCTCGCGTGACCGGCGCAACCTTCAGCTGACGGAAGAGGGGGCGCTGTTCTACCAGCAGATCTCGAACACGCTGGACGGGCTGGAAGAAATCCCCCTGATCGCCCGTGACCTGCGCTCGCGCTCGCGCAGCTGGCTGTCGGTGGTGACGGCGGCGCCGATGGCGAACGGGCTGGTGGTGCCGACCATCGCCCGGCTGCGCCGCGAGGGGGTCGAGCTGGAATGCACCGTCCACGTCGAGAACCGCTTCGAGATTGAAAGCAAGGTGGCGGCGCGGGGCTACAACATCGGCCTGATCTCCCTGCCGGTGGAAAACGAGATCATCCCCATCGACATCATGCCCCTGCTGCGCTCGCGCCTGTCGGTGCTGATGCCCGAGGGCCATGCGCTGGCGGGCGTCGAGGAAGTGACACTGGCGCAGCTGGCCGAAGAGCCGCTGGTGACGCTGGCGACGGGGCAGCGCTGGCGCTACCGGCTGGAAGAGGTGATGGGCGAGGCGGGCCTGCGTCCGAAGATCGCCTTCGAGACCGGCTCGACGCTGGTGACGGTCGAGATGGTGCGGCAGGGGCTGGGGCTGACGCTGATCGACCCGGTGGTGCTGCCGGCCTCGGCGATGGCGGGGATGGTGATGCGCCCGATGGAGGGCGATCACTGGATCACCTATGCCAGCGTCCATGCCAAGGGGCCGCGTGCCGACCTGTCCGAACTGTTCCTTGATGGTCTTGCCGCCCATGTCGAGGCGCGGCGGCGGGACGAGCCCGGGGTGGCCGGGCTCGTCTACCTGATCTAGCCGGCGATGGCGCGGGCCGTCTCGCGTGCCAGCCCCGCCGCATCGCGCGAGATCCGGGCGCTGTCGCCGCAATAGGCGGCGGGGTCCAGCGCGTTGCGGATCTCGGTCTCGGACATATGCGCCAGCAGGGCGGGCGAGGCGACCAGCGCCTCGGTCGGGCTGTCGCCCGGGGCGCGGTGATCCAGCGCGTGGTGGATCAGGTCATGCGCCTCGGCCCGGCCGGTCAGCGGCGCGAGGCGCATCATCAGCCCCTCGGTGGCGATGGCCCCACCCGACAGCGCGGCATTCTCGGCCATCTTCGGCGCCTTCACCTCGATCCGGCCCAGCAGGGCGTCGAAGCCCTCGGCCATCTCCCATGCCAGGGGCACGGCGCGATCCAGCAGCGTGGACAGCATCTGGTTCTGCGCCGAATCCCCCTCATGGCTTGAGCGGCCCGTTTCCATCGCCGGGCCGGCGAGGCCGCGCAGCTCTCCGGTCTGGGCCAGTACCCGCACGACGTACTTGGGGTTGACCTTGTGCGGCATGGTGGACGAGCCGACGGTGCCCGCGTCCAGCCGCTCGGCGATCTCGCCGATCTCCTGCGTCATCAGCAGGTAAAGCTCTGCCGCCACCCGCTCAAGCGTCATCGCCAGCAGGGACAGCTGGGTGATGTAGTCGGCAAAGAGGTCGTTGATCGCCCGGCCCGGCACCAGCAGCGTGCCCAGCCCCATGCGGGCCGCGAGGCGGCGGTTCAGCTCGGCGCCCTCAGGGCCGAAGGCATGCATGGCACCGACCGCGCCGCCGAAGGGCAGCACGAATAGGCGACGCCCCCCGTCCGACAGGCGATCCAGCGCGCGGGTCAGTTCCTCGATCCAGCCCGCCACCTTGAAGCCGTAGCTGATCGGCAGGGCGTGCTGGCGGTTGGTGCGGCCCGGCATCAGGGTCTCGGCGTGGGTCTCGGCCATCTCGGCCAGCTTGAGCAGCGCCTGTCCCAGGGCCTTGCGGATCGCCCGGTCGGCCTCGCGGATCAGCAGGATACGCCCCGTCTGCATGACGTTCTGAGTGGTTGCCCCCCAATGCACATAGGCTCCGGCCTCGCCCGCCGCCGCCGCCAGCAGGCGGGTCAGCGACAGGATCGGCGCATGGGTGACACGGATGTCGGCCTGAAGTTCCTCGATGCCGATGCGCGCTAGGCTTGCGGCCTCCCGGATGCCTCTTGCCGCGTCGGCGGGGATGATCCCCATCTCGGCCTGTGTCTCGGCCAGGGCGGCCTCGACATCCAGCCAGCTTTGCCAGAGCGTTTCGCGGGCAAACAGCGTCGCGGGCGTCAGGGCGGTGGTCGAAAGCTTCACTGCACCGCCTCCATCTCTTGCGTGGCGCCAAAGCGCGGCGCAGCGGCCAGCAGGCGCGCGGTGTAGTCGTTGGACGGATTGCCCAGCACGTCGCGGGCGCTGCCTTCCTCGACCACGCGGCCCTGGTACATCACCGCGACACGGTCGGCGGTCTCATGCACCACGGCCATGTCATGGGTGATCAGCAGGCAGGTCAGGCCCATCTTGGCGCGCAGGTCGTCCAGCAGCTCGAGGATCTGCGCCTGGACCGAGACATCCAGCGCCGAGGTCGGCTCGTCGCAGATCAGCGCCTCGGGTTCGGTGATCAGGGCGCGGGCGATGGCCACCCGCTGGCGCTGTCCGCCCGACAGCTGGCTGGGGTAGGCGTGGATCAGGCGACCGGGCAGGCGCACCTTCTCCATGGCGTCCTTGACGGCAGCGAGGCGCGAGGCGCTGTCGCCCTCGCCACGCAGCACGAGGGGGCGGCGATGATCTCGCTCAGCCGGCGGCGCGGGTTCAGCGAGGTGTAGGGGTCCTGGAAGACCGGCTGCACGAGGCTGGCGCGTTCGGCGCCGGGCAGATCCAGCACCGGGCGGCCCAGCATCCGCACGTCGCCCGCATCAGGCAGGTCGAGCCCCAGCAGGATGCGCGCCAGCGTCGACTTGCCCGAGCCGCTTTCGCCGATCACCGCCAGCGTCTCTCCGCGCCGCAGTTCCAGCGAGACGTCATCCAGCGCCCGCACGGTCTTCTTCGGGCCGAACAGACCCTTGCGCGAGTGGAATTCGCGGCAGAGGTTGGTGGCCGAGATGACCTTTTCGACCTCTGGCGCGGCGGCGGCCTGGGCGGGCACGCGGGCCGGTCCGTCAAGGCGCGGGATCGCGGCCAGCAGGGCCTTGGTGTAGTCGTGCTGCGGGCGGTAGAGGACATCCTGCGCGGTGCCCTGTTCGACCAGCTCGCCCAGGTACATCACCGCCACGCGGTCGGTGCGTTCGGCGACCACGGCCAAGTCATGGCTGATCAGGATCAGGCCCATGCCGCGCTCGCGGCGCAGGTCGTCGAGCAGGTCGAGGATCTGCGCCTGCACCGTCACGTCCAGCGCGGTCGTCGGCTCGTCCGCGATCAGCAGTTCCGGGTCCAGCATCAGGGTCATGGCGATCATCACGCGCTGGCGCTGGCCGCCCGACATCTGGTGCGGGGAACTGGCTCATCCGGCCTTCGGGGTCGGGGATGCCGACGCGGTCCAGCAAGTCGATGGCCTTCTTGCGCGCCGCGGCTTCGCTCAGCAGGCCGCGGGCCACGGTGGCCTCGGTCATCTGCCGCCCGATGGTGTAGACCGGGTTCAGCGAGGTCATCGGCTCTTGGAAGATCATGCCGATGCGGGGGCCGGGGATCTGGCGGGCGAAGTCGGGATCGCTCAGGTCGCGCAGGTCCTGACCGGCAAAACGCAGCGCCGTGGCCTCGCAGGTGGCGGACCGGGGCAGCAGGCGCATCAGCGCCAGCGCGGTCATCGACTTGCCCGAGCCGCTTTCGCCCACGATGCCAAGGCTTTCGCCGGGCTCAAGCGTCAAGGTCACGTCGCGCACGGCCTTCAGCGGGCCATTGGGCAGCGCCAGGGTGACGTCGAGGTTCTGGATATCAAGCAGGCTCATTCGTTGCGCCCTTCCGGAGAGGTGATGTCGCGCAGGCCGTCGCCCATCAGGTTGGCGCCGATGACCAGCAGGAACAGGCAGATGCCGGGCAGGATGACCAGCCAGGGCCGGTAGAACATGGCCTGCTTGCCCTCGGCGATCATCAGACCCCAGGAGGGGGTCGGGGGCTGGATGCCCACGCCGAGGAAGCTCAGGGAGCTTTCGGCGAGGATGGCGATGCCCAGTTCGAAGGTGAAGATCACGATGATCGCCGAGGCGAGGTTGGGCAGGATCTCGTGCCAGATGATCTGGCGGGACGAGGCGCCCGAGGCCTTGGCGGCGGCGACGAAATCGAGGTTGCGGATGCGCTGCGTGGCGGCGCGGGTGACGACCAGGTAGTAGGTCCAGTGCAGCACGCCGACGATGCCGATCACGACCCAGATCGAGGGGCCGATGATGAACACCAGCGCCATGGCCAGCAGCAGGCCGGGCAGGGCCAGCTGGGCGGTCAGCAGGAAGCTGATGGCATGGTCGATCCAGCCGCCGAAATAGCCCGCCATGACGCCGAGCGTGACGCCGATCACCAGCCCGACCGAGGCGGCGCCGATGCCGATGGTGATCGACACGCGGGTGCCGTAGATCAGCCGGCTCAGGTAGTCGCGGCCGTTCTGGTCGGTGCCCAGGATGTGCTCCCATGTGCCGCCCTCGGACCAGACCGGGGGCAGCATGCGGGTCGAGAGCGACTGCACGTAGGGATCATGCGGCGCGATCAGCGGAGCGAAGATCGCCACCACGACGATAGCCAGGATGATCGAGGCGCCGATCAGGAAGCCGGTATGGCCGAACAGGCGCTTGCGGAAGATCTGGCCGGGGGTGAGGGGCGTTGCCTCTTCCACGGCCGTCAGGGTGATGTCTGTGGTGCTCATCCGATGCGGATCCTCGGGTCAAGCGCCGCATTCAGGATGTCGGCGAGCAGGTTCATGGCGACGAAGACGATGGCGAAGACGAAGATCAGCATCTGCACGGTGGGGATATCCATGCCGAGGATGCTTTCCAGCGCCAGCCGCCCGAGGCCGTTGATGGCAAAGATGCTTTCGGTGATGACCGAGCCGCCGAACTTCTGGCCCAGTTGCACGGCCAGCACCGAGATCACCGGCAGCAGGGCGTTGCGCAGGGCGTGGCGGCGCAGCAGCGACCAGCCGCGGAAGCCCTTGGAACGGGCGGTGCGGATGTAGTCGGCGCCCATCACCTCGATCAGGCCGGTGCGGGTCAGGCGCATCACGGCGGGCACCGAAGAGGCGCCAAGGACGAAGGCCGGCAGCACGAAGTGCTTCCAGGTGCTGTCGCCCGAGACCGGGAAGATCGGCATCATCACCCCGAAGAGGATGATCATGATCAGGCCCAGCCAGAAGTTTGGCACCGCCTGCGCCGAGACGGCGACGCCGAGGGCGAAGCGGTCGACCCAGGAATTCGGGTTCAGCGCGGCCAGCGCGCCCAGGGGAATGGCGATGAGGATGGTGACCGAGAGGGCCGAGAGCGCGAGGGCGATGGTCTCGTCGGCGCGGTCGATGACCAGGTCCGCCACCGGCTTGTGCCAGTAGTAGCTTTCGCCGAAGTCGCCCTGCAGCACGCCGCCGAGCCAGTCGAAGTAGCGCACCGTCAACGGCTGGTCGAGGCCGTAGCGGGCGCGGATCGCCTCGATCACCTCGGGGGTGGCGTCCTCGCCGGCGATGGCCTGGGCAGGGTCGCCGGCCACGTTCAGCAGCAGGAAGGCCGCGAGGGAGACAGTGAAGGCCACGGCCAGGGCAAGGGCCCCCCGCAGCGCGATGTATCTGAGCATTCTGGGTCCTCCAAGGGGCAGGGGCCGGAAGATCGGCCCCTGCCGTCAGCTGTCAGGCCGGCTTATTTCCAGCTGGAATTCTGCAGACGGGGCAGGCCGTCGGGATCCAGCGGGAAGTCCAGCTCGGGCGAGACGAGGTAGTTCGCCGAGTAGGTGAAGAGCGGGGCCCAGAGGGCTTCATCGGCGATCTTGCCGAGGGCGGAGGCATAGATCGCCTTGCGCTCGGCCTGGTCGTTGGTCTGCTCGGCCGAAAGGATTTCCTCGGCCAGGGCCTCGTCGCCGGTCATGTTGCGGTCGCTGGACATGTCGAAGTGGATCCGCGCGATGGCTGCCGTGTCGGCGGTGCCGCCAGAGCCCCAGGTGCCGATATAGGCGGGGATGTCGCGGGAGGCGCGGGCCTGGTTGAGGCTTTCCAGCTTGACGTAGCGCAGGTCCACGTCGATGCCGGCCGCCGTCAGGTCGGCGGCCACGGCCTCGGCCACGGGCTTCTCGCGGTAGGCCCAGAGCGGCAGGGTGAACCCGTCGGCGTAGCCGGCTTCGGCCAGCAGGGCCTTCGCCTTCTCGGGGTCGTACTCGTAGTTGGTGACCGAGGTGTCGCAGCCGAACTGCGCCGGGTGGCAGGCGGTGTGGATCGCCTCGGCAGAGCCGCCGATGAGATACTGCGCCATCTCGGGCTTGTTCAGGGCGTGGTTGATCGCCTGGCGCACCTTGACGTTGGTCAGCGGGCCCTCGGGATCGGTGTAGCCATGGCTGTCCAGCACGATGAAGGCGACGCGCAGGTCGGGACCGGCCAGGTGGGTGGCCATCGGCGTGGCGCCCAGGCTTTCGGCCAGGTCCAGCGGCACGTTGAACATCCAGTCGATGCCGCCCGACATCATTTCCGCCTGCTGGGTGCCGACATCGGGGATGTTGCGCACGACGATATGCTCGATGGCGGGCGCCTCGCCGAAGTAGTCCGCGTTGCGCTCGAGCACCAGCTCGGTGCCGGGCTCGAAGGAGACGACCTTGTAGGGGCCGGTGGCGTTCAGGTTCTGCGCCATGGCATCGCGGTCGACCTCGCCGCCGGCGTCATAGGTGCCGTCCTTGCGGATCATGATCCGGGCGGCCATGTCGCGGATCACCAGCGGATAGACCGAGTTCAGGTGGAAGCGGACGGTGTTCGGGCCGGTGACCTCGGCGTTGTCCAGCCAGCGGCGCACGACGCCGGCGGCGTTGCTCTCGCTGCGCTCGTCCTTGATCCAGTTGTAGGTATAGGCCACGTCGGCGGGGGTCAGGGTGCTGCCGTCGTGGAACTTCACGTCGTCGCGCAGGGTCACGTCCAGCGTGGTCTCGTCGAGAAACTCGTAGCCGGTCGCGATCGAAGGGTTCACTTCCTGCGTCTCGGGGTCGATATCGAAGAGCGTCGCATCCGTCAGCTGGGCGAGGATGATATATTCGCGCTTGGTGGTGTAGTTGTAGTCGAGGTTCAGGATCTCCTCGGACATGGCCGCCCGCAGCGTGTCGTCGGACGGGCCGGCAAAGGCCGGGGTGATCGCGGTGGCAAGCGCAAGCGCGCTCGCGGCGCCGAGATGGCGCCAACGGAATTGTTGCATGGTGTCCTCCCTTGGATCGTGCCTCACCTTAAGTTCCCGGCGGTGGCAACCAAAATTGCAAAGATCGGTCCTTCGATTGCAATTTTCGCAAGTCTTGACCGTGCAGATGCAGAAACCGGGGCTGTGGTGCCCGCCGGTCGGCATCTTTCCACGCAGAAACAGGGTTTTTGTTGAGAACGGTTCTCAGGAGTCTTGACTTGTCTCCGGCGCGCGCTCTTAGATGAGAATAACTCGCAACAAGGAGCTGCAGGAATGAAGATCGTGGCGAAATCGCTGCTGGCGGGGACGGCAGTGGCGCTGATGCTGGGGCAGGGCGCGCTGGCCGGGGACAAGCTGAAGGTGGTGACCACCTTCACCGTCCTGGCGGACATGGCGCAGCAGGTGGCGGGCGATGCCGCCGAGGTCGCCTCGATCACCAAGCCGGGGGCCGAGATCCACGGCTACGAGCCGACGCCGCGCGACATCGTGCGTGCCCAGGGCGCCGACCTGATCCTGTGGAACGGCCTGAACCTCGAACTGTGGTTCGAACAGTTCCTTGCCAACCTCAAGGACGTGCCCTCGGCGACCCTGACCGAAGGCATCGACCCGATCCCGATCGCCCAGGGCGCCTATGAGGGCAAGCCCAATCCCCATGCCTGGATGGGGCTGGATAACGCGCTGATCTACATCGACAATATCGAGAAGGCGCTGAGCGCTCAGGACTCGGGGAATGCCGAGGTCTACGCCGCCAATGCCGAAGCTTACGCCGAGCGGCTGAAGGCCACGCTGGAACCGCTGCGCGACGAGATCGCGACGATTCCCGAGGCGCAACGCTGGCTGGTGACCTGCGAAGGCGCCTTCAGCTACCTGGCGCGCGATTTCGGCATGAAAGAGCTGTACCTCTGGCCGATGAACGCCGACCAGATGGGCACGCCGCAGCAGGTGCGTGCGGTGATCGACGGGGTGCGCGATAACGAGATTCCCGTGGTCTTCTGCGAGAGCACGGTCAACACCGCCCCCGCCGAACAGGTCGCGCGCGAGACGGGTGCCCATTACGGCGGCGTTCTCTACGTCGACAGCCTGTCGAAAGAGGGCGGCCCGGTGCCCTCCTATCTCGATCTTCTGCGCGTCACCGCGGAAACCATTGCAAACGGGCTGGAAGACGGTCTGAAGTAAGCGCGGCGCGGCCGCCTCGGGCGGCCCGTCGCAGGCCGTCCCGCCCCCGTTGGCGGTGTCGGCGGAAAGCGAATGAGATGAAAGACGAACAGCAAGCTCCGGTCACCATCCCGGGCCAGCACGAAGATCCCGAGGGCGGTATCTGCGCCCGTGACGTCACGGTCACCTACCGCAACGGCCACACCGCGCTGCGGCACGCCAGCTTCGAGATCCCGCGCGGCACCGTGACCGCCCTCGTCGGGGTCAACGGGGCCGGGAAATCCACCCTGTTCAAGGCGATCATGGGCTTCGTGCCGGTGGCAGGCGGAGAGATCCGGCTGCTGGGCATGAGCGTGAAGGACGCCCTGCGCAAGAACCTCGTGGCCTATGTGCCGCAGAGCGAGGAGGTCGACTGGTCCTTCCCGGTGCTGGTCGAGGACGTGGTGATGATGGGGCGCTACGGCCACATGGGCTTCCTGCGCCGTCCGAAGGCGGCGGACCATGCGGCGGTGGAACAGGCGCTGAGCCGGGTCAACATGCTGGATTTCCGCAAACGCCAGATCGGCGAGCTGTCGGGCGGCCAGAAGAAGCGCGTCTTCCTGGCGCGCGCACTGGCCCAGGAAGGGCAGGTGATCCTGCTGGACGAGCCCTTCACCGGCGTCGACGTCAAGACCGAAGACCAGATCATCGCCCTGCTGCGCGAGCTGCGCGACGAGGGCCGGGTGATGCTGGTCTCGACCCACAACCTGGGCACCGTGCCTGAATTCTGCGACCGCACCGTGCTGGTCAAGGGCACCGTGCTGGGCTACGGGCCCACCGAGACCACCTTCACCCACGAGAACCTGGCCCGCGCCTTCGGCGGCGTGCTGAGGCATTTCACCCTCGGCGGCTCGGACCTGCATGACGACGAGGACGAGCGCCACGTCACCATCCTGACCGACGACGAACGCCCCTTCGTGCAATACGGAGAGCCCGCCCGGCTGCCTATCCGGACGAAGGAGCGCGACGAATGAGCCAGCTGCTCGATCCGTTCACCTACGGCTACATGCTGAACGCCATGTGGGTCTCGGCCCTGGTCGGCGGAGTCTGCGCCTTCCTGTCTTCCTACCTGATGCTGAAGGGCTGGTCGCTGATCGGCGATGCACTCAGCCATTCGGTGGTGCCCGGCGTGGCGGGGGCCTACATGCTGGGCCTGCCCTTCGCGCTTGGCGCCTTCCTGTCGGGCGGGCTGGCGGCGGCGGCGATGCTGTTCCTGTCGGACCGCTCGGGGCTGAAGGTCGACGTGATCATCGGCCTGATCTTCACCTCGTTCTTCGGGCTGGGGCTGTTCATGGCCTCGGTCAATCCGATCGCGGTGTCGATCCAGACCATCACCATGGGCAATATCCTGGCCATCGCCCCGGATGACACGCTGCAACTGGTGATCATCGGGGTGGTCTCCCTCGTGGTGCTGCTGGCGAAGTGGAAGGACCTCGTGGTGGTCTTCTTCGACGAGAACCACGCCCGCTCCATCGGGTTGCGCCCGGGGCTGCTGAAGGCGGTGTTCTTCGTGCTGCTCTCGGCCTCGGTGGTGGCGGCGATGCAGACCGTCGGCGCCTTCCTGGTGATCGCCATGGTGGTGACGCCGGGGGCCACGGCCTACCTGCTCTGCGACCGCTTCTCGCGGCTGATCATGACCTCGGTTGCCATCGGCACGCTGACCAGCTTTGCCGGGGCCTATCTCTCGTATTTCCTCGACGGGGCGACGGGCGGGGTGATCGTGATCCTGCAGACGCTGGTCTTCCTCACCACCTTCGTGCTGGCGCCCAAGCACGGCATGCTGGCGGCCCGCCGCCGCGCCGCCGAGGCCCTGGCCGGGGAGATCGGGGCATGATCGACACCCTGCTGATGCCGCTGCAATTCCCCTTCATGCAGAACGCCTTCCTGATCGGCATGATCGTCGCCGTGCCGACCGGGCTGCTGTCGTGCTTCCTCGTCCTCAAGGGCTGGGCGTTGATGGGAGACGCGATTTCCCACGCCATCCTGCCCGGCGTCGTACTGGCCTATATCCTCGGCGTGCCGCTGATCCTCGGCGCCTTCCTGGCGGGGATGACCACGGCGCTGGCCACCGGCTACCTTGCCGAGAACAGCCGGGTGAAGCAGGACACCGTGATGGGCGTCGTCTTTTCGGGCATGTTCGGGCTGGGCATCGTGCTTTACACCTCGATCCATACCAACGTGCATCTCGACCACATCCTCTTCGGCAACATGCTGGGCGTGGGGCCGGGGGATCTGTGGACGGCGGGGCTGATCGCCCTGGCGGTCTCGGGCGTGTTGCTGCTGAAGTGGCGCGACCTCCTGCTGCATGCCTTCGATCCGGCGCAGGCCCGGGCCTCGGGTCTGCGGGTCGGGCTGCTGCACTACGGGTTGCTGACCGTGCTGTCGCTGACCATCGTGGCCACGCTCAGCGCCACGGGGCTGATCCTGGCGGTGGCGCTGCTGATCGCGCCGGGGGCCATCGCCTTCCTGCTGACGCGCAGCTTCGGACGCATGATGGCGCTTTCTGTGGCGGTCTGCATGCTCTCGATGCTGGGTGGCAGCTATGCCAGCTTCTGGCTCGACAGCTCTCCGGCGGCGACGGTGGTGCTGGTGCTGACGGCGATCTTCCTCGCCGCCTTCCTGTGGCGCAACTTGAGCACCCGACGCGCCTCGCGGCGGGTCGACGCCACCTAGGCCCGCGCAACGGCGCCGCGTCAGTCGAGGCGGCGTTTCCCGTCGACCCAGACCTCTGCGATGGCGCCCCGGTCGGCGGTGAGCACGAGTTTCTCGAACAGCTCTTCCAGCGGGTCCAGCGCGGGGTAGTAGCGCAGGCTCGAGCCGGGGGCATTGGTCGCAATCGCCAGTGCATCAAAGCGGTAGCCCTCGCGGAATTGCCCGATGGGCAGTCGCAGCGCTTCCCCGCCCGAGGCGGTTGCCAGCCAGAAGGTCTCGACGGTGCCGAGCGGCCGCGTGCCGGGGCCGCGCGTCTCGGGCGGCAGCGCGGGATCGGTGCCCGAGGCGGCGTGGCGCGAGGCCATCAGCGCGTGGCGCGCCGCATCAAACAGCGAGGGGCTGAACCCGCCCGAGATATCGGTGCCCAGCCCCACCTTCACGCCCCGCTCGATTGCGGCGCGCAGGGGGAAGACCGCATTGGCGAAATAGGCGTTGGACATCGGGCAATGGGCCACGGCAGAGCCATGGGCGCAGATGATCTCCATGTCGCCCCCGGTGACGAAGTTCGAATGTGCCAGCACCGTGCGGTCGGTCAGCAGACCGTGCCCCGAGAGCGCCTCGCAATCGGTCTGGCCGAGGCGGGCGGCGACATGGCCGACCTCCCAGTCGCTTTCCGAGCAATGGGTCTGGACATGGCAATCCAGCTCGCGCGCCATGGCGCCCAGACCCGCCAGCAGCTCGTCCGAGCACGAGGGGATGAAGCGCGGCGTGATGACGGGCAGCACCAGCGGGTCGTCGCCGGCCAGTGCGCGCAACTCGGTGACGAAACGGCGCGTCTCGGCCAGCCCCTCCTCGGCACTGGCGTCACGGTAGTAGGGGGGGCAGTTGTCGGGATCGTCCATGGCGACCTTGCCGATCAGCGCCCGCTGGCCGTGGCGCAGGCAGGCCTCGGCGAGAACGAGGTTGGGCGCCACCTCGACCGAGCCGAAGTAGACCGCCGTCGTCGTGCCATGGGCCAGCAGGGTGGCGACCATCTCGTCGTAGACCTCGGCGGCGAAGGCAGTATCGGCAAAGCGCGCCTCCATCGGGAAGGTGTACTTTTGCAGCCAGGCCTCCAGCGGCGCATCCAGCGCCTTGCCAAGCTGGGGCCATTGGGGTGCGTGGATATGCAGGTCGATCAGGCCGGGGATCAGGACGCTGCCCTCGGGCAGTTCGCTCAGCACGCCCCGCTGGCGGGCGGCCTCGATCAGGGCGGGGCGCTCGGGGTGATCGGGGGGCAACAGGCGGGTTATGGTGCCCGAGGTGTCCAGCACGAAGGCGTGGTCTTCCAGCACCTCCAGACGATCCCGGGCAGGGGTGTGGAAGGCGGTGCCCGTGACGACACGGGCGAAATCTTGGGTCTTCATGCGTCAGGCGCCGATCTTTGCAGGGAAAATGCCGGGCATCACCTCGAAACCCGGGATGCGCTTCACGCGGTCGCTCCAGCGGCGCAGGGCGGGGTAGTCCTCGCGCGCGATGCCGCCCTCTTCGGAAAGCATCACGTCGGGGAAGCAGGCGATCTCGGCCAGGGTTGGCTGGAGGGTGCGGCACAGCCAGTTGCCGCCCTCGCGCTCGCGGAACCACAGGTGTTCGTCCATCCGCTCGAAGAGCTGATGCGCCCGGGCCTGCGCGGCCGCGAGATCGAGGTCGAACTCCATGCCGGCGGCCAGCCGCGCCGCGCCTGCCGAGGTCGCGAGACCCTCGGCAAAGCCCAGCCAGTGCTGCACCTCGCCCGCCAGTGCGGGGTCGCGCGGCAGCCAGGGCCCGCCCGGCGCGTGGCGTTCGGCGAGGTAGACGAGGATTGCATGGGCCGAGCAGAGCCGCAGGTCGCCTTCGTCCCAGACCGGCAGGGTGCCGAGCGGGTTCACCGCCAGGAAGGCGGGCGAGAGGTGCTTCATCCCGGGGAAGAAATCCACGTTATGGCGGTCATAGGGGATGCCGAGGATCGCCGCCAGCAGGCGCACCTTGTAGCAATCCGCCGAGAGGTCGAAGTCGTAAAGTGTTGGCATGGCTCAGAGATCCAGGATGAGGCGGTCGGACTTGGCGCGGCTGACGCAGGTCAGGATCTTCTCTCCGGCGGCCTTCTCGGCGCCGGTCAGGTAGACGTCCTGATGATCCGGCTCGCCCTCCAGCAGGCGCACCATGCAGGTGCCGCAGGCGCCCTGGCTGCAGGACGAGGGCGGCGCCACCCCGGCCTCTTGCAGCACCGAGAGGATCGAGCGCCCGGCGGGCACCTCCAGCGACAGGGCCGAACGCGCCAGTTCGATGCGGAAGCTCGACGAGGTGTCAATCTCGCGGGTGTTGGCGAAATACTCGAAGTGGACGGCGGCCTCGGGCCAGCCCGCTTCGGCGGCCGTGGCGCGGGCGGCGTCCAGCATCGGGGCGGGGCCGCAGACATAGACCTGACGGTCGGCGCCAGGACCCTTCAGGATGCCTTGCAGCGCCAGGGTGGTCTGGGCCGCGTCCAGCCCGAGGTAGGGCACCATCCGCTCGCCCAGCAGGGCCAGCCGCTCGCCGAAGGCGAGGGTCTCGGCACTGGCGGCGAAGTAGTGCAGGGTGAAGGGCAGCCCCTCGTCCCGCAGCGCGGCGGCCATGGACAGCAGGGGCGTCACGCCGATGCCCCCGGCGATCAGCACGGTCTCTTCGGCGTCGCGGCGCAGGGTGAAGTTGTTGCGCGGCTCGGAGATCGCCAGCAGGTCGCCCTCGGCCAGGCTGTCGTGGATCGCGGCAGAGCCGCCGGTGCTTTGGGCCTCGCGCTTGATGCCGATGACGTAGCGGTCGGTCTCGCCCGGGGCATTGACCAGCGAATACTGGCGCAGCAGCCCGTTGGGCAGCGCGACGTCGATATGGGCGCCGGGCTGGGAGGCGGGCAGGGTGCCGCGCAGCCCGGCCAGCTCCAGTGCGACGATGTCCTCTCCGACGATCTGCTTCTTCGCCACGCGCACCCGGATGCGGGCGGGGCCCGAGACCATCTCGGGCATCTCGGCCAGTTCGGGCGCAACCCGTTCCGAGCGGTGCGGGATCGGCGCGGGCACGGGCAGGGTCGCGGCGCGGCGCTCGATCTCGTCCCGCGCCAGCCGCAGGACCAGCGAGAGGCGGCGCAGCAGGGGCAGGGGCGCCTCGTCCGACAGCACCAGCCCGCGCAGCACCGCGCGGCCGGCATCGGCGGCCTGCACCATCAGGCGCAGGCGGCCCGCGGGGCCGCTGGCGACCAGATCCTGCCCGAGCGGTCCGAAGCCCTCGGGTGACAGCCCGGCCAGCACCGCGCGCGCCAGTTCGGGCGCGGCGGCGACGGGCTGGGGCCGCAGGGCCAGGGCCCCGGCGCCGAGGCTTTCGGGGCGCGGTGGATCGACGGGGGCGAAATGGGTCCAGATCAGCCCGTCCTGTTCCAGCGCCGGCCAGGTCCGGTTGCAGATGGTGTGCGGCGGGGCGTCGGCAGGATGGGCGGGGATGTAGGTGCAGCCGGCATTGCGGTTTGCATAGCGCCAGCCGTGGTACTGGCAGACCAGCTCGCTGCCGGTGTTGACGCCGATCGACAGGCGCACGCCCCTGTGCAGGCAGCGGTTTTCCCAGACGTTGACATTGCCGTCGTCGGCCCGCCAAATCGCCAGCTCCTGCCCCAGAAGGCGGCCCTGGAAGACATGGCGCGGCGCCAGGTCCGATGCATTGGCCACGGGGACCCAGGTCATATCGCTCATTGGCTTGGTCCTTCCTCAGCCCTGTGCCGGGATCACGCCGTAGGTCGCGCCATGGCGCGTCAGCCAGCGGCGATACATGATCGAGGTCTTGTCCGCCCGGATCGGCGTTTCCGCCCGGGGATCCAGCGGCAGCCGCTTGGGCATCTGGTTTTCCAGGATCGGCTTGTCCTGGCCGAAGATGTGCAGCTGGAAGTAGCTGATGAAATCGTCGGTGTTCACGTCATCGAGGATCGACAGCACCATGTGGCCGCGAAAGCTCTCCTCGCCCGTGGGCTGGCCGAAGAGGGCGATCACATCCAGCCGCTTCTCGTCCAGCGGCGAGGACTTGTAGAGCACCGAGCAGGTCGGATGCGGCACCCGGTAGATGTATTCGACATCCGCGCCCGAGGTCGAGACGGTCGAGGCCATGGGCTGGTAGAACAGGCATTCGGTGGCGATGATCTCGCGCCCGTCGGGGGTCTCTTCGACGTTGTACTCCTTGACCTCCGTATGGGGCAGGGCGCCGAGGATGCCGGTATGGACATAGGGAAAGTGCCCCATGTCGAGGAAGTTCTCGATGCCGCGCTGCGCCGAGACCTGCACGGCGACGGTGCCGGCAGCCACGTTGCGCCGGTCGGCCTCGGTGTATTCGGGAATCTCGAACAACTCGCCGGGGGTGCCGAGCGAAGTCCAGAGGCAGCCGTATCGCTGCAGGACGGGCAGGGCGCGGTCCTCGGTGCTTGCGGAACAGGCACCATCGGCCTCGCGGCGGTAGCTCACCCGCTGGCCGAAGAGTTTCGTCACCCGTGGCGTGCCGGCTGCGATATCCTGCAGGGCAGAGACCGGATACCACTGGTCCCGCATGAAGGGGTCGGGCTGTGTCTGGGGGCTCACCTAGCGCTCCGTTCATCATTTCAGCAGATTGCATAGCAATTCTTCAATTTAGCTATGACAAGGCTTGCTCTGGCTTGACAAGAGGAGAAAGCCGCTCGCTTTGTCGGATCGATACGGATGCACAGGCAATAGGCAGAGCGACCCGATGACAGACCGACCCAGACAGATCGCCGAGGCGGTGATCGCGGCCATCGTCGCCCAGGCGTTGCCCCCCGGCACCAAGCTGGGGGAACGCGAGCTGGCCGAGGTCTGGGGCACCTCCCGCGCGGTGATCAAGCAGGCGCTGATCATCGTCGGGGAAAGCGGGCTGGTCGAGACGCGGGTCAACCGGGGCGCCTCGGTCGCACAGCTTGGGCACCGCGAGGCGCAGGAGCTGTTCGAGGCGCTCAGCGCGCTGGAACAGGGCGTGGCCTTCCAGTTGATGCAGCGGCTTTCGGGGCGCGAGTGGGACGTGATGCAGGCCAATGTCGACGAGGTCGAGGCCAGCATGGCGGCGGGCGACAACGAGAACGCGGATATCATCGGCCCCGTCTTCCATGACCACATGATCGCGCTGTCGGGCAACCGCGCCGTGCAGGAGATCCACGCCCGGCTGGTGCGCCGGATGCAGCTGCTGCGCCAGCTCTACGTCAACCGCGATTACCACCGCTGCCGCCTGAACGACGATCACCGCGACCTGCTGGAGCACCTGCGCGCGGCCCGTGTGCCCGAGGCGCTGGCGCTGATCCAGAACCATTACCAGTCCATCGCCCGGGGCTACGACGTCGAGGCCCCGGTCACCGAACCAGAGAGCCTCGCCAGGGCGCTTGCCCCCTGGCTGGACAGCCATTCCCAGACCGCCTGACAGGCGGCACGACCAGACGCCCGGCTCCCCCCGGGTCAGCAACAGGAGAGTGAAAATGACGATCAACCGCCGCACGCTGCTGCAGGGCTCCGCTGCCCTTGCGGGCACCCTGGCCCTGCCGCGCCTTGCCAGCGCCGAGGGTGTCCTGAAGATCGGCCAGGTGAATGCCTCGCCCGCCGCCGAAATCGGCTGGGCCAAGCAGCACGCCCTTGGCATCGAGGCGATCAAGGCCGAGTTCGGCGACCGCGTCGAAGTGACCGTCGTCGACAATACCTTCCTGCCGCAGGACGCCGAGCGCGTCTTCCGCGAGATGGCCGCCACCGGCCACGGGCTGGTCTTCGGCACCTCCTTCTCGCTCGGCGCACCGATGCAGAAGGTGGCCCCCCGCTTCCCCGACGTGGCCTGGGAGCATTGCTCGGGCATCGTCCACTTCGACAACCTGGCGACCTTCGAGGCCAAGTACTACGAGGGCATGTATGTCGCCGGCGTCGCGGCAGGCCACATGAGCAAGACCGGCAAGCTGGGCTTCATCGGCGGCTTCCCGATCCCCGACATCGTCGGCCCCGGCAATGCCTTCCTGCTGGGCGCGCAGTCGGTGAACCCGGATATCACCTGCAACGTGGTCTTCCTGAACTCGTGGTTCGACCCGGGCAAGGAGAAGGAGGCCGCCGCCGCCCTGATCGCCCAGGGCGCCGACGTGCTGCTTGGCATGACCGACACCGGCGTCGCGGTGCAGACCGCGCAGGAGCAGGGCATCTACTCGGTGGGTTACGCCTCCGACCTGATCTCGTTCGGGCCCGACAGCCAGCTGACCTCGGTGGTGCTGGACTGGTCCAAGGACTATGTCGGTGCCGCCCGCGCGGTGCTGGACGGCGCCTGGGAAACCGAAGAGGCCTGGGACGGGCTGGCCGCCGGTGTCGTCACCATGGCGCCCTTCCACGAGGCCATTCCGGCCGAGGTCCGCGCCGAGCTTGACGCCCTGGTCGTCGCCATCGGTGCTGGCGAGGTGCAGCCCTACGCCGGACCGATCTCGGACAACCAGGGCAACGTGATCGTGCCCGAGGGCGAGGTCATGGCCGATGGCGCGGTGCGCGGCATCGACTGGCTGGCCGCCGGGATGATCGGCCAGCTCGGTTGATCCACGCGAAGACCGGAGATGCCGGCGGAAAGGATCCCTGCATGAGCGCAAGGTTGCAACTGGCCGGTATCTCCAAGGCCTATCCCGGCGTGGTGGCCAATGACGATATCTCTCTCTCGGTCGCCGGGGGAGAGATCCACGCCATCCTCGGCGAGAACGGGGCGGGCAAGTCGACGCTGATGAAGATCATCTACGGCGTCACCAGTCCCGATGCGGGCGAAATCCGCTATGACGGCACGCTGCTTGAGGCGCACAGTCCCGGCCAGTCCCGCGCCCTGGGCATCGAAATGGTCTACCAGCACTTCTCGCTGTTCGAGACAGTCTCGGTGGCCGAGAACGTGGCGCTCTGCCTGGAAGGCCGCCTGGACCTGCCCGCCCTGCGCCTGCGCATCCGCGAGACGGCGGCGCGCTACGGGCTGGCGGTGGATCCCGACCGCACGGTCATGGACCTGTCGATGGGCGAGCGCCAGCAGCTGGAAATCCTGCGCTGCCTGATGCGCGCCCCCCGCCTGCTGATCCTGGACGAGCCGACCTCGGTGCTGGCGCCGCAGGCGGTCGAACAGCTGTTCACCGTGCTGCGCCGGATCGCCGCCGAGGGCTGCTCGATCATCTACATCTCGCACAAGCTGGACGAGGTGCGGGCGCTCTGCCACGCGGCCACGGTGCTGCGCGGCGGACGGGTGACGGGCAAGGTCGACCCGCGCCAGGCCACCAGCCACGAACTTGCGGTGATGATGGTGGGCCGCGACCTGCCGATCCCCGAACGCCCCGCCAGCATGCCCTCGCCGGCGCCGCGCCTGTCGGTGCGGGCGCTCACGGGGGCGCCGCTCGGGCCGGCCGGGCGCCGGTTGCACGACATCTCGCTGGACCTGCATGGCGGAGAGGTGGTCGGCATCGCCGGTGTGTCCGGGAATGGCCAGTCCGAACTGGCCGCCTGCCTCAGCGGCGAGGCCCTGTCGCCTGCCGGCTGCCTGCTGCTGGACGGCGCCCCCGTCGGACAGATGCGCCCCGACCGGCGCCGCCGCGCCGGGATGGCCTATGTGCCCGAGGAACGGCTGGGGCGCGGTGCCGTTCCGGGCCATTCGCTGACCGCCAATACAGTGCTGACCGGCTATGCCTCGGGGCTGGTGCGGCACGGCATGGTGCGCTTCGGCGAGGCCCGCCGCCGCGCCGCCGGGATCATCGGGGGGTTCTCGGTCAAGGCCGACGGGCCGGGGGCGCTGGCCTCGTCATTGTCCGGGGGCAACCTGCAGAAATTCATCCTGGGCCGCGAGCTGGCGCTGGCACCGCAGGTGCTGATCGTCGCCCAGCCCACCTGGGGCGTCGACGTCGGCGCCGCCGCCTTCATCCGCCAGCGCCTGATCGACCTGTCGCGGCAGGGGGCCGCGGTGCTGGTCTTCTCCGAGGAACTCGACGAGCTGATCGAGATCTGCGACCGGATCCATGTGCTCTCGGACGGGCGCCTGTCGCATCCCTTGGCGCGAGACGAGGCCACCAAGGACCGCCTCGGCGCGCTGATGACCGGCGTGCGGGCCCCCGAGGCAGCGGAGTAAGCCATGAGATATCGCATCGAACCCCGCCGCAGCGTCTCAGGCCTCGCCAACCTGCTGGCCCCGCTGGTCGCCGTCGCGCTGACGCTGCTCTGTGGCGGGGCGCTGTTCGCCGCGCTCGGCCTGCCGCCACTCGAGACCCTGCACGCCTTCTTCATCCGGCCGGTCTCGAGCCTTTACGGCGTGACCGAGCTGCTGGTGAAGGCGGTGCCGCTGATCCTCATCGCCGCCGGGCTGGCGGTCGGCTTCCGGGCCAATGTCTGGAACATCGGTGCCGAGGGGCAGCTGACCATGGGCGCCATTGCGGCGACCGGGGTGGGGCTGTTCGCCCCCGCGGCGCTGCACCCGGTACTGCTGCCGCTTATGTGCGCCGCCGGGCTGGCGGGGGGCGCGGCCTGGGCCGCCATCGCGGCGCTGCTGCGCACCCGGGCCAATACCAACGAGATCCTCGTCACCCTGATGCTGACCTATATCGCCGGGCTGTTCCCTGTCCTTCCTGGTGCGCGGCCCGTGGCGCGACCCGAACGGCTACAACTTCCCCCAGACCGCGCTGCTGCCACCGGCGGGCATGTTGCAGCCGCTGGACCCGATGTATCGCGTCACCGCCTCGGTCTTCGTTGCGCTGCTGGCGCTCGCGGCGCTGTGGGTCTTCACCGGGCGCAGCTTTGCGGGCTATCGCCTCTCGGTCGGCGGCGCGGCACCACGCGCGGCGCGCTACGCCGGCTTTTCCGAGCGGGGCGCGATCTGGATCGGCCTGCTGACCGGGGGCGCCGCCGCCGGGGTCGCCGGGTTCTACGAGGCGGCGGGGCCGCTCGGCCAGCTTTCGGCAGTGATCTCGCCGGGCTATGGCTTCGCGGCGATCATCGTCGCCTTCGTCGGCCGCCTCTCGGCGCCGGGGATCCTGCTGGCAGGGCTGTTCCTGGCCCTGACCTATGTCGGCGGCGAGAGCGTGCAGATGACCCATGGCATTCCCTCGCCGATCACCCGCGTCTTCCAGGGCCTGCTGCTGTTCCTGCTGCTGGCCTCCGAGTTCTTCGTCAGCTACCGGCTGGTCCGCCACACCGGCGCCCGCCGCAGGGGGAGGCCCGCATGAGTCCGCTTCTCATCGCCATCTTCACCGGCACCGTCATCGCTGCCACGCCGCTGCTGCTCGCCGCCCTGGGAGAGCTGGTGGTCGAGAAATCCGGCGTCCTCAACCTCGGGATCGAGGGCATGATGCTGATCGGCGCGGCGGCGGGGTTCCTCGTCGCGGTGCAGGGCGGGGGGCTGCTGGCGGCCTTTGCCGTGGCGGCGCTGGCGGGCGCTCTGGCGGCGGGTCTCTTCGCCGTGCTGACGCTGATCTTCCTGACCAACCAATATGCCGCCGGGCTGGCACTGGCGATCTTCGGCTCGGGCGTCTCGGCGACGCTGGGGGCGGGCTTCGGCTCGCGCCCGATCGAGGCGCTGTCGCCGCTGGCCCTCGGGCCGCTGGCCGAGCTGCCGGTGGCGGGGCCGCTGCTGTTCCGCTTCGACGCGATGGTCTACCTGGCGCTGGCGCTGGTGCCGGCCACCTGGTGGTGGCTCAACCGGACCCGGGCCGGGCTGGTGCTGCGGGTGGTGGGCGAGGCCCCGGGCAATGCCCATGCCCTTGGCTACGACGTGCTGCGCATCCGCTTCCTGGCCGTCCTCTGGGGCGGCGCCCTGGCCGGCCTGGCGGGGGGCTACCTGTCGCTGGCCTATACCGGCATCTGGGTCGAGAACATGACCGCCGGGCGCGGCTGGATCGCCCTGTCGCTGGTGGTCTTCGCCACCTGGCGCCCGGTGCGGGTGCTGGCCGGTGCGGTGCTCTTCGGCGGCGTGACGATCCTGCAGCTGCACGGCCAGATCCTTGGCCTTCCGGTGCCCTCCGAGGCGCTTTCGGCGGCGCCCTACCTGGCGACCATCCTCGTGCTGGTGCTGATCTCGCAGAACCGCACCCGCATGGCGCTGGATGTGCCGCTGTCGCTGGGCCAGCCCTTCCGCGCCCGGGACTGAGCGCCCGGCGCGCGGTTCATCCCCCCGGCGGCATGGACCCCGGCGGCATGGCCCCCGGACGACGCCACCGGCGGATGGCCGGCAGGCAGGGTGACCTTCGGACGGGGGAGCCACGGGGCAGGGGATGCGCGCCCTCTCGCGGGTTCTTCCGAGCCGCTTCTACTGCTGCGAGGGCAGGCGGGACTGGTCGGGACCGCTCATCCGCCGTGCCCGGTGCGAGCGGCAGCCATGCGCGTTGGCGAATGCGAGGCCCCCCGGGGAGTCTCTGAAAATCAGGGCAAGATGCTCCCGACCGGCGGGCCTACCGTCGTTTTCGTGCTCGGCTAATTGGGGAAAAAGCCCGTGGGAGCAGGTGGGGCGAAGGGCAGAGCGTCACTTGGGAAGTTAAGGGATGCTGTACAAATCCTTAAGTATATCGCGCTTTGAATAAGGAATAATAAATGTCATGCTCTGACTCCCGGCGGGAGGTCGGGACCAGAACCGCACGCTCGGACGCGTTCGGACAAGGTTTTTTACGCGAATACAGTGGCCATTGGTCAGTGTTTCGACGCTTGGGAGGACAACATGAAGTTCACACGCCGTTTGAGCTTGGCGCTTTTGGGGGGCATGTCTCTTGTACCCTCTGCGACCCTCGCGCAGCAAGACTATCCCGACCGAGCAATCACGCTGGTCGTGCCCTACGGGGCAGGCGGGACGACCGACATTTCGGCCCGGCAGATCGCCAGCATGGCGGAAGAACTGCTGGGACAGCCCATTGTGGTGGAGAACCAGCCCGGCGCCAGCGGGACAAACGCCATGCGTGCGGTCGCCGGGGCCGATCCCGATGGCTACACGCTGATCGCGACCACGTCGTCGCCGTCGTTTGTGACCCCGGCGCTGCGCGACGTGGGCTATGATACGCTTGAGGACCTGGTGCCGATCCTGAACTACTCCGGCCCCTATCACGGCGTCGTTGTGCAGGTGGACTCTCCGTATGAGAGCCTCGATGCACTGATCGCGGGGGGCAAGTCCGACGGTGTGACATACGGCACCGCGGGAGCCATGGGCGGCGCGCACCTGGCCTTTGCCGCGGTCGCGACGCAAACTGGCGCCAGGCTGCAGCATGTTCCCTTTGACGGCGCCGCCAAGGCGACGGCTGCGGTGCTGGGGGGGCATGTCGACGCGGCCCTGGTCCCGGCCTATCGCGATCTCGTGCGGGATGGCCAGCTGCGCCTGCTGGGAGTGCTCGACGGCAGCAATGATCCGGACTTCCCCGATGTGCCGACCTTGAAGGAAGCGGGCCTGTCCGCGGAATTCCCGTCGATCGTGGGCATCATGGCACCGGCCGGCACCGATCCGGTGATTATCCAAAAGCTCGAAGCGACTTTTACCGAGGTCGCCTCCTCAGACGAATTCAAATCCTTCATGACCGATCTCAGTCAGCCGGTTCGGATCATGCCGGGGGCCGAACTGGCCAAAACCATAGAGGAAAATCTTGTCGCCTACCGCGAGATCGCCAAGGATCTCGGGAATTGAGTGCGAAGTCTTCGGGGGGCGGGGTCTCCCGCCCCGGCTTCCGGACATTGACCGCCAGCTTGTTGCTGGCGGCGGCGCTCTGGGCGCTGCAGGCGCTCGACAGTCAGATCCAGGTCTTTTCCTTCGGGGAAAGCGGCCCGGATGCGCGCAGCTTTCCGCGCGGTGTGCTGTGGCTTCTGGTAGCGGTTGTCGCGCTGCGCCTTGTCCTGTCGCTGCGCCGTGAAGATGCCGCCCTCCGCGCCGGTCCGCTTCTGCGGGTGCTGGCGGTGGTCGCGGTCTGCATCCTGGCGCTCTGGTCGATGCCGACCGTTGGCTTCCTCGCCGGAGCTGCGGGCGCGGGCGTCATTGTCTCGCTGGTGCTGGGCGAGCGAAAGCCCCTCATGCTGGGGCTGCCGCTATTGGTTTCGGCGGTCGTCGCCTATGGGGGGCAGCACGGATTGAACATCCCGCTGCCCTGACCATCGTCTTTCCATTCAAGACATGAAGGAGCGCAAGCCGTGCTTGTCGACGCCTTTTTCGAACTTTTGAACCTCTGGGTGCTGGTTGCCGCGCTGGCCGGTATCGCCTCGGGGATCATTATCGGTGCGATCCCCGGGCTGGGACCGACCATGGCGATCGCCCTGCTGATCCCCGTCACCTTCTCGATGGAGCCGATCCCGGCCATCATCCTGCTTCTGGGCGTCTACCAGGGGGCGATTTTCGGCGGGTCGATCTCGGCGGTGCTGCTGAACGTGCCGGGCACGCCCTCGTCGGCGGCAACGGCCATCGACGGCTTCGCCATGGCGCGGCGGGGCGAGGGCGGTCGCGCGCTGCGCATCGCGCTCTACGCCAGCGTCGCCGGCAATATCTTCAGTTGTCTCGTCCTGATGGCCCTGGCCCAGCCGCTGGCCCGCTTCGCGCTGGACTTCGGACCGGCCGAGATGGCCATGCTGATGCTCTTCGCGCTGCTGGTGATCGTGCTCTTCGGGGGCGGGTCGAAACTGGACGCGCTTCTGATGGTTCTGGTCGGAGCCTGCGCGGGCATCGTCGGGCTGGACCCGATCAGCGGGACGCCGCGGTTCACCTTCGGCTCCTTCGCCTTCGACAACGGGTTCCAGTTGATCCCGGTGCTGATCGGCCTCTTCGCCATGTCCGAGGTCCTGCTTCAGGCCTTCGACCGTGCGGACGAGGTCAGCGATGCCGAGATGCCGCCGCTGAAACGCTCGGTGGTAAGCCTGGTCGAGCTGTGGCGCATGCGGGTGACCTTGCTGCTGTCCTCGGTCATCGGCACCTTCGTGGGCATCCTGCCGGGCATTGGCTCTACCGTGCCGGCCTTCATGAGCTACAACCTGGCCCGTGCCCGGTCGTCCGAGGCCGGGCAGTTCGGCCAGGGCGCGCCCGAAGGCGTCGCTGCACCCGAGGCCGCCAACAACGCAGTCACTGGCGGGGCACTGGTGCCGACGCTTGCGCTTGGCATTCCCGGCGATGCGGTCACGGCGGTGATCCTGGGCGCCTTCATGCTGCATGGCCTGGCGCCGGGGCCGTTCCTGTTCCGCGACCACGGGCTGGAGGTCTATGCCATTTTCGAAGCGCTGTTGCTGTCCTCGATCCCGACGGTGATCCTGGGCCTGCTGTTCTTCCGCGTGGCGATCCATGTCACCCGCGTCCAGCCGCGCCACCTGCTGCCGGCGATCACCATCCTGGCGATCTTCGGCGCTTTCTCGGTCAACAACAGCCTGTTCGACGTCTGGGTGATGCTGGGCGCCGGTGTGCTGGGCTTCCTGTTCCGGAGCTCGGGCTTCCCGCTGCCGCCGCTGCTGATCGGCCTGATTCTGGGCGCGCCCTTCGAACAGAGCCTGCGGCAGGCGCTGCTGACCTCGGGCGGTGGCTTCGATATCTTCGTGGGTTCACCTATCACCATCGGGCTCGTGGCGCTGATTGCCGTGTCGCTGGCCCTCAGCCTTGTTCTTGGTCTGCGAAAGGCACGCACATGATCACCGATTGCCATATCCACTCGTTCTCGCGCAGCCGCGGGGCCGATACGCCGCAGACCGGCGCCTATGTCCCGCCTGCGCGCGATGTGCTGGACTTCATGAACGAGGCCGCGCCCCACGGGGTGCGCCGAGCGGTTGTGGTGCAGGCCTCGGTCGACGGCACCGACAACAGCCGCCTGGTCGAAACGCTTGGCGCCGAGGGTCCGGTTGCGCTGCGTGGTGTGGCAGTGATCGACGAAGGCGCCGACCTGCCGGCCCTGCAGGCCGCAGGCGTGCGTGCCATCCGCATCCAGGACCGCACCCGGCTGGGCGCCAGTGCGCTGGACCAGCTGCCCGATCTCGCCGGGCGCGTGGCCGAAGTGGGCTGGCATATCGAGCTGAACTCGGAACCTCGCAGCTTCGAGCGGGTTGCCGAGATGGCAGCTGGTCTGCCCCGAGGGATGCGGCTGATCCTGGACCACGTGGGCCATGTCGATCCGGCTGCGCCCGATCCGGTGATGCGGCTGCTTGAGAATGAGCGTGTCTGGGTCAAGCTCTCGCCGACACGGATCAGCAATGACATCGGGCGCTACGGCGACCTCGTGGCAATGATCGAACGTATTGGCGCGGCCTTCCCCGAACAGATAATCTGGGGTAGTGACTGGCCACATGTGATGACCCCCGACCCCGTCCCCGAGATCCCGCCGATGCTGGCGCTCTGCCGCGAGGCCCTGAGCACGGACAGCTTCCGGCGCTGCATGTGGGACAACCCAGAAGGGCTTTACGGTTTCTGATGCTGCTGACGCTGGACGATTTCGAACCTGCCGCAAGGCGCCGCCTGCCGCGCCCGCTGTTCGCCTATGTGTCGGGCGCGACCGAGACGGGGGCGGCCTGGCAGGACAACCGCGATGCGCTGCAGGAATGGCGGCTGCTGCCCAAGGTGCTGCGCAGCGTCGAGGAGCGCTCCAGTGCCTGCACCCTGATGGGCAAAAGCTATGAGGCGCCCTTCGGGATCGCGCCCATGGGGCTGTCGGCGCTGATGGCGCGTGACGGCGACCGGGTACTGGCAAGGGCGGCAGGGGCGGCGGGCATTCCCTTCGTGCTGTCGGGCTCTTCGCTGACCCGGCTCGAAGACGTGGTGCAGGCCAACCCCGATGCCTGGTTCCAGGCATATCTGCCCGGTGAGGAAGAGCGCATCCGCCCGCTGATCGCGCGCGTGCTGAGGGCTGGGTTCGGCACCCTCGTGCTGACCGCCGACACGGCGGTGTTGGCGAACCGCGAAAACAACCTGCGGGCGGGGTTCTCGACCCCGCTCAGGATCCGGCCCCGGCTGATCTGGGATTTCGCTATCCGGCCCCGCTGGGTCTTAGGGACCTTTCTGCCGACGCTGAGTCAGGGCATGCCGCATTTCGAGAACTCCTTCGCTGAACGCGGCGCTCCGATCATCTCGAAGCAGGCGGCGCGAGACTTCGGGCGCAAGGACCACCTGAACTGGGACCACCTGGCATTGATGCGGGAGATCTGGCCGGGCAAGCTGGTGCTGAAAGGCGTGATCCACCCCGAGGACGTGGCGAAGGCGCGCGCGCTCGGCTGCGACGCGGTGGTCCTGTCAAACCACGGTGGGCGCCAGCTGGATCATGCGATCTCGCCCCTGCGCATCCTGCCCGAGGCCCGCGCGCAGGCCGGGGACATGGCGTTGCTGATCGACGGCGGCATCCGGCGCGGTACCGACGTGATCAAGGCGCTGGCGCTTGGCGCGGACATGGTGCTGGTCGGGCGTCCTTTCCTTTACGCGGCGACGCTCGGCGGGCAGGCGATGGCGGAACAGGCCGCCGGGATCCTGAAAAGCGAGGTGCATCGCAACCTCGGCCTGATGGGGCTGCGGGCGCCGTCCGAGATCACCCCCGCAGTCCTGCACCGGATCTGACCCCGCATCGGGGTCAGGGCGCGCCCGAGAACATCGGCGCGCCCGAGATGCCCAGCTCAGGCGGGAACTCGGCCTTCAGGATGCTGCCGCTGTCGCTTTCGGTGATGTAGAGGGTGCGCCCCCCGGGCCCGCCGAAGGCGCAGTTGGTCGTGCCCAGCCCGCGCGGAGAGCGGACCACGGCCACGGGGCGGCCCAGCACGTCATGCACCCAGACCAGTCCCATGCCGGTCTGGCAGACCACCACGCCACCGTCGGCGGTCAGGGCCAGCCCGTCAGGTCCCGCGCGTCCGCCCGAGAACTGGAGGAAGAGCCCGGCCTTGTTGACCCGGCCCGAGGGCGACATCGGCAGCCGCCAGACGGCGTTTGCCCGGGTCACGGCCAGGAACAGCACGTGCTCGGCCAGGTCCAGTACCAGCCCGTTGGGGCTGGGTACCCTGTCGATCAGGCAGGTGAGCGCGCCTGTCTCCATCTGCCATTTCCAGACCCGACCCGAGGGATCCTGAAGCCCGGTCTGCCCCTGGTCAGTGAAGTAGAGCGCGCCGTCGCGTCCGAAATGCAGGTCGTTGCACCCCTTGAAGCTTTCGGTGTCCGCATCGGCCAGGGCCTTGGTCACGGTGCCTGTCGCCGGGTCCAGCTGCATGATGCCGTTCTGGTAGTCGGCCAGGAAGATCCGCCCGTCGCGATGGATCTTCAACCCGTTTGGCTGGCCGTCATATTCGGCGATCTGGCTGATTTCGCCCCGGGGGGTGGCGCGGAACACCCGCCCAAAGGGGATGTCCACGAACCACAGGTTGCCCTCGCGGTCGAAGGACGGCCCTTCGAGGAAGCTGTCGGCGGGCGCGCCGCGCCGGTTCTTCTCGGCCCAGTAGGAGGGCTGCCCGGTGCGGCGCAGCGCCCCGGGCAGTTCTGTGAAGACCTCGGCGCCGAGGACCACGGGGTCGGGGAAGGGATAGGTGGGCGTCATCCGAACGTGACCTCCGGCAGGAACAGCGCAATCTGCGGCGAGGCGATCAGCAGCAGCATGAAGGCGACGATGATCAGGAAGAAGGGCAGGGTGCCCATGATCACGTCCTCGACCTTCACCTCGTCCGAGGAACTGGCGACCACGAAGAGGATCACCCCCAACGGCGGCGTCAGCTGGCCCAGCTCCACAAGGATCACTACGAAGACGCCGAACCAGATCGGATCGACACCGAGCGCCAGCAGCGCCGGGAAGATCACCGGCACGATAATCGCGATCATCCCCAGCCCTTCCATGAAGCAACCCAGGATGGCGAAGACCACCATGATGATCAGCAGGAAGGTCAGGCGCGAGACATTGGCGTCCTCCAGCATCCCCACCAGGTCCTCGCCGATCCCCGACAGGGCGGTGGCATAGGCGAAGATCATCGAGGTGAAGACGATGAACAGGATATTTCCGCTCATCGAGGCGGTGCGCATCAGGGCGTTCCTGAGCAGCGACAGCGAGAGCTTGCGGTAAAGGGTGGCGATCAGGATCGCTCCCACGGTGCCGACGGCGCCGGCCTCTGTGGGCGTTGCAAAGCCGCCGTAGATGCTGCCCAGGACGATGATGATCAGCATCAGGAAGGGCAGGATGTCCAGCAGCGCGCGGCCCAGGTCACCTGCGGTCGCCTTGGTTTCGGACTTGGGGGCCAGGCTTGGGTTCAGCAGTGCGCGGGTGATGATGAAGCCCATGTAGCACAGCGCCAACAGGATGCCCGGCACCAGGCCGGCGGCGAAAAGGCGTGCGATCGAGGTCTCGGTGAAGGTGGCGTAGATGATCATGGTGATCGAGGGCGGGATCAGGATGCCCAGGGTGCCGCCCGCGGCGAGGGAGCCGGCGACCAGACGCTTGTTGTAGCCGCGCTTGGACAGTTCGGGCAGGGCGACGGTGGACATGGCGGCGGCGGTTGGGGCCGAGCCGCCGGAGATCGCGGCGAAGATGCCGCTGCCTGCGATATTGGTGTGCAGCAAGCCGCCGGGCAGGCGCCGCATGAAGGGCGCCACGCCGTTGTAGAGACGGTTCGACAGGCCTGATCCCAGCAGGATCTCGGCCATCAGCACGAAAAGCGGGATGGCGGCCAGGGTAAAGCTGTTGGCGGCGCCCCAGCTGACCAGGCCCAGGGCCTTCCAGCCGCCAAAGCCCTTGAGCAGCCAGATATAGGTCAGGCCGGCGCCGGCCACGGCGAATTGCACCCACATGCCGCCGACGATCAGGCCGATCAGCAGGCCGAAGGCAAGGATCGCTTCCATTTACTCGTCCTCGGTTTTTCGGAAGGTCAGCAGCAGCTGCTCGACCAGGAAGAACGCCAGCACGGCAAAGCCGGCAGGCAGGATGATCTGCGGGATCCACATCGGGGTGCGCAGGACGGTGGGCGCGAACTTGCCGCGGCTGAAGGACGAAAGGGGCAGGTCCTTGGTCTTCCACGCCAGGATCACGCAGAGGATCAGCGCGATCACGACAAAGCTGCGGACCACCCAGCGGCGGGTGGCCGCGGGCCAGGCGTCCAGCAGGAAATGCACCTGGAACATGGAGCCGCCGCGTAGCGACAGGGCAGCGCCGAAGAAGGTCATGAAGACCACGCCGTAGCCGGTCAGTTCCTCGGCAAAGCCCAGGGAATGGTTGAGGGCGCCACGCAGGAAGGCCTCGAGACAGACCAGGGTGACCAACCCGGCCAGCACCGTGCCAGTTGCCACGGCAATGGCGCGGGCGGCGAAATCGAAGAGGGGGCCGGCGGTGGCCGGCCCCAGTTTGGTGTTGTCGCGCCGCATGTTACTTGCCAATGGCCTCACGCACCGCTGCCAGGGCAGCTTCATACTCCGGGCCGTTCTCGGCAGCCCAGGATTCCCAGTAGGGGGCCAGCTGCTCGGTCGCCATTGCCATGTCCCCTTCGGCGGCCTCGACCAGGGCCATCCCGGCCGCCGCCTGAGAGGCCTTCTGCGCCTCTTCGTCCTCGAGGAAGGCGGCGGTCGTGTTCGGGCCTTCCTCGGCCACGATCGCCCGCAGCTTGGCCTGGGTGTCTTCGGACAGCGCGTCGAAACTGTCGGCATTGGCGATGATCATCGAGTTGCCGTAGTTCACCGAGAAGCGGTAGTTGTAGGGCAGGAACTCA
This sequence comes from Oceanicola sp. S124, assembly GCF_000220565.1. Taxonomy (GTDB): domain Bacteria; phylum Pseudomonadota; class Alphaproteobacteria; order Rhodobacterales; family Rhodobacteraceae; genus Pseudooceanicola. Next base: position 9,943 of record NZ_AFPM01000335.1, on the reverse strand, counting down.
TGCCAGTTCTTGGCGCCGCCGGCGGAGGCGGTCAGCACGCCCTCGATCACGCCGCGCTCCAGCGAGGTCGGCACTTCGGAACCCGACAAGGTGATCGGCGCGCCGCCGAATTGCTCGATGAAATGGCCCTGCTCGGGCGAGGTGACGCGGATCTTGTGGCCTTCGAGGTCGGCCAGGCTGTTGATCTCGAAGGTGGTGAAAATGGTCTGTTCCGGGTAGCGGTAGCCGCCCAGCAGCACCACGCCCTGCTGTGCGAAGGCCTCGACCAGGGTCGGCTCCATGGCGGCATAGGCCTTGTCCCATTCCTCGTCGTTTTCGATCAGCATCGGCAGATTCAGCACCCGCGCCAGCGGCACCGAGCCCGAGAAGAAGAAGTCGGCGGCCATGTCGATGATGCCGTCACCCACGGCCTGGGTGATGTCGGCCGAGGCGATCTGCAAGGTCTTGCCCAGGTGCAGGTCGATCGACAGGTCGGTGTCGGCACCGACCCGATCGACGATGCGGTTCATGCCCTTGACGGCAGCGGTCGTCGACACGGACGAATAGGTGTAGGCCGTCCAGTCGTCGGCCTGGGTGACGGTGGCGGATGCGGCGATCAGCGCAGCGGCGCCGAGAGTCTTGAACGTCATGGTACTCCTCCAGTTTTAAAACGTTTGCCCGGGGGGCGTTGCAGCCCCCGGGGGCGGGGTGTTGGCAGGGACGGGCGGGGTTACTTCCAAGGGCTCTCGGCCCAGATCCGGGCCGCGACGGCATCCTGTTCGGCGGCGGTGGCCGCGAAAGCCTCGCCCAGCATGAAGGCGATCGGGTTGCCCTGTTCGGCCATCGTCGCCTGAAAATCGGGGTTCTCGTTCACCGCGCTCAGGGCCGCGCGCAGTGTTTCGGCGGTGGCCGCATCAAGGCCCGCGGGCGCTACGAAGCCGCGAAGCGAGGACATCTTCACGTCATAGCCCAGCTCCTTCGCGGTCGGCACCTCGGGCCGGAAGCTGGAGCGTTCGTCGGCCAGCACCGCCAGCACCCGCAGCTCATCGGGGAAGGCGGTGGTCTGGCCCAGGGTCATGGTGCCGGCGGCCACATGACCGCCCATGATCGCGGTCCGCGCCATAGAGGCGCCCTTGAAGGGCACCAGGGTGAATTCCGCCCCTGCGGCTGCTGCCATCATGTTGGCGCCGAAGTGGTCGTTGCCGCCAAGCGCCGACAGGCCGACGGTGATCGCGCCGGGATCGGTGCGGGCCGCCTCCAGCAACTCGTCCAGGGTCTGGTAGGGCGAGTTCGCGGCGACGGTAATGGTGTTGGGATCCTCGACGAAGTTGGCGAGGTAGGTATAGCTGTTCAAGCCGTAGTCGGCGTCACGGTCGTGTGTCAGGGCCAGGGCGGCGGGCAGATTGAAGGTGCCCAGCGTATAGCCGTCTGCATCGGCCTGCGCGACTTCGGTAAAGCCGATCTGGCCGCCCGCTCCGGGCATGTTCTTTACCACCACTGATGCGCCGTCGCCGAGTTCCTGTTCAAGGAACTGTGCCACGGTGCGCGCCATCACGTCGGTGCCGCCGCCGGCGGAATAGCCGACGACGACCTCGATCGGTTTCTCCGGGTAGTCAGCCAGGGCGGTGGTGGCAGTCAGTGCCAGGGCCAGCGCGGTGAGGGTTTTCTTCATGACGGTGTCCTCCCGTTGTCATGTGCGAAAATCTGAGGGTCGATGCCGTAGGTCCGCGCGGCGCTGCCCCAGAAGAGCGCGTCCTGCTCTTGCCCTGAAAGGGGGGCGGCCAGGCGTTTGAAGGCGTTCCAAAGGGTGCGGTATCCGACCTGCCCCTTGTCGACGGGGAAGTTGCTTTCGAACATCGCACGCTTGGGCCCGAAGAGGTCCAGGCAGCTGTCCACCCAGGGGTGCCAGTCGCGGGCGAGCGTCTCGGACTGCGGCGGGGTGGGGCCTTCGGCATAGCGCCAGCCGAAGACGCCGAGCCCGAAGCCGCCGATCTTGACGCGGGTGTTGGGCAGCTCTGCCACACCGGCCAGGGCGCTGCGCCAGGCGGCGAAATTCTCGGGATCGAACCGGTCATGCGGGCCGACGCCCAGCGGGCCGCCGCAGTGATCGACCACCACTGTCAGATCGGGCACCGCCTGCGCCAGGGCGCGGACCTCGTCCAGCTGGGTCTGATAAGCCCAGATATCGAGGGCGAGACCCCGCGCCGCCAGCGCCCGCGCGCCATCGCGCAAGGCGTCCGAGCGCAGCAGCCCGTCGGGCGGCGGCTTGGGGTTGGAGCGCACGGCGGAATCGGCGTGCCAGGCGGTGGTGTTTCGGATGCCGGTGACACGGCCTCCGCCGGCCTCGATCAGCGCCTCCAGCACGGGGGCCACGGCGGCGCCCAGTTGCAGGTCGGCCATGGCGATGATTGCGCCGGGGAAATGGGGCTGCCCACGGGTCCAGTCCAGCACCGTCTCGACCTCGCCCACCGGGCGCAAGGCTTCGGATCCATGGGCGCGATAGCCGGTGCGGCACTGCACGTAGACCGAGGCGCGAATGTCATGACCCGTACCGACATCCGCCATCAGCTCATCAGCGCGGTAGCGCCCCTCGGGGCGGTCCCAGAGGTGGTGATGGGCATCAAGAACGGGTTGCCCCGGCGCAAGAACCTCTTCCTGCGCCAGGGCGAGCCAGTCCTCGCGGACGGTATGGTGCGGGCTGGCCGTCACTGCGCCTTGCCCTTGCCGGTGAAGCGCTTCTTCAGCGAGGGGCCGACGATCACGGCGATGGTCAGGGCCACGAGGATCAGGCTGGTGGTGTTCTGGAACAGCACCATCGGGTCGCCACGGCCGATCCTCAGGGCCAGGCGCAGGTTCTCCTCAGCGAAACCGCCCAGGATCAGGCCCAGCACCACCGGCGGCAGCGGGAACTTCAGCCGGTCCATGACCCAGCCGATCGCGCCGAAGCCCAGCATCAGGTAGACGTCGAACATCCGGCCGTGGATCGAATAGACCCCGATCAGCATCAGCACGATGATCACCGATCCCAGCAGCGGCCGCGGCAGGTTCAGCAGCCGGGCAAAGCTGTTGGTGGCCAGAGAGCCGCCCAGCACCACCAGCAGGATTGCCCCGAAGAGGAACTGCCACATGAAGCCGAAAACGATATCGGGGTTGTCGCGGAACAGCATGGGGCCCGGCTGCAGACCGTGCACCAGCAGACCGCCCAGCATGACGGCGGCCACGGCGGTGCCGGGGATGCCCAGGGTCAGCGCCGGGATCAGCGCCGAGGCGGTATCGGCATTGTTGGCCACTTCTGCGGCGGCCACGCCCTCGGGCTCGCCCTCACCCCAGGTCTCGGGGGTGTTTGAGGCGCGGCGCGCCTCGTTGTAGGACATGAAGGCCGCCATGGAGCCGCCGGCGCCCGGCAGGATGCCGATCCAGATGCCGATGAAGGAACCGCGTACCCAGGTTTTCCAGTAGGACTTCATCCGGGGCAGGGCCTTCCAGATCGGCTCGGTCCCCAGTTTGGAGCTTTTCACGCCATCGGTCTTCAGCGGCGTTTCCAGCAGGTCGATCACTGGGGGCAGGGCGTACAGCCCGACCAGCAGGATGACGATGTTGATGCCGTCCAGCATTTCCAGCTGGCCGAAGGTGAAACGGTCGTTGCCGTAGATCGGATCGGACCCCACGACCGAGACGAAGACCCCGAAGCAGGCGGAGATCAGGCCTTTCACCGGGTTGCCGCCCAGCAGGAAGATGATCGAGGCGAGGCCGAAGATCGCCACCCAGAAGACCTCGGAGGGGCCAAACAGCAGAGTGACCTTGGACAGCGGCGGGGCCAGCAGCATCAGCGCGAAGGCCGAGGCGACACCGCCGAAGGCCGAGGAGACCACCGCGACCTGCAGCGCGAAGCCGCCTTCGCCCTTCTGGGCCATCGGATAGCCGTCGAAGGTGGTGGCCACGGCCGCCGGCGTGCCCGGGATACGCAGCAGCACTGCCGGGATGGCGCCGCCGTACATGGCGCCGTTGTAGATGCCGGCCATCAGGCCGAGGGCGACCAGCGGCTCCAGCCCGAAGGTGAAGGGCACCAGGACCGAGATCGCCATGGTGGCCGACAGGCCCGGCATGGCGCCAACCACGATGCCGGCGATCACGCCGATCACCACTGCGGCGAAATTGGCCAGCGAAAAGACGTCGGGCAGGGCGTTCAGAAGATCAGCGTACATGTCTCAGCTCTCCCAGAAGCGGCCGGTAGGGAAGTCCTGGGACATCCCGAAATCGAAGATCGCCCAGATGGTGCCGGTGACGATCACGGTGGCGATCAGCAGGCCCAGCGGGTTGCGGTAGCCGAAGATCCAGGCGACCAGAGGGATGGTCGCGGCGGTGCTGACGTAGAAGCCGATGAAGTCAGTCGCCAGGGCATAGGCGACGATCAGAAGAAAGGCCCCGATCACCCGCTTGGGCGAGCCGGTCATCGGCTTTGCCTCTTCTCCTGCGCCGGCCTTGCGCTGATCCGAGAGCAGCAGCAACAGGGACAGCAGGATCAGGCCGATCAGCATGGTGGCGGGCAGCAGCGCCGAGATGGCGCGCATGTCGAACGTGGGGATCAGGAAGCCGGCTGCGACCAGGATGATGCCGATCGCGGTCAGGGTCTCGGGCCGGGCCAAGCGGTGGTTCTTGCTTGCGGGCATGGGTCTGCTCTTGCTGTCAGGAATGGGTGGCGTGAGGGGGCAGCCCCCTCACGCGCGGCTCCTTGGGCCCGAGGAGGGCCTCAGGTCCGAGGGCTCAGTTCCAGGGGGTGGTGTCCCAGACGCCCTTGGCAAGGTCGTAGAGATCCGAGGTCAGCTGGCGGAACTCCTCGCCGGCGACCACTTCGACCGGGTTGGCGGTCGCGGCCATGGCGTCTAGGAACTCCTGATCGCTTGCCATCTGGGTGAAGGCGTCGATCAGCTTGGCCTGGACATCCTCGGGCAGACCGGCCGGGGCGATGAAGCCGCGCATGGAGCCGTTGACCAGCTCGAGCCCCTGTTCCTTGAAGGTCGGCAGCTCGGGGGCGAACTGGGACCGTTCGTTGGTGGCGACACCCAGGACGTTCAGCTGGTCCTGGAACTCGGCCACTTCCGAAATGTTCAGGATGCCCATGGCCACATGGCCGCCCAGCAGCGCGGTGCGGGCCGGGGCAGAGCCCTTGAAGGGCACGATGGTGAACTCGGTCTCGGTGGCGTTCTGCAGCTTGATCAGGGCGAAGTGGTCGTCGCCGCCGAGGCTCGACATGCCGACTGTGATCGCGCCGGGATTGGCCTTGGCCTCTGCCAGCAGCGCGTCGAGGGTGTCGAGGCCGCTTGACTTGGAGGTGACGATGACGTTGGGATCGTTCACCACGTTGGCCAGGTAGCTGAAGCTGTCGCGGTCATAGTCGGCTTCGCGGTCGATGGTGCGGGCCATCATGCCGGGCAGGTTGAAGGTGCCCAGGGTATAGCCGTCGGGGTCGGCATTGGCCGCCTCGGTCACGCCGATCTGGCCGGAGGCGCCGGGCATGTTCTTGACCACGATGCTGGCGCCGTCGCCCAGGTACTTCTCGATGAAGGGGGCGGCGGTGCGGGCCATCACGTCGGTGCCGCCACCTGCGGAATAGCCGACGATCACCTCGATCGGCTTCTCGGGGTACTCGGCCAGCGCGGCACCTGCGGATAGGATCAGCGCGCCTGCGAGGGCGGTCTTCTTGACGATATTGAGCATGTTTCTCCTCCTGTACATGCGTGTGTTTCAGTCTTCCGGCAGGGTGCAGCCTCGCTCCTTCAGAGCGCGGTCGACCCAGGTACGGTCGTTGGTGCCGGCGTCGATGTCGGCCATCTGCTTGATCTCGGCGGCGGATTTCATCTGGGTTGCCTTCAGGATCGTCTCGGCTTCGTCGAGGGGCACGCAGAGCACGCCGTCGCTGTCGCCGATGATGATATCGCCGGGGTGGATCACCATGCCGTCGATGGCGATCGGTACGTTCAGCTCGCCGGGGCCGTCCTTGTAGGGGCCGCGGTGGGTGACGCCGGCGGCCCAAGTCGGCAGGTTGGTTTCGCGGAAGTTGTCGAGGTCGCGGATGGCGCCGTTGATAACGAAGCCGACAACGCCCTTCTTGATGGCGTAGGCCAGCATCAGCTCGCCCATCAGGGCGTTGTCCAGCGCGCCGCCAGCGTCGACGACGATCACGTCACCAGGCACGGCGCGGTCGATGGCGGCGTGAAGCATCAGGTTGTCGCCAGGGCGCGCCTTCACGGTCAGTGCCACGCCGGCCATGCCGCCGGAGGTATGCATCGGGCGCAGGGTCGGGCCGGCGGCGGTCATTCGCGACATGCTGTCAGAGACATTGGCCACTGGCAGTTTGGCGAATTCGTCAACAAGGTCTTTCGACGCGGAGCGTTCGCGTTTCAGGATACGGAAACCCACAGTCATGGATCAGTCCTCGACTTTGGCCGGTTCTGCCTTTGCAGCAGCCAGCAGTTTGCGATTGATGATGCGGTGCTCTGGCACGGTCTCACCGGCCAAGACCTGCACGATGCCAGTTACGGCCTCGACGCCGACACGAGCGCCGGCCTGAGCGGTGACCCCGCCAATGTGGGGCGTCAGGACGATGGTCGGCTCAGCGAAGAACGGATGGTCAGCTGCAGGCGGCTCCACCGCAAAGGTGTCCAGTCCAGCGCCTGCCAGATGGCCGGACCGGATCGCCGCAACCAGGGCCTCCTCGTCGATCAGGCCACCTCTCGCGGTGTTCACTACGTAGGATCCATGAGGCATCAACGCGATGGTTTCCGCGTTCAGGATCTTGCGGGTCTGAGCGGTCAGCGGGCAATGCAGGCTGAGGATGTTGGATTTGGACGCCAGCTCCTCGAAGGACGCACAGCGTTTCACGTCGTGTTCCTCAAACAGGTGGTCCGGGGCGTAGGGGTCGAAACCGATGACGTTCAGGCCGAGGCCATGTGCCATCCGGCATGTGGCCTGCGCGATGGACCCCATGCCCATCAGCCCGATCGTTTCCCCTGCGATTTCGCGACCCGAGAAGCCAGGCTTCTCCCAACGCCCAGCGCGCAGACCCGCACCCAGGGGCAGGATGCGCTTCACGGTCGCCAGCAGCAACGCGATGGCATGTTCTGCCACGGAAACAGCATTGGCACCGGTGGCGACCAGCACCGGAATGCCGCGTTCGGCGGCGGCCTGGATGTCGATGTTGTCGACGCCCACACCGTGTTTTGAAATGACCTTTAGCCTAGGGGCGGCATCCATGACCTCGGCGTCCAGACGGCCCATGCGTGACACGATGCCCTCAGCGCCGGTCTGCTGCAGGTACTCGGAGATCACCGCGCTGTCGGCATAGGCGGGGGTGTGTACCGTCTCATAGCCATGTTCGGCCAGCAGACGGGCCGCCGCCTGATCGAGGTCAGGCCCTGTAACGAGGATTTTCTTGCTCATGGCGCGTGTCTCCATAGCGTCCCGAACCGTCGGGACGCGTCTCTTCATTTCTCTGGGTGTCGATAGGTCCGCGCCGATCCCCTCAACCGAACCGCGGGTCTCCTCCTGATCTGGCAAACTAACGTCAAGAATGGCTTCACAAAAGCGCGTAATTCTGGTTATTAGATTTAGAAATATTGGATTTGATGATGGAAACGCGACAACTGAAAACCCTCCTGGCCATTCAATCCCATGGCACCTTTGCCCACGCGGCGGAGGTCGTCGGGCTGACACCCTCGGCGGTTAGTCAGCAGGTTCAGGCCTTGGAGGAGGAACTGCGCGTGACCATCTTCGACCGCAGTACACGGCCGCCGACGGTCACGCCGGAAGGACTTCAAGTTCTTGAGATGGCGAGTGATATTCTTCGCCGCGCCGAGGATACCAAAGCCAGCCTGAGCGGACTTCACATCGCGGGAACCCTGATGTTGGGCTCAGTCAGAACAAGTGCTCTCAACCTTTTGCCTCGGGCCCTGGTGCAGATGCGCCAGCGCTATCCGGCGCTGAAGCCGAGCCTGCGCGTGTCGTTGTCCTCGCCCCTGATAGCGGATGTGGCGGCAGGTCGCCTCGATGCCGCGATCGTCGCTGAACACCTGGGCTTTCCCAGTGCTCTACGTTGGAGCCCTTTCCTGCGCGAGCCGCTCTGGTTGATCGGGCCAGCTGAAATGGACGCCAGCGATCCTATCAAGTTGTTGAACACGTGGCCCTACGTCCGCTTCCGAAGCCCTGTTCCTCTGGCCAACTTGATCGACACCGAACTGTCCCGTCTGGGCGTCGTCACGAACGACGTGGCTGAAATAGACACTGTCGGCTCGATCGTCACCTGTGTTCGTCAGGGGCTGGGCATTTCGGTGGTTCCGCACGTCGCATTGCAGTACCCGGAGGATCTTGGCCTGATGCGTCTTCCGTTTGGCTCGCCGCAAGTGACACGGCAGATTGGGATTGTCGAAAGAACGTCGTCGCCACGCGCTGAAATCATTTCATTGCTGCACGGCGCACTGTCGGAACTATGCGGTGAATATGGGGTTGCTCGCGATCAAAAGTCCGAGTGAAGGTGTGGCGCCTGCCATCTCGACGCATGACGACCGCTGCACGATATGCTATCGAGCCGTTTCCTCGGCGCCTTTCGGTGATGCTTCCCCTGTGGTGTGCATCATGAGCCAATCCTGTACACCATTTGGTGTACGCCATGCGAAAAATGGCGCGCAACAGAAATAATGATGCTCAATCGTGTGTTGGTGAAGGTCTCGTAAGTGGCTGAAAAAGAAAAGAATGTAGATCTTTCAACGGCCGCCCGCCTGTCCGTCGCCCCGATGATGGATTGGACCGACCGCCATTGCCGCTACCTGCACCGGCTGCTGTCGCCGCGGGCGCTTCTCTATACCGAGATGGTCACCTCTCCGGCGCTGGTGCGGGGCGGGGCCCTGCACCTGCTGGCCTATAATCCCGAGGAACATCCCGTCGCGCTGCAACTCGGCGGGTCTGATCCCGAGGAACTGGCGGCGGCAGCCCGGCTGGGCGCCGAGGCTGGCTACGACGAGATCAACCTCAATTGTGGCTGCCCGTCGGACCGGGTGCAGTCGGGCACCTTCGGCGCCGTGCTGATGAAACACCCCGAGCTGGTTGCCGACTGTGTTGCCGCCATGCGCGCCGCGGTGACTGTCGAGGTGACCGTGAAATGCCGCATCGGCGTCGATGACCAGGATCCCGAAGAGGTCCTGCCGGACTTCCTCGACAAGATCTCCGCGGCGGGCTGCCGCCGGGTGACCGTGCATGCCCGCAAGGCCTGGCTGCAGGGCCTCAGCCCGAAGGAGAACCGCGATATCCCGCCGCTCGACTATCCGCTGGTGCTGCGGATGCGGCAGGCCTTCCCCGACCTCCACCTGTCGATCAACGGGGGGATCACCTCTCTTGATCAGGCCGAGGCGCTGCTGGCGCAGGGGCTCGACGGGGTGATGGTGGGGCGGGCCGCCTACCATGAGCCGGGCAATATGCTCTGCGGGGCCGATGCGCGGATCTGGGGCCAGCCGGGCGGGCTGGATGCGGAGGCGGCAGCGCTGGCGATGCTGCCCTATATCGAGCGTCACGTCAGCGCCGGTGGCAAGCTGGGCCAGGTCACGCGGCACATGCTGGGATTGTTCCAGGGGCGTGCCGGGGCCCGGGCCTGGCGGCGCCACCTGTCCGAGAATGCACATCGCCCCGGCGCCGGTCCCGAGGTGGTGCGCGAGGCCCTGGCGCTGCTGGCCCCCGAGGCGGCCTAGGACGGCGGTTCCGTCAGGAAGGCGATGGTGCGGGCGATCAGGGTATCAAGCTCTTTCGGACCGGCGCCGATGTCGAAGGCATGGTCGAAGGGGCGGCGGTAAGCCACCCCGGCACCGCGATGCGCCGCGAGAAGCTTTTCGGCAGAGCTTTCCGGCACAAGGGGATCGGCGCTGCCCCAGGCGACCATCACCGGGCCGGGGTAACGGGCGATCCCCTCGACCGGGTC
>NZ_AFPM01000336.1 GCF_000220565.1 Oceanicola sp. S124 | reverse complement strand
ATAGCGCCCCGGCCCCTCCATGATGGTCATGTCGGCCCCGGTCTGCGCCAGCGCATCGAGGTAGATCGCCGTATCCTCGCCATAGGCCGCTTCCAGAACGTAGTCCTCGGGGTGCAGCCGTTCGAGCATGCGCAGCACCTCGGGCGCAGCACCGGTGGCCTCGACCGCCTCGCGGACATTGTCATAGGCCTCGATCGGGCCACGGGTGTGGCAGACCATGCAGGCCTTCCCGTTCGAGATCGTGGTGCCGTAGATCGGGCTGGGGTCCTTCAGGAAGACCACCGCCGTCGGCCCGTTGTCGAGGTAGTTGCCCGCCGGATCCGTCAGGTAGTAGCCCTGCATCCCGTTGGGCAGCGAGAAGAGCATCTCTCCCCCGTCCTCCTCGAAATGGGGCATGTCGGGGAAGGCGGCCGCCGGTCCCAGCGGGGTTTCCTTCAGGCGCCGGATCGGGCTGACCCCACGGTCGAAATCGTAGGAGGTCCAGTAGTAGCCCCCCGTCGGCTGCTCCAGCCGCTCGATCAGGCGGTTGTTCTGGCTGACCGCCGAGGCCCCTTCCAGGAAGCCTGCCCGCATCACCTC
>NZ_AFPM01000337.1 GCF_000220565.1 Oceanicola sp. S124 | reverse complement strand
CCCGCCGAGGCGCGCCCGGCGCTGATCCGGGCGGTGCGCAAGATGGCGACGCTGCTCAGCGAGCCGACGGGCGAGGGCTATGTCTTCCGCACCGACCTGCGGCTGCGCCCCGACCCTTCGGTCACTCCGGTCTGTGTCGGCATGGAGGCCGCCGAGCGCTACTACGAGAGCCTCGGGCGCACATGGGAGCGCGCGGCCTATATCAAGGCACGTCCCTGCGCCGGGGATCTCGACCGCGGCCAGCGCTTCCTCGAGGGGCTCAGGCCCTTCGTCTGGCGGCGGCACCTCGACTATGCGGCGATCCAGGATGCCCATGCGGTGCGCCTGGCGATCCGCGACAGCAAGGGCACCCACGGGCCGCTCTCGCTGCCTGGTCACGACATGAAGCTGGGGCGCGGCGGCATCCGCGAGATCGAGTTCTTCGCCCAGTTCCACCAGCTGATCGCCGGCGGACGGGACCCCTCGCTGCGGCTCAGGGCGACGGTGCCGGCGCTGCAACAGCTCGCTGTGGCGGGCTGGCTGCCCTCTGACGCCGCCTCGGCGCTGGTCGATCACTACCGCGCGCATCGCGAGGTCGAGCACCGGGTGCAGATGATCCACGACGCCCAGACCCACAAGCTGCCCGGCAACGGCGAGGGGCTGGCCCGGCTGGCCGCGCTGATGGGCCGCGACGAGGCGGGCCTTAGCGACGAGTTGACCCGCCGCCTGACCGAGGTGCACGAGATCACCGAGGCCTTCTTTGCCCCCGACAGCCCCGAAGAGGTCTCCGAGGCCGCGCTGCAGAGCACCGGATTTGATCCCGCCATGCTGGAACGCTGGCACCACTACCCGGCCTTCGCCTCGACCCGCGCGCGGGAAATCTTCAAGCGCCTGCGCCCGCAGCTTCTGGCCTCGCTGGCGCGCGCGGCGAAGCCGGAAGAGGCGCTGCTGGCCTTCGACGGCTTCCTGAAGGGCCTGCCCGCCGGGGTGCAGCTGTTTTCGCTCTTCGAGGCCAATCCGCAGCTGATCGACCTGATCGGCGACATCTGTGGCACGGTGCCCGAGCTGGCCTTCTTCCTCAGCCGCAATTCCGGCGTGCTGGACGCGGTGATCGGCGGGTCGTTCTTCGACCCCTGGCCGGGCAACGAGGTGCTCTCGGCAGGGCTGCAGCAGGTACTGGCGCGGGAAGAAGACTACGAGGCCAAGCTGGACGCGGCCCGGCGCTGGCAGAAGGAATGGCATTTCCGTATCGGCGTGCATCACCTGCGCGGGCTCATCCCGCCCGAGGAGGCGGGGGCGGAATACGCCGCCCTTGCCGAAACGGTGCTGCAGGGGCTCTGGCCGGTGGTCCAGGCGGAATTCGCCCGGCGCCACGGCGCGACACCGGGGCGGGGGGCGGTGGTCATGGCCATGGGCTCGATGGGGGCGGGGCGGCTGAATGCGCGCTCCGACCTCGACCTGATCGTAATCTACGACGCCGATGGCCAGGAGGCGTCCGAGGGGCGGCGCCCTCTGCCCTCGCGGGTCTATTACGCGCGGCTGACCCAGGCGCTGGTGACTGCGCTCTCGGCGCCGATGGCCGAAGGGCGGCTCTACGAGGTCGACATGCGGCTGCGCCCCTCGGGCAACCAGGGGCCGGTGGCGACTTCGCTGTCCTCTTACCGCGACTACCAGCAAGGCACGGCTTGGACATGGGAGCACCTGGCCCTGACCCGCGCCCGCGTGGTTGCCGGCCCCGAGGCCCTGGCCGCCGAGGTCATGGCCTTCCGCGACGGCGT
>NZ_AFPM01000338.1 GCF_000220565.1 Oceanicola sp. S124 | reverse complement strand
ATCCTCATCGGCCATCGGCCGGATGCAGTCGGCGGGATGGATACCGGGGCGCGCGGGCGACAGGAAGGGCCCTTCCAGATGCAGCCCGATCACCTCGGGCAGCTGCGGCGCGGCGGCGCAGACGGCCTCCATCGCGCGCAGGTACTTCCGGCCCGCGTCGGTGATGAAGGTCGGCAGGAAATAGGCGGTGCCGCCCCGGCGCGCGCCCTCGGCCATGGTTCGCAGGCTTTCAGGCAGCGGCGCATCGTTGAACAGTACGCCCCCCGCCCCGTTCAGCTGCAGGTCAATGAAGCCCGGCGCCGCGACCTCCGCCTCGATCAGCTGCCCGCCGAGCGCGGCAGCCCGCGCCCCGTCGAGCTCTTCGACGAAGCGGCCCTCTTCGATGACCAGCGCGCGGTCGTGGCGTGGCGCACCGCCGAAACCGTCGTGAAGCGCGCCGGCGCGCAGGATGATGCGGTCAGCCAAGGTCGACCTCCTCTGCGTTCGGATGCACGAAATCGAGGTAATCGCGGCCCTTCAGCGCCGAGGCGGCCCCGCCATCCAGCCGAACGGTGACGCGCGGATGGAACTGCAGCACCGAGGCCGGACAGGCGGCGCTGACCGGCCCCTCGATCATTGCCGCCACGGCCTCGGCCTTGTGCGCGCCGGTGGCGACCAGCAGGATCTGCCGCGCCTCCATGATCGTGCCCACGCCCATGGTGATCGCATAGGTCGGCACCACCTCGCCCTCGGCGAAGAGACGGGCGTTGTCGTCGCGGGTCTTGCGCGCCAGCGTCTTGACGCGGGTACGCGACCCGAGGCTGGAGAAGGGCTCGTTGAAGCCGATGTGGCCGTTGGCCCCCAGCCCCAGCAGTTGCAGGTCCAGCCCGCCGCCATCGGTGATCCGGGCATCATAGTCGCGTGCCTCGGTGTTGGGGCTGGCGGCATCGCCGCGCGGGACATGGGTATTGGCCCGGTCGATGTCGATATGGTCGAAGAGCTGCTCTGCCATGTAGCGGTGATAGCTCTGCGGGTGCTCGGGCGACAGGCCGACGTATTCGTCGAGGTTGAAGGTGGTCACGGCGCGGAACGAGACCTCCGCCGCCGCCCTGCGCAGTTCGGCGTAGACCGGCTCCATCGTGCCGCCGGTGGCAAGGCCCAGCCGGCAGGCGGGCCGCGCGCGCACCAGCGACAGGATATCGCGGGCCGCCGCCGAGGTCGCCGCCTCGGCACTGTCGTGGATCAGGATCTTCATTGCGGGAGACTCCCAGGTAAGTCAGCGAATGTGGCCCTCAGGGGCCGATGTGCAGCCCCTGCCCGAGGCGCAGAGAGACGCCGCCGGGCGGGGATGTCCAGAGGGTGACGCCGGGCCGCTCGACCCGGCGAAGGGCGGCAAGGCCGGACCCGGCGCGCGAACCGATCTCGCCGCTGAGCAGCAGCACGTCGTCGGCGGTCTTCACCTCGCGCTGATGTGCGCTGTTGGCCCGTTCCCAGGCACGCAGGCGCACCAGCGCCTCCAGGGCCCGCCCCTCGGCCGCCAGTGCCGAGATATCGGCCATCGGGCCAAGGCCATAGGCGGCGGCATAGCGCTCCAGCCCGTCGGACCCGGCGATGAAGCGCGCGGGGCCGCGCAGGATCTGTCGAGCGGTCGTGCCGGTGGCGGTGCTGCGCGGATGGAGGGTGACGGCGGTACTGGCGCAGTCGCGGATCTGGGCCAGCCGGCGCGCCCGCATCGCCTCTCCCCGCGCGCCGGAAAGGTCCAGCGGGCGGTAGGGCGCCACGGCGGGCATGGCGAAGCCGGGACGGTGCCGGGACGGGCGGCGCGCCGAGGTGATCTCGGCGAAGCAATCGGCATGGTCGAGGCGGCTCAGGCAAAAGCCCTGCCGGTCGGACCGGACATGCAGGTAGGTCAGCGCCGCCAGCGGGTAGTCCTGTTCGGCCACCCTGCCCGCACAGCGCGCCATGTAATCGGTCTCGATCTGTTGCACCAGTGTCGCCAGCCGGGCGGGGCTGAGCGGGGCATGCAGCACGCTGCCCGCGATCCCGGCGGACAGGCGGCGGGCGAACCAGGCCGGATCGGTCATGTCGGGGCGGTAGCGCGCCGGTTCCCCGGCCAGCGAGGTCGCCCCGTCGATCACCCAGAGGTGGAACCCCGAGCGGGTCAGGCGGAAGCCGAAGGCGTCCTCGCTGATCCTGCCCGAGGCCGGAGACC
>NZ_AFPM01000339.1 GCF_000220565.1 Oceanicola sp. S124 | reverse complement strand
CGGGCGCCACGCCAAGTCCGACAGCCACCGCGCCGAGGATCGGCAGGAAAGTGGCGGTCGAGGCGGTGTTCGAGGTGATCTCGGTCAGGTAGACGATCACCGTGGCAACGATCAGGATCAGCAGCCAGAGGTTCACCCCCTGCAGCCCGGCGACCTGCTCTCCGATCCACTCGGCGAGGCCGGTGGCATTGAAGGCGCCGGCCAGGGCCAGGCCCCCGCCGAAGAGCATCAGCACCCCCCAGGGCAGGGAACGGGCGACGGACCAGTCCAGCACGAAGCCCTCCTTGCGGCCCAGCGGAATGGCAAAGAGCAGCAGCGCCGCGGCCATGGCGATGCCGGCGTCATTGATCGGCAGGCCGAGGAAGCCACGGGTGATCCAGAAGAAGGCCGCCGCGCCGAAGACCAGGGCGACGGTGATCTCGCCGCGATCCATGCGCCCGAGACGGGCGTGTTCCTCGGCGATCACCGCCGAGACGCCGCGCAGGTCCAGGCCCTTCATCGGGAAGATGACCCGCGACAGCAGCAGGAAGCAGACCGGCAGCATCACCAGCACCACCGGAACGCCGATCAGCATCCATTGCAGGAAGCCGATCTCGACCCCGTAGCTATCCGACAGCAGGCCCGCCAGCAGCGCGTTCGGCGGCGTGCCGATCAGCGTGCCGACGCCGCCGATCGAGGCCGAAAAGGCGATGGCCAGCATCAGGCCCACCCCGAAGTTGCGCACCAGCTTGCGGTCCTCGATCCGCGAGGCGACGAATTCGATCACCGAGATGCCGACCGCGTACATCATCACCGTGGTGGCGGTGTTCGAGATCCACATCGACAGGAAGGCGGTGGCCAGCATGAAGCCCAGCATGATCCGCGAGGGGGTCGAGCCGATGGCCCGCACGATGGACAGCGCAATCCGCCGGTGCAGGCCCCAGCGTTGCATCCCCGCCGCCAGGATGAAGCCACCGAGGAAGAGGAAGATCAGGTGGTTGCCGTAGTTCACGGTGATCTCGGCCACCGGCTGTATGCCTAGAAGCGGCATCATCGGGATCGGCAGCAGGGCAGTGGCGGGCAGGGGCACGGGCCTCGGCCAGCCACCAGGTGACCATCCAGAGGGTCAGGGCGACCAGCCGCCAGGCCCTCGGGGTGTCATGGCCCCGGGCGGGGCGGGCAGCAGGCAGAGCACC